>NZ_JBHMIQ010000011.1:0-145731 GCF_048060315.1 Micromonospora sp. LOL_013
GACGTCACGCCGCACCCCCTTCGATGAGTGTCGCTGTACTCATGCGACTTGCGTGTCGCACCACCATGTTCAGCCAGGAACAGCTGGTGGGGGTGAAGTGCATGGTGATGCGGGGGTGTCGGGCCAGCCAGGCTTTGACGTTCGGGTGGTTGTGGGTGGCGTAGTTGTCGACCACGACGTGCAGTTGTACTCGGGGGTGGGCCTTGGCGACCTGCTTGAGGAAGGCCAGGAACTCCACGTTGGAGTGCCGGTCGAAGCAGGCGTCGGCGCTGACGCGTCCGGTGGCCACCTCCAGGGCGGCGAACAGGGTGGTGGTGCCGTTGCGGACGTAGTCGTGGGTCCGACGCTCCGCCAGTCCGGGGCGAAGCGGCAGGATCGGCGCGGTCCGGTCGAGCGCCTGGACCTGGGACTTCTCGTCGACCGAGACCACCACCGCGCCGGCCGGCGGGTTCAGGTACAGGCCGACCACGTCCCGGATCCTGGCTTCCAGTTGAGGATCGGTGGAGAACTTGAACGTCTCCGACCGGTGCGGTTGCAGGCCCCATTTGCGCCAGACACGTGACACGGTGGCGAAGCTGACCGGTGTTCCTTCCCGGCGCAGCTGGTCGGCCAGCAGCCGCGCCGACCAGTGCGTCACTCCGAGGTCCGCTGGTGGCCGCCCGTCGTCGGAGACGGTGCGCACCACGATGGCGACTTCGTCGACCACCGACGGTCGGCCCGAGCGTTCCAGGTCGGCCAACGCGTCGATGCCGCCGGCGTCGTAGCGGTTGCGCCACGCCAGGACCGTCGGTGTCGACACTCCGACCTGTCGGCCGATCGCCGCGTTCGGCATACCTTCAGCGGCCAGTAGAACGATCCTCGCCCGCTGCGCCAGGCCCGCCGCCGACTGTGATGACCGGGTCAACGCGCGTAGACGAGACCCATCTCCCGGGCGAAGCGCCAGTGGCGCGGCAACAGACATGCCTCATTGTCCCGCACCTGAACCACAAAACCACTTACGACACGCGACACTAGCGATGAGGTTTCCGTGGGCGACAGCGGCATCCTTGGCGGTATTCCTGGCGCTCTGGGAGGTCTTCGGCCGGCTGGCGGACTACCGAGCCTTGCCACCGGTCTCCGAGATCTACCACACATGGCTCTCGTTCTTTCAGGACGGGATTTTGTTCTCCGTTCTGTCGGAAAGCGCCAAGACCTTCGGCATGGGCATCGGAGTGGCGATCGGTGCCGCCGTCGTAGTGGCCGTGCTGATGAGCCTCTCCCGTACCGTCGAGCAGCTGATCGCGCCGTACATCGACGCCGGCATGTCGGTGCCGATCACCGCGACCATTCCGATCCTGATGATGGTGTTCGGGCTCGGGGCGGCGACCCGAGTCGCCGTCGTGTTCCTCTATTCCTTCTTCACCATCGTGGTCTCCATGCAGGCCGGTCTGAAGAATGTCAACCCAGCCCACGAACAGCTCGCGCACGCCTACGCCGCGTCACGAACACAGACGATCCTGAAGATCACGTTGCCGTCGGCGCTACCGCTGGCGATCACCGGGATCCGGCTTGGCGTAAGCCGTGGCATCCGGGGCATGGTCAACGCGGAGGTGATCATCTCGACGGCCGGGATCGGCTGGCTGCTGATGCGGTCGTCGCGCGAGTTCAACATTGCCGGCGTCTGGGCGGTCACCGGGACCATCATCGCAGCGGCCCTGATCGTCATGGGCTTGGTAACCCTTTTGGAGCGAACTCTCGTCCGAGGCGGCGATCGCTGATCCTGGAATCCCGGGTCACCTTGATCTCGGCCAAAACCGATGCGAGACGCCCGCCACGGGTTTGAGACGGCCGAGCTCGGGAATGTGTCGCCGATGCGGGCACTGTTGATGAGGATCGAGCAGGCGACCGGGCTGGACCGGATCGGCGACCGGCTGCAGCTGAGCGTCCAGCGGCGGATCAGCGACGAACGGGTCCGCGACCTGCTGCACGGGGTGTGGCTGGGGCATCCGCTGCACCCGGTGCTGATCCAGGTGCCGATGGGTGCCTGGTTGAGCGCTGCCGTACTCGACATGCTGCCCGGACAGCGACGGGCCGCGACCACCCTGGTCGGCGTCGGCACGGCCGCCGCGATCCCGGCGGCCGTCACCGGAGCGAACGACTGGGCGAGTTTGTCCCGCGAGCAGCGCCGGATCGGCCTGGTGCACGCGATCGCCAACACCGTCGGCATCGCCTGCTACGCCGGGTCGCTGGTCGCCCGGCTGCGCGGCCGCCACCAGACCGGCCGTACGCTCGGATTCCTCGGCCTCGCCGCGGTCGGTGCCGGCGGCTTCCTCGGCGGCCATCTCGCCTACAAGCAGGCCGCTGGAGTCAACCACGCAGTGCCCGAGCTGCACCGGATCTCCGCCGGCTGGCACCCGATCGCCGAGTTCGCCAACCTGCCCGAATCGGGCATGATCAGCCGGCAGGTGGACGACGTACCGGTGCTGGTCTACCGGCACGGCGAGGACGTCACGGTCCTGCTGGCCCACTGCGCCCACCAGAACGGACCCCTCGACCAGGGTGAGGTGATCAGCGCGGACGGCCACGCCTGCGTGGTGTGCCCGTGGCACGGCAGCGCGTTCCGGCTCACCGACGGCACCGTCGCCCACGGCCCGGCCGCCACCGATCAGCAGGTGCTGCGCAGCCGGGTGGTGGCCGGCGTCGTGCAGGCCCAACTGCCCTGATCCGGCGGACCTGCGGCAGCCGGCAACCGTACGGTGAACTTCGCGCCGGTACCGGGATGGCCGGCGGCCTCGATGGTGCCACGGTGCGCCGTCACCACCTCGCGCAGCAGCGCCAGGCCCAGGCCGATGTGCAGCCGGTCCGCCCCGGTACCGCGATGGAACCGGTCGAAGATGCGCTCGTCGGGGTCGAAGCCGTCGCCGGTGTCCGCGACGGTCAGTTCGATCGTGTCGCCGACGGCGGTGCGGCAGACGGCGACATCGATCCGGCCGCCCGGTCGGGAGTGCCGCAACGCGTTGGTCAGCAACTCGGACACCACCCTGCGCAGCGCTGAGGAGACCCCGGCCACCGGCAGCGGACCGGCGGACCGGTCCAGGGCGATCACCACGCCGCACTCCTGTGCCCGGTCGCTCTCGGCAAGGACCGCGTCCTCGACGATGGCGGCCAGGTCGACCGGCGCGTCGGAGGCACGGTCGGCCGGGGCGGCGCCGAGCCGGGCGGACAGCAGCAGGTCGTCGACCACCTCGCCGAGTTGCCGGGTGGTGCCGACCAGCCGGTCCAGGTCGGCGGCGTATTCGGACGGAACGTTGCCGTTGCCGTTGCCGTTACGGGCCCGGCGGGCGAGCACCTGCGCCCGGGTGTGCACCTGGACAATGGGCGTACGCAGTTCGTGGCTGGCGTCGGCGATGAAGCGCCGTTGACGCGCGAGCGCCTCGGCGAGAGGCGCGACCGTGAGCCAGCCGACGACCATCCCGCTGGCCAGCGCGGCCAGCAGTCCGATCCCCTCGGTGATGGACAGGGCCAGGAGCAGCTGGCGACGGTCGGCGAGGTGGTAACGGGTGTCGAAGACGGCCTGAATGGTGTCGCCGTCCCGGGGCTGAGTGAGGACGAAGTAGACGGTGTCGTTGCGCTCGACCCTGGTCACCTGCTCGATGCCGGTCGCGGCAACCGTCTCCATCACCTGGCGCAGCGGGAATCCGGCCGGTGCGGGGACTCCTGCTGTCTGCAGTGCGGGAAGGGCCGCGTCTTGCGGCTCGCCGCCGCCGCGCAGGAACAGCCAGGTGCAGCCCGGCGGCCCGGACGGGTCGCCACGGCTGGCGGTGTACCGCAGCTCCCGGTCGATCTGTTTCTCCTGCCCGTGCACGAGCATGCCGTAGGCGATCCCGCCGACCAGGGTGACCAGTGCGGTGACCGCGAGGCCGACCAGCGCGCCGACGCGCAGCCGGGCCCGCGCGATGACCTTGCGTTCGGCGGCCGCCCAGGAGATGCCGAACTGCTCGGCCGACGGGTGGGGCATCAGAGTTCACCGAGCCGGTAGCCGACCCCGTGCACAGTCCGGATCACCGACCGACCGAGTTTGCGGCGCAGGTAGTAGACGTAGGTGTCGACGATGGAGGTGGCATGGGCGTCGTCGAACACCTGCCGACGCAGCCCGGACCGGGAGTGCACCCTCGTCGGCGTCATGGCGATCACCCGGAGCAGGTCGAACTCCCGCAACGACAGGGCGACCCGGGATCCGTCGGGCAGCACCACGTCCCGCAGCCCGAGGTCGAGCCAGCCATCGCCGACCCGTACCGTCTCGGCGGTGTCGAAGGCGCGCCGGCACAGCGCCCGCAACCGAGCCGCCAGCTCGTCCAGCTCGAACGGTTTTACCAGGTAGTCGTCGGCGCCCGCGTCAAGGCCGGCGACCCGGTCGTCGACGGCGCCGAGCGCGGTCAGCATCAATGCCCGGGCCTGTACCGAACGGGAACGCAGCCGGGCGAGCAGGTTCAACCCGTCGATCGCGGGCAGCACCCGGTCGATGACCATGACGTCGTACGCTCGGGTAAGCCCTAGATGCAGTCCGCGTTGTCCGTCGCGGGCGGCGTCGACCCGGTATCCTTCGTCGGCCAGCACTTCGGTCAGCAGACCCGCGAGGTCCGCGTCGTCCTCGATCAGGAGCAGGCGCAGTGCCGGTGGCGACGTCACGCTTGCCGTCATCACCTGTCGAGAATCGCACACCAGACCCAGATTACATAGACCTTTGTCGATGCTTAGGGACTTCGGTCGGCGGGTCGACGATCAGGACTGCCGCAGGTCCGGCCCCTCGGCGGCGATCGACACGTTCGAACCAGCTCAGCAGCGGCGTGGTCATCAACGTCGTCACCAGGGCGACCAGTACCAACGCGGTGAACATCGTAGAGTTGACGACACCGGTGGACAACCCGATGTTGAGCGCGATGAGCTGCATCAGGCCACGGGCGTTCATCAACGCGCCGACCCGCAACGCCACGCCGTTCGGCTCGCCCCTGAGCCGGGCCGCCAACCAGCATGATCCGAACTTGCCCAGGATCGCGACCGCCACGCAGGCCAGCGCGAACAGCAGCACCGACGGATCGCCGAGCAGGCCGAACTCGGTGTGCAGGCCCGAATAGGTGAAGAACAACGGCAGGAAGACGGTCTGACACACCGGGACGAGCGTCTCCACCACCCGGTCGGTACGCAAATCGTGCGGCATCACCGCACCGAGCGCGAACGCGCCGAAAACGGCGTACAGCCCGATCTCGTCGGTGTACCACGCCACCGCGAACAACAGCGTCACGACTGCCAGCAGCCGGGACTGGTCACCGAGCCGGCCGTCGCGAATCAGCGCCGCCGCCGTCCGGGCCCCGAACCGCCAGAGCAGCAGCCCGAACAGCACCGCCCCGCCGACGGTGACCAGCGCCGGACCGGGCCGACCGGTGGCCACGGCGAGGACCACGGCAAGCAGTATCCAGGCCACCACATCGTCGATCGCGCCACTGGCCAGGGCCAGCGAACCGTGCCGGGTGCCGGCCTGCCCGCGTTCCGTGACGATCCGGGCGAGCATCGGAAACGCGGTCACCGCCAGGGTGACACCGACGAACACCGCCGTCACCCCGGTCGGGACCCCGTCGGCGAGCACCGGCACACGTCCGGCGGTGGCGAACACCAGCAGCGCGCCCAGCGCCAACGGTGCCAGCACCCCGGCGGCCGAGACCGCGCCGGCGGTGCCGGCCAGGTCGGCCACCCGGTGGGTGGTGAACGCGTAACCGACCTGGAACATGAACATCACCAGGCCGATCTGCCCGACGACGTACAGCACCGGATGCAGCTGTTCCGGAAACAGCGCCCGCTGGGCGGTCGGGGCGAGCAGCCCGAGCAACGACGGCCCGAGCAGGACCCCGGCGAGCATCTCGCTCACCACAGCCGGCTGGCCGACCCTGCCGAGCAGCCAGGCGACCGTCCGGCAGCAGAGCAGGATGACCGCCACGGCAATGAAGAACCGTGGCGCCAGGTCGACCGTACTCATCGGCCCTCCAGCGAAGTTTCGGCAGCGTCAGCGCCCGGCCTGGTCGAAGTGGTTCGCGCACAGCCGCAGCCGTCGTGCGTGGAGCACCATCACACTGCCCAGCACCAGCTGGACCAGGCTTCGCCAGACGTCGGCCCACCGGTCCTCGGTGCGCATCAGCCACAGCCGCAGCCGCCCGACCTCGCCCGAACCGGCCGGGAGCAGGTAACACGGACCCCGGCTGGGCAACGACCGGTCGTGGCGTACCGAGGAGACCAGCGCGTACCGGCGCAGCACCTCGCGGGTCGCCGCGCGCATCATCACCGGCGCGACGCCGCGCGCCGGGCAGGCCCGGTTCGCAGTGACGCCGAACGGGACGAAGTGTGCCTCCCGCCGGGACAGCCGCAACCAACGGTCCGGGTCGAAATCGTCGTCGGCGGCCGGTCCGGTGCGCTGAAAGGCCAGATAGTTGAACAGCAGCACCGAGCCGGCCGGCAGAGTGGTGCCGGCATCCACCTCGATCGGGGCCGAGGTGATCCGGTGCGCCACCCCGAACAGTGGATGCACCCGCAACGTCTCGTCGATCACCCGGTCGAGCAGCTCATCGGCGGCCTCCGCCGGCCCGTCCAACGCCCGGCGCACCGCGAGCTGCGTCGGCGGATGCTGAGCGACGGCCAGCAGCAGATGCGCCATCGCCTCGGACATCTGCACGACCGCCGTGGTGAAGAACGCACCGTGCAGGTACCAGGCGGTCTCCTGGGCGGTGAACGGCTCCGGCAGCACGACCGGGGCGGTCCCCGCGTCGACGCGGGCCCGCAGATAGCGGGTCAACCGGTTCCGCCGGCTCAGGTGCCGCAGCCCACTGCACTTCAGCGCGGACGACACGTCGCCGGCGTTCGCGACGATCAGCGCCCGGGCGTCCGGCGGGCACGCCTCATCGAAGACCAGCTCGTAGTAGACCTCGGCCCAGATCGGCAGCATCATGTCGCGTAGCCGCACCAGGCTGGTCCGCCCGGGCGGCAGCCGGTCCAGCTGCCGGCGGGCGGCCGAGGCGGCCAACTCCGTCGACCGTCGCTGCGACACGGCCAGCACCCGCCGGGTGGTCCGGGCCACGGTGCGGTAGCGCTCACCCGATTCGAGGTGCTCCTGGTGCATGTGCGGCCCCGGAGACAACCAGTACCAGAACAGATCGGACAGGCCCGCGCCCCGGCTGCGTCCGTCCGCCGCCGGGTGGGCGTACACCCGCTCGAAGTGCTCCGCGCCGACCAGCGGGCCGGGCACCGCGATCCCTTCACCACCGTTCACCCGGGCGAACACCCACTGCCGCAGGCCGATCACCGCCGGCGGCAGCCAGCGGGGCAGCGTCCACACCAGGACCGCCGCCGCCACGAGGGCAAGCAGCACGGGTACGCCGGACCCGGTCATCGGCGTACCCCCGCCGGCCACGCTCGGCCGCCCACCGCCGGGGTGACCAGGTCCGGGGTGATCGCGGCCGGAGAGTCCGCTCCGGCAAGCGCCATCGCCCGGTCCAGGTCGGCCCGCAGCAGCTCCAGGACCTGGCGTACGCCCATCTCACCGCCGGCGGCCAGGCCCCACAGCACCGGCCGGCCGACGCCGACGGCGACCGCGCCCAACGCCAACGCGGTGAGCACGTCGGTGCCGCGCCGTACCCCGCCGTCGAGCAGCAGCGGGAGGCGGCCCGCGACCGCGTCGACGACGGCGGGCAGCGCGTCGACGCTGGCCGGTACGCCGTCGAGCTGCCGCCCGCCGTGGTTGGACACCAGCACCGCGTCGACCCCGTGTTCGACGGCCAGCGCGGCGTCGGCGGGGTGCAGGACGCCTTTGAGTACGAGCGGCAGCCGAGTGGATTCCCGCAGCCAGTCGATCCGCCGCCAGTCCAGGGCGGCGTCCATCGTGATCGTCCGGATCTCGCCGGTCACCGGATCGCGCATGTTCTCGCAGCACAGCCCGTCGGGCAGGTCCAGGAAGCCGTGCCGCAGGTCCCGTTCGCGCCGCCCGAACACCGGCGAGTCGACGGTGACCACCAGCGCACCGCAGCCGGCCGCCTCCGCGCGCCGGATCACCGACTCGGTGAACGCCACGTCCGGCTGCGGATAGAGCTGGAACCACAACTTCGGCGGACGGGGCGTCACGTTGGCGGCGGCGGCCGCGATGGCCTCCACCGGGGTGGTGGCGGCCATGCTCACCACCATGATCGTGCCGGCCGCCGCGATCGCGCGGGCACAACCCGCCTCCCCGTCCGGGTGGGCGAGCCGGTGAAAGGCGGTCGGCGAGGCCAGCACGGGCATCGAGACCGTCTCGCCGAACAGCTCCACCCGCAGATCACGGGCGCCGACGCCGCGCAGCACCCGGGGCAGTACCCGGTAGGCGTCGAAGGCGGCTTCGTTGTCGCGTACGGTCCGTTCGTCGCCGGCACCGCCGGCGAAGAAGTCGTCGTGCGCCGGGTCGAGCCGGCGACGGGCCGCCGCCCGCAGGTCGGCCAGGTTCACCGGGGCGGCGACGCTGGGCAGTTTGGTCCCGTTCATCCGCGTACGGTGGCCAGGCAACGGCCCAGGAAGGCGACCAGCGGCGCCCGGTGCACGTCCGGCCGGTCCCACCGGTTCTCCAGGTTCTCCGCCAGGTGGTGGACGTCGGTCACGACGCCGTGGCGGTAGCGCCGGACCACCGGATGCAGGTACGCGGCGTCGTGCGCCTGGCCGGCCGAGTCCTGGGCGATCCGGTTGACCGACACGTCGAACGGGTCCACCTGGTCGTGCTCGGGCCCGTACTCCAAGGTGACCGCGAAGGCGTGGGTCGGCTCGTGGCCGGGCGCGGACAGCCCGTTGCCCACCAGGTAGTCGACCGGCACCTCCTCGTGGAAGCGGACATCCGGCCCGGCCACGGTCAGCACGTCGGCGAGCACCCCGAACACCTGCCACAGCGCGGAGGTGCGGTTGACCCGGGCGATGATGGCGTCGGCCATCGCGACCGGGTCGGCGTCGAGCTTCCCCGCCGGCCAGGCCTCACCGTGGTAACGCCGCCGCAGGATCCGGTGCAGCGCGCGGACGCCGTACCGGAAGCCGTGGATGAATCCGCTGGTCGACTTCTTGAAGTCGCGTTGCTGGGTTAGCGTGCCGGCGAAGAACAGGTCCGGCACGTTCACCGATTCCCACTCGGCGGTCTGGGCCGGGAACCGGTCTTTGATCGTCAACGCCGGACGGGTGTCCGCAGCGAAGATCGACGGGTCGAACTGGAAGCCGGTGCAGACCAGCACCCGGTCATAGGGCAGCTCCTTGACGACCTCCTCGGCCCGGCTGAAACTGAACCGCACCCGGTAACCGGCCGCGTCGCGGACGATGCTTCGCACCTCACCGTCCAGGATGGCGTTGGCCGACTTCAACTGGTACGTGTCGAGGAAGTTGTTGTTCACCGCGCGCAGGTGCCCCACGTAGTGGGTGCGCCACGCCATCCGGATCGAACTCGGCCCGGCCACGTGGATCAACGCGGTGGTCTCCAGCAGGTTGTCGGCCGTCTCGAACGCCGAGTTGCCCTTGCCGATGATCAGCACCCGTTGGTCGAGAAAGTCCTTCGGGTCGACCGGCATGTCGCCGTACCCTTCCGCGAGCTCGATGCCGGGCACCGGCGGAACGTACGGCTGGGACACCCCGGTCGCCACCACGACGCGGCGCGCCCGGTGCACCGTGCCCGACCCGTCGGTGACCTCGAAGCCACCGGCCGGGTCGCGGGCCACCCGGGTCACCCGGCATTCGTACTGCACCCGAACGCCGGTCGCGGCGGCGAAGTCGGCCAGGTAGCGCACCATCAGGTCGGCATGCGGGAAGTACCGTTCGGTGTACCGGGTGAACAGCAGGTCCGGGTCGTCGCTGAGCAGCGAGTTCCAGTCCAGCCGCAGGTTGAGTTCGGGGTCGGTGGAGCCGGTGTGTGGCTTGTTGATTGAGATCAACTGGCGGTGCCGCGGGTAACGCTCGAAGAATGCGCCCGGTGCACCGGCGGCCTCCAGCACCAGGTAGGACGCTTGTCCGGACTGTTCGAAGTGCGACGCGAGCTGGAGCCCGGCCGGGCCCGCCCCGATGATCAGATAGTCGAGCATCGCTTGATTCACCGCCTGACGCTACGAAGGACAATTACCGAGGTTCCGCTGCCTGCCGGTCAGGTCCGGCGTCTGTCGATCCACCGCCGGCCGCCTCGTCGACGTGGTCGAGCAGGTCGGCTGCCCGGCGTACGTCCTGGTCGAGGGGGCGGTCCGGGTCGATCGCCGGCACCACCTCGACCAGCTGGTCGAGCAGCTGAGCGCAGCCCGGTGCGGTCGGCCGACGCGCCCCCACGTGCACCGCCTGGCGCAGCCCGACCGCCAGCGAGCCGCAGATCAGCCGCAGCAGCCGTGCCTGGTCCACCGCGCGCAGCGCGGCCTGGGTGCCGAACGGCACGACGTCCTGGTTGTGCAGGTTGGTGGGCAGACTCTGCGAACTGACCGGCGCGACTTCCCGGCGCAGCTGCGCGACCAGCGCGGTCGCCGCCAGCTGCGCACCCTGCAGCCCGTGCTGCTGGCCGGGGCCGGCGGCGAGCATCGGCGGCAGACCACCGTTGCGGGCCGGATCGACCAGCAGATCCAGTTGCCGCTCGACCAGGTTGCCGACCTGGGCGGTGACCATCGCCAGCACGTCGGCGGCGAACGCGGCCGGCTGGCCGAAGAAGTTCCCGCCGTGCAGCACCAGATCGTCGTCCGGAAAGAACAGCGGGTTGTCGCTGACCCCGGTCAGGTCCGCCGCCAACACCGTGTCCGCGTAGCGCAACGCGCCCTCGGCCGCGCCGAGCAGTTGCGGACCGCACCGGATGCTGTACGCCTCCTGCAGCGGCCGGCTGCCCGACGGCCGCGCCCCGGCCAGCAGCCCACGCATCCGCGCCGCCACCTCGACCGCGCCCGGATGGCCGTACGCCGCGATCAGCCTCGGATGCAGGAACTGGTGGGTGTCGCAGCCGAGCACGTCGGCGAGCAGCGCGGCCAGCCGCTGCGCCGACCGGTGCGCCACCCGGACGTCGTGCAGCGCGGTCCCGAGCGCGGCCGTCGTCACCGACGTGCCGTTCACCAACGCCAGCGCGTCCCGTCCGTCGAGCGTCAACGGCCGCAGCCCGGCCCGCCGGAGCGCCTCGGCCGCCGGCAGCCGCTCACCGTCGAGGTAGGCGTGGCCCTGACCGCGCAGCGACTGGGTGGCGTACGCCAGCGGGATCAGGTCACCGCTGGCCCCGACCGAGCCGAACCGGGGCATCGCCGGAGCGAACGTGGTCGCGAGCATGGCGACCAGTGCGTCGACCACATGTGGTGACACGCCCGAGGCACCCTGGGCCAACGACCACACCCGGACGAGCATCGCGGCCCGGGCCACCGCCGGGTCGATGTCCGGGCCCTGACCGGCACCGAGGTGTGCCAGGGTGTTGTCGGCCTGATCGGCGTCGTTGTCCCGGCCGGCGAAGCCGACCAGGGCGCCGAAGCCGGTGGTCGCACCGTAGACGGTCCGGTCGCCGTCGAGCACGCCACGCAGATACGAACGGCAACCCTGCACCCGGCCGCGTACCGCCGCAGTGACCTCGATGTGCACTGCGGCAGCCACGCGCCGTAGGTCGGCCGGGTGCAGGGGGCCGATCAGATCGATGGCATCGATCTCGGTCACCGTATTGCTGGTCACCTCGCCGACCGTAACCACGGAATCTCAGAACACTCTCAGCCCGACAGCCCCGAGACCCGGACCCGGACCCGGATTCAGCCAATCGGGTCTGATGAATCTCTGAATACCCACCGCTAGCGTCGCGCCATGGCACACGACTATCTGATCATCGGTGCCGGGCCTGCGGGAATTCAGCTCGCCGCCCTGATGCACCGCGACGGCCACGACTACGCGGTCCTCGAGGCCGGGGCCGCCCCCGGCACGTTCTTCACCCGCTATCCCCGACACCGGCAACTGATCTCCATCAACAAAGTGCACACCGGCTACGACGACGCCGAACTTCGGCTGCGGATGGACTGGAACTCGCTGCTCAGCGACGATCCGGAGCTGCTGTTCACCCGGTACAGCATGCGGTACTTTCCGGCAGCCGACGACCTGGTCCGCTACCTGGCCGACTTCGCCAGCGCCACCGGGGTACGGGTCGAGTACCAGACCCGGGTGATGCGGATCGGTCGCGACGGCGACGGGTTCGCCGTACTCGACGAACACGGCCGGACCTGGCACGCCCGCCGGGTGATCGTCGCGACCGGAGTGTCGCAACTGTACGTCCCACCGATCCCCGGCATCGAGACGGCAGAACGTTACGACACCGTCAGCGTCGACCCGACCAACTTCACCGGCCAGCGCGTCATGATCATCGGTAAGGGCAACTCCGGATTCGAGACCGCCGACGCGCTGATGGAAACGGCGGCCGTCATCCACGTCGCCGGTCCCCGCTCCGTCCGGTTCGCCTGGCAGACGCATTACGTCGGCCACCTGCGGGCGGTCAACAACAACTTCCTCGACAGTTACCAGCTGAAGTCGCAGAACGCGGTGCTCGACGGCACGATCGAGCGCATCACCCGCGACGCCGACGGCCGCTACCTGGTCCGGTTCCGCTACGCCCGGACGGTCGAAGCCATCCGGGAGATCCGGTACGACCGGGTGATCGCCTGCACCGGGTTCCGGTTCGACGCCGGCATCTTCGACGACACCTGCCGACCCCGGCTGGTCATCAACGACCGGTTCCCCGAGCAGACGTCCGCCTTCGAGTCGACCACCGTGCCCGACCTGTACTTCACCGGCACGCTCACCCAGCAACGCGACTTCAAGACGTCGACCAGCGGATTCATCCACGGCTTCCGGTACGGGGTACGGGCGTTGTACCGCATCCTCGGCGCCCGGTACCACGGCACCGGCTGGCCGACCACCAGACTCGACGCCACCCCGGAGGCAATCACCGACGCACTCGTCGCCCGGGTCAACCGGTCGTCGGCGCTGTGGCAGCAGTTCGGCGTGCTCGCCGACGTGGTAACCGTCGGGCCGGACGGCTCGGCGTACCACCACGAGGAGGTGCCGCTGGCGTACCTGACCGACGGTGGACTCGGTGCCAGCCTGCCCACCTTCGCCGTCACCCTGGAGTACGGGGAGAACCACGACTCGGTCGACCCGTTCGACGTGTCGGTACCCCGGGTCGCGGAGAACGACGCCGACGCCGCTCACGAGGCCACCTACCTGCATCCGGTGGTGCGGTTCCACAGCGGCGGCCGGGTACGCGCGGTGCACCACCTCGCCGAGAATCTGGAGAACGAGTGGGACCTGGCGAGCGTGCATCAACAGCCGCTGGCCGTGTTCGTGAAGGGGTGCCTCACCGATGTCGGCAGCTGAGCCGGCTGAGCTGCCTGGTCCGGCCGAGCCGGCGCCGGGGTACCCGCAGCCGATCCTGGACCTACTGGCGGCTGCCGCCGACCGGACGGTGTTCGAGCATGGTGCGCGCCACGTCACCGGAGCCGAGCTCCTGGACGCTGTCGGGCGGATCAGCACCGGTCTGCGGGCGGCGGGGATCGGGCCGGGTGACGGGGTGGCGATGGCGCTCGGCGTCTCGCCGGAGGCGTTCGCCGCCATGATCGCCGCCCAGGTGGTCGGCGCCCGGGTCGCCGGGGTGCGACCCGGGCTGACACCGGGACAGTTGCGTCACGTCCTCACTGGTGGCGGCACGGTGCCGGCCAACCGGGCGGTGGTGGTCGACCGGTCCACGGCGACCGACGGGCTACGGGTCGCAGCCGACGGACTCGACCTGCACGCCGTCGGCCCGTTGGGCGGTTCCGCCGGCTCGACCGGGGTTCGCGATCTGCTCGCCGGACCGCCGTCAGCGGCCGCACTGGACTGCGCCGGCCGTCCGGGGGACGGCGGGCGGATCATCTACACCAGCGGCAGCACCGGCAACCCGAAGGGCTGCCTCCAGACGTACGCCGCGCTCGGTGCGGGCTGGGCGGCGCGCCCCGACCGGTGGCCGGCAGCCGTCCGCGACCTGGCCGCCAGGCTGGACCGCTTCCTGGTCTTCGGGTCGCTGAGCAGCCAGGTGATGATGGAGTACACGGTGCTGACCCTGGCCGCCGGCGGCACTGCCGTGATCGCCGAACCCACCGGCGGCCCGGAACCGTTCCTGCCGCACGCGATCGCCCGGCTGCGGGCGACCGCCAGCGTGATCACCGTGCCCCGGCTGCATCAGTTGGTTGCCGGCCAGCGGACCGGTCCGGTCGATCTGGCTTCCTTGCGCGCCCTGCTGGTCTCCGGTTCCCCGTTGGAACCCGGCCGGTTGGCTCAGGCTGTGTCGGTGCTGGGGCCGGTCGTCTACCACGGGTACGGCCAGACCGAGGCCGGCCTGATCGCCATGCTGACCCCCGCCGAGATGGCCGCGGTGCCGGCCCGGCTGGCCAGCGTCGGCCGGCCGCCCGACCCGGTCGACACACAGATCCGCGACGACGCAGGCAACCAGGTCCCGGCAGGCGGCACCGGCGAACTGTTCGTCCGTACCCCGGGCCAGGCCGCCGGCTACTGGGCCGAGACGGCCGAGACGGCGGCCGTGTTCGTCGACGGCTGGGTACGGACCCGCGATCTCGCCCGCTTCGACGCCGACGGCTACCTGTACCTGCTCGGCCGGATCCGTGACGTGATCATCGTCGACGCCAACATCCAGTACGCCGGCCCGATCGAACGGGTCCTGGCCAGTCATCCCGGCGTGGCCGAGGCATACGTCGTCGGAATGCCCGACGAGCACAGCGGGGAGGCCGTGCACGCGTTCGTCGTGCCAGCTACCGCCGAGCGGCCGGACCCAGCGGAGTTGGGCGAGTTGGTGGTCGACCGGCTCGGCCAGGCCAGCCGGCCCCGTACCGTCACCTTCATCGACGTGGTGCCGGTCGGGCCGAGCGGCAAGCCGGACAAGCGGCAGCTCCGGCCGGGCGGCGGCTGAGCAGCCGAATACCGGCGCGGTCGCGTCGGTACGGGCTCAGGTCAGGCGCGGTCGCGGCGGTGCCGGCCGGTCTCGCCGGACGTTCCGGCGGTACGCCGCTTCAGCCCGAGCATGGTGCCGATCTGCGCGCCGACGATGCTCGCCGCGGTGATCACCGCGGTCACCGCGAGTGGACGGTTCAGGTTCTGAACCGGACCGGAGCGGCCGGCGGAGACGCCGCCGCCGAGGTTGCCGGTCGCCTCGTTGTCCACCTGCGAGGCGGGGCGGTCGGCGTCCGACGGTACGTCGACGGGCGGCGGGGTCTGCGGGGCCGCCGGCTGCTCCGGCGTCGGCTGCTCCGGGGCGGGCGTCACCGCCGGGGTGACGACCGTGCCGGTGGCGTGCGGCCGGACGCCGGTGTCCGTCGCCTCGGCAGGCAACCGCAGCAGCTGTCCGGCCCGGATCCGGTCCGGGTCGCCGATCTCGTTGATGTCGGCCAGCTCCTGGTAGTCACTGAACCCGCCGAGGTAGCGGTCGGCGATGTGGCCGAGGTAGTCACCCTTGGCGACCCGGTACACAGCCGGCTCCGCCGCCTCGTCCGGCTGGTCCGTCGGTGCTGTGTCGCCGCCTTCCGGGCCGGTGGGTGCCGACGCGAGCGTGTGCAACGCCGCCGGCGAGACCAGCGGGGCAGGCGAGCCTGCGGCGGCCGGTGTCGACGCGGCGGACCGCCCGGAGGCACCGACGAGCTGGTTCGGCGTCGCCTGCTGGCCGGCGGGCGCGGCAAGCTCAGGGGCGCTGCCGAACCCGATGCCCACCACCGCCGCCGAGGTCGCCTCGACCGGCCCCGGTGCGGCGTACGCCGCCGCCGGACCGGCCACCAGGATCAACGAGATCGCTCCGACCAGCGCGGCGGCGACCCGCTGCTGACGGCCCATGCCGGGCAGTTTCGGGGCCGGCCGCCGCAGCAGTCGGGCTGGCACCTCCACCAGCACCGACAGCAGGAACGTCGCCCAGCCCAACCAGCCGGCCACCGCCAACACCCGAACGAACAGCTGCCCGTCGTCGCGGCTGGTCAGCGCGGTGCCGATCTCGTCGATGCCGGGCAGGTGGTCGGGCAGCGGGTTGCCGGCGAACGCGATCAGCGCGACCGGTGCGCCAGCGAGCAGGATCAACAGGACGGTCAGCGCACCCAGGCCGGTGAGGACCTGCCCGAGGCGCCGGACGGGGGAAACGCGGGTCGCGCGCATGGTGCCGCTCCTCTCGAGGGGTCGGCTTCCCGTCACGGGTCGGTCCGGAGCACGGCGGTGGCCTGCCCGGTCACCGCAATCCCCGGCGGGAAACCGAAGAGGCTGAGCATGGTGGTCTCGTAGGTCATGTCGACGGTCACCGTCATCTGCTGCTGATCGGGGGCGACCTCGACCGTGTACCCGGTCACCCCGGGCATGCCGTCGAAGTAGTGGTCTACCGCAGCGGTGGCCGCCGGGACGTCGATGAACTGGCCCGCCCCGCTGACTGCCAGACCGATGTCGATCTGCTGCCCGCCGGTGCGGGCCGCCTCAGCGGCCAGGTTGTCCGCCCGTTGCTTGGTGCGGTACTTGCCGGCGGCGTCCACGGTGATCCCCAGGACGGTCGCTACGGCGAGGAAGGCCACGGCGAGGAAGACACTGACCCGCCCCGCGTCGCGGTGACCGGACGCGTCGCCGTTGACGCCCGGCCGCTGGCGACTTCCGCCCGGCCGCTGGCGGCTCATCCCCGCCCCCGGTAGCGGTCGAGCGGGGAACGGAAGTCGGCGCTGAGCAGCCGGTCCTGCGCCACCCAGGGCAGCCCCAGGTCGCCGAACTGGACCGTGCAGCTGACCCGGACGTGGATCAGCGCGGTGGTGCTGCCGGGCGCGGTGGCGAACGCCTTGGTCAGGGTGTCCACCCCGTTCGGGGCAAAGTCGGCGGCCGGCTCCCCGGCGCAGGCGATGCCCTCCCAGTCGAGGCGCTGCTGCGCGGCGTACTCGGCGTTGGTCTGCGCCTCGGTCACCGACCGGGAGATGGACGCGGCGCGGGCGGCGTCGTGCGCTGCCGCGTCCAGGGCGTTGCGGGCCAGCACGGTCCGCCCGGTCACCCAGGCGACGACGACCAGCAGCAGGAACGCCGGGGTGAGGATGGCCACCTCCACCGAGACGGAGCCCCGGTCACGGCCCCGGTCGCAGCCCGCATGGCGTCGCCGCACGTTCAGCCTCCCGCGACCTGCTCGAACCGCTCGATCTCGCCGTTGGCGGTCTCGCTGACGGTGAACGTCACCCCCGGCACCAGGGACAGCGCCTTGCCGCTGACGGTGTACGACACGTACCGCCCGTCCGGGCCGACCGACGGCTCCGGCAGCGGGTCCGGGTCGAGCCAGTCGCCCGCGTCGGCGAGGAACGCGGCGGCGCGTTGCGCACCCACCCCGGTGTCGGCGTTGCCGCTGCCCAACGCGTCGTAGCCGCGTTCGGCGGTGACCGCCTGCTGGGCGGCGCTCAACGCCACGGTACGGGCCAGGAACAGCGCGGCGACCTGGATCGAGGCGAACAGCAGCAGCAGGATCGCCGGCAGCAGGATCGCCAACTCGACCGGCGCCGCGCCCCGGTCCCGGGCGGGCCGGGCCACCGGGGTGCAGGCGGGCCGGACCACCGGGGTGGGGATGGTCCGGCCCGGCCGGCCGACGAAGTGACAGCACATGTCGCCGATCAATCGCCGCCGCCCGGGAAGTTGCCCGAGTCCGGCAGGTCGCTGGTCGGATCCGGGTTGGCGTTCATGAAGTCGAACGCCAGGTTCGACGCCCAGGCGAGGACGGCGATCGCGACGAGCGCCAGGCCGACGATGATCACCGCGGTGGGGACCGGGCTGTCGCCCCGGTCCCGTTCGTCAGCCCCGCGCAGCTCGCCGATCCGGCCGGCCACCGCGAGGTAGAGGCGGGTGAATATCTGCATGGTGACTTGTCCTTTCGGGGGTCTGGCCGATGGCCGCCGGGCGGTCAGATCCGGGCGGTCAGATCCGGGCCAGGAAGGGATAGAGGACGAATCCGATCAGGACGAAGACCAGGAACGCTCCCGGGATGTCGAGCCGGCCGGTGACCGCCTCCGCCCGAGCCAGGTTGTCGGTCCTGATCTGGTCGCGCAACGAGTCGGCGCGGCTGCGCAACGTCTCGTGCACCTGGGCACCTTCGGTGCCCGACGACTGCATGATCGACCCGACGTCACCGAGTTCCGGCACGCCGATCTGGTCGGAGAGGTCCCGCAATTCGTCCCAGGGCGAATGCATCTGCAGCTGGGCCAGCCGCAGCGCCTCCCGGATCCGTTCGAAGACCCACCCGTCACACACCTTCGCCGCCCGTTCCAACGCCTGCACCGGCCCGTGCGCCGCGGACAGCTGCAACGCGACGAGGTCCAGATAGGTGCAGACCGCCCGGCTGAACTCCCGCCGGGCCTGCCTGGCCTTGCTCAGCACGTCCTGGTGGGCGATCAGCGCGGCCGCCGCCGCCAGCACCAGGCCCGCCGCCACCGGTACGGCGATCGGCAGGCCGATGCCGACCACGCCGAGCGCCATGCCCAGCACCGGCGGCGCGACCAGCCCGATCAACGCCGACAGCAGCAGCGACAGGGCGTACTGCTCCGGGGTCCGGCCGAGCAGGGCGAGCTCCTTGTGCGGTGGCCGCAGCCACCGGACCACGCCGGTCAGCCAGACCAGGTCACTGTCCGCGGTGACCACACCCGGCCGGCTCTGAGCGTGGTGCAGCCGGCGCAGCGCCGGCCCGAGCGCCGGCGTGGCCGGGCTGGTCTCCCGCAGCAGCAGGAAGACCCCGAGGCCGATCAGCGCCCCACTGACCACCGCGACGGTCAACTGCCAGTTGAGGATCATGTCAGCACCTCGTCGGGGTCCGGGGCGGCGAGGAACCGGGCCGGTCGGGGCGGGATGCTCATCTGCCGCACCCAGACGAGCAGCGCGACGAACAGGCCGCCCAGCGAGACCATCACCAGTTGGCCGGTCGGCGTGCCGTACGGCGCCATGTAGTCCGGGTTGACCAGCCCGTACCCGAGGACCAGCAGGGTCATCACGGTCAGGAACCGCACCGCGAACCGGGGCTGGGTGCGTTTCGCCTCCACCTCGCGACGGGTGGCGACCTCGGCGGCGGCCGCGTTCGCGATCGACCCCAGGACGTCACCGAGCCGCTCGCCCCGGTCGGTGAGGTGCAGGATCAACGCCGCCGCCACCTGGTCGCAGACCGGGTCGCCGATCTCGTCGGCGAACGCCAGCAGCGCGGTCCGGCCCAGCCAGCCGGCCTGTAGCCGGGATGCCAAATCCCGTACCTCCGGGTTGATCTGCTCAGGGGCGGTGCTGACCGTGCCGATGATTGCCTGCTGCAGGCCCTGGCCGGTGCCGGAGACGTCCTTGAGTCGGCGGGTCCACTCGCCGACGGCTTCGATCCGGGCGATCGCCCGCCGCTCGGCCTTGCCGACGTTGAACAGCCACGGCGCCCCCGGCACGGCGACCGCGACCAGCACGCCGGCCACCGGCAGGCCGGTGATCAGGAAGGCGAACGCGCCGACCAGCCCGGCGGCGACCAGCAGCGCCTGATGCTGGCGCTGTTCGCGGCGGCTGGCGCCGGAGCCCAGCCAGAGCCGACGCACCGGCAGCCCGGCGCGCGACGGCGGCCCGGGTGGTCGGCTGGTGCCGATCAGCGCGACGACGGCGAGGACCAGGCCGCCGATGCAGGCGGCGCCGGCGACGACCGCGATCACCTCGATGTTGGCGGGCAGGTTCACCGGTGCCCCCGCAGGACGGTGTGCCGGGGCCGACGCCAGGCACCGACGCCGGCCTCGATGTAGCGGGACAACATCCGGGCGTCGTAGCCGACCCGCAGCAGCTGCTCCCGGATTCGTTCCGGCAGGTGCCGGGGGACCGCCCGGCCGTCCGGGCCGGGGCCGAAGACGGTGGTGGTGGCGATCCGACCGCCCTCACCGACCCCGATCACCTCCTCGACGTGCGAGACGAACCGGTGCTTGCGGCCGCCGATGCCGGTCTCGTCCTCGACGGTGACGTAGACGATCAGGTCGAGGGCGTTGCCGGCCATCCGGCGGGCCTGGTCGACGGTCATCTCCCGGCCGTGCGACAGGGCCAGCTCGACGATCCGCTCGCCGACCCCGGACGGGGTCCGGGCGTGGATGGTGCACATCGAGCCGCGGCTGGTGGTCATCGCCTGCAGCATCGGCACGATCTCCCGGGACCGGACCTCACCGACAATGATCCGCAGTACGCCCATCCGCAGCGAGACCGGGATCAGGTCGGCGATGCTCACCTCACCGGCCGGTCGGCCGTCGAAACCGCGTTCGCCGTGCCCCTCCCGTGCCTCGAAGCTCATCACCGCCCGGTGCCGGTCGGTACGCCGGGCCGGCAGCAGTTCGCGGCTCTCCTCCAGCAGCACGTACGGCTCGTCGGGCGGAATCTCGTCCATCAACGCCCGGATAATGGTGGTCTTACCGGCCCCGGCCAGCCCGGCGACCATGATGTTCAGCCCGGCCCGCATCGACGCCCGCAGGAAGTCGCGGACCAGCACGTCGATCATCTCGTCCAGGTCGGGTCGGCCGCCGGCCACGTCGTCGAGGCTGATGTCCAGGGTGTTGTGCTTGCGGATCACCGCGTACGGGCGGTGGCTGACCAGGTAGACGGCGGCCAGCCGGCTGCCGTCGGGCAGTTGCAGGTCCAGCGTCGGCTTCGAGGTGGACAGCGACCGTTCGGTGGCCCCGGCCCGGCGGGCGGCCGCCTGCAGGATCTCCACCAGCTCGTCGTCGCTGTCGGCGATCGGGGCGTGCCAGTCCACCTGCCCGTTGCGCCGGGTGATCCGCACCTGGTCACAACCGAGGATGTGAACCTCTTCGATGGTGTCGTCGACCAGCAGGGTCTGCAGCCGGCCGAGCCCGACGAGTTCGGCGGTGACCTGGTCGAGCAGCACCCGTTCCTCGTACGCGGTCAGCGGGGTGCCGGCCCGGCGGACCTGGTCGGCGTACTCGGCGACGACCGCGACAGCGATCCGGGCCCGCTCGACGTCCTCCTCGTCAATGGTGAACTCGCGACCCCGCTGCCAGCGGGTGAGCCGGGTGCTGAGCTCCCGGCGCAGCTCGCGGACCAGTGCGAAGTCGGTACGCGGCCGGGCCAGCGCACCGGTGCCGGTGGCGTCGGGGGTGGCCGGCGGCGCGGTGGCTGGAGCCAACGCGGTCGGCGGCGGCACGACGGGCGGCGGGGCGGGGCGCGGCGGGGTCACGGGAGGCGCGGTGGCCGGTGTGGTACCGGGCTGGATACCGGGCCGGGGTGCACCCGGGGTAGGCGGAGCGGCCGGTGTGTTGCCCGCCGGTGCCGCGCTGACCGGGACAACCAGCGGCCAACTGTGCCGCGCGCTGTGGCCGTGCTGCGCTGGACGCAGCGGTACGCCACTGTGCCGCGTCGCGGCAGGCGGTACTGCGTCGCCAGGGGCGGCTTCGCCCGGGATGCCGTTCGGACCGAGCGGCGGCGTGATCGAGGTGAGCGGGTCCGGCCGGTCCCGGGCCGGCCGCTGCGGCCGGCCGGCGGTGTTGTCGGACTCGTCGCGGGGGTCGCTCAGCACTGGCTCAAATCGCATTAGGCACCCCTTCCGGCGTAGCCCACCGCAGCCGGGCCTGCCGTCGCTCGATCAGCGAACGGACCGGGACCTCCAACGCGCCGGCCGCCCGCAGCAGCGGCCGGTTGAGCTTGACGGTGCCGCCGTGGCTGAGCACCTCGGCGGTACGGGGGTCGGCCGGCAACCGGGAGATCACCGGCAGCTGCAGGGCCTTGCTGATCTCGGCGCGGCTGTGGCCGTCACCGACCAGCAGCAGCCGCAGCGAACCGGGCGGCACCCGGTGCTCAGCGAAGTCCCGCTCGATCGTGGTCACCGCCGCCCGGGCGCTGGACAGGTCGGGCAGGTGCGCGGCGGCCACCACCAGGACGACAGTCGCCGCCCGTAGGACCGGCCACGGTGGATTAGCGACGTAAAGTCGGCCACAGTCGACGATCACATCGTACGGTGGACGGCCGTGTTCCAGGCCGACGAAGAAGTCGGCGAACCGTTGCCACAGCGGGGTGACGCTGCCGATCTGCGTCGGGTCGACCACGCCGGGCAGCAGCAGCCGCTCCCGGCGGGGGGCGTCCAGGTCGACCAGCTGGCTCCAGAAGGCCTCCTCGAGGTTGCCGTCGCGCAACTCGCTGACCGCCAGTTCCCCGATCCCCCGCCGGCCCTTTAGGGCACCGCCGAGGTAGCCAGCCATCAACGTCCCGCCGGCCGGATCGCACTCGGCCAGCACCACCCGGTGGTGCCAGGAGAGCGTGCAGGCGAGCGCACTGGTGGTGACGCCGGGGGAACCCTTGGCGGAGACGAGCGCGACGATGGCCATCTGTCAGGCTGCCGGGGCCAGCACGACCGCGATCCTGTCCTCGGCGGCGAGCACCACCACCGCCGGCACGTCCCGCGAGGCGAGCGCCAGGTAGGCGATGACCCCGCTGCGGTCGTCGGCGGCCACGTCGATCACGGTCGCGTCGAACCGGGTGACCGCGTTCTCACTGGCGTTACGCGTCGGGGTGCCGACGAGGATCAGCTTGTCGCCGGGGTTCAGCTGCCGGGCCGGCACCTGGTCGGCCCGCAGTCCGATGGCGATCTGCTGCTGGTCCGGCCCGATCATCGGCTCGTTGGTCAGCTGCGCCGGAGTGAGCAGACTGCCGGGGACCAGGGCGACCGCTGCCCGCAGCCCGACGACCTGGTCGAGCTGGCTGGCCGGCACCGGCTTGATCGCCTGCCCACCGGCCACCTGGACGGTCACCAGGTCGTCGGCGGACAGCACCGTACCGACCGACACGTCCCGGGCGACGGCCAGGTAGGAGCCGGTGGACCGGACCGAAGTGAGCGCGAAGGCGGACCCGAGCCCGCCGAGGGCGATCAGCAGCACCGCCAGCCCGAGCAGGCCGGGCCGGACCCGTCGCTGCCGGACGATCTTCGGCGGGGTGACCGGGGCGTCGACGCCGCCCTGGCCGGTACGTGTCGTCGCCACGGTCATCGCCGTACCACCTGCAGTTCGTCGATCTCAATCTCGATGGGGTCGCTCGTCATCTGCTGGTTCGCGAAGACGCCCTGCTCGACCCCGTTAAAAGTCCAGGAGACCTTCCAGTCGACCGTGGCGACGATCCGGTAGCTGCCCGGCGTCGGGTAGCCGTCGTCGTAGCCGCAGCCAGGGTTCCAGGGGTTGTCGGCCACCGGGTCGTACGCGTCGAAGACCTCGTCCCGTTCGCAGCTGAAGCTGTCGCCGTTGCCCATGTTGAAGGTGATCTCGTCGACTTCGGCCACGACCCGGACGCTGACGTCGCGGTCCGCCTCGTCCTCATCAAGCGGCCCCCAGACGGCGTTGGACTCCTCGGACCACACCCAGACCGGCAGACCGACCAGGCCGGGCTTGTCCGGGTCGGGCGCGGTGTGGATGACCGGCTTCTCGAACTGGATTCGGGCGTACGCGCGGCGGCGCAGCTCGTACGGGTCCGGCGGCGCCCCATAGCCTGGCGGCGGGTCGGTGAGCCACTCCGGGTCCCGGGAGACCAGACCGGCGACGCAGCTGATCTGATACGCGGTTTGGCCGGGCTCAGCGTCCGGCGGCTGCGGCTCGGCCCGCATGTAGTAGCACCCGTTCTCCCGGTTGAACCAGCCGAGGACTTCGTCGTAGCAGGGCAGCTCGACGCCGTCGCGGTAGCAGGGCTCGGCTCCGCCGTCCCCACCGCCGCCGTCGCCGGGTCCGCCACCGCCGTCGTGACCGGGGCCGCCGGGGTTGCCCGGCCCCTCGACCCAGCCGTCGCACTCGGGTTGGGTGACCGCGCAGCCGCCGCCGGACGACTGGGCGGCAGCCGGTGCAGCGGCGGTCAGCCCGACAGCGGTCAGCAGGGCGACGAGGACCAGCCCGGCGAACCGGCGACGGTTGGTGGCGGCGACCCCGGTCAGCATGGCTGGTCCCGGTGCGAGAAGCCGCCGCTGATCAGCCAGCGACCGTCGTCGTAGCGGGTCGCGGTGGCGGTGGCCAGGTAGCGACTCACTTCGGTGCCGGGAACGACCGTGTCGGTGTCGTCGGCGTAGACCATCCGGTAATTCGTGGCGTCCAGGCAGTCCTGGATAACCACGGTTACCGGGACCGAATCCAGATTCACCTCGGTCACCGTCGGTTCGGAGATTAGCGAGCCGATCCGCATCGCGCCGTGCTCCTTCGCGTCTCGAATGCTCAGCCGGACCTGCGCCAGGAGCGGATCCGCCAGATACTTCTTCAACTCGGGGTGGTGGGGGTCGGCCGCGTGTTCGGCCTTCTCGGCGGCGGCGAGGTAGCCGTTGTACGCGGCGAGCGCGGCTTCGGCGGCCTCGGCGGTGGCCGGGTCGTCGGTCGCCGCCGGTACGCGCAGTGGTGGCAGGGTGGCGGACTGCTCGCTGGCGCAGCCGACGAGTGCGGCAGCCGCGAGCACCGACGCGGCCAGCATCACCGCTGGCCAGGGGCGCTGACTTGGCCTCACGTCCGTCCTCCTCGGTGCCCGCCGGGCCGGCCAGGGTGGCGCAGGGCGACAAGCACTATTGCCAACATCGATGTGTTGGGGCGTTGCCGTACTGTCCGCTGGAATGATCCAGTGCTGCCTCCGGCTGGTCCGGCCAGGTGTCGACCGACGCATTTCCGCCGGTCGGTCGGATGTTTCCCGGCGGTAGTGCATCGCTCAAGGGGGGAGCATAGGCTGACGCCCGCGACAGCAACAGGGGCAATTCAGAACAATACTCAGGGTTACGATCTTCGAGTCCGGTCCCGATGGAGGGCGGTGCGATGCCCGGTCATTCCGATCACCGCCCTAAGACGCATCCGAGTACGTCTGTCAAGTGGGCGGCGGTGATCGAAAACCGACAGTCGCCATCGCGAATTGCCAGCCTGCGCCGGATTCTGTCCCATTTGGAAGTCGACGGCCAGCGCGACCGCTGCCAACCGGTGAGCCGACCACGGTGCGAGCCGAAACCGGTCGACCGGACTCCGCCAGGCCGGTCGACACCGAAAGTAAGCGATCATGAAAACACGGACCGTGACCGACGTCGCGGAGGCCGGGAGAGGGCGCAGGGATGATCACCGGTAACGAGCGCCCGATCGGGACCGAGTCGGCACCGGCCCCCGCCGGGCGACGGCCCGGCCAGGCCGGCAGGCTGCTCGGCGTACTGCTGGTGCTGCCCGTGCTGCGCCGGGCCGCCGCCGTCCACTCGGTGGCACCCGGCGAACCGTGGCGCACCGGTTGTCCACGGTGCGGCACGCCGCTCGGCGCGGCCGGCCGGGCGGGGTCACTGTCCCCCATGGCGTCGCTGTCCCCACTGGCCAGATGCGGCGGCTGCGGTGCCCGGGTCGGCCCGCCACCGTTCGCCGTCGAGGTGGTCGCCATCGCGGCGCTGGCAGCGTTGGTGTCCACCGGCCATCCCTGGCCGGTGGTTCTGGCGCTGATCTGGTGGGCGGCCTGGATGGTCCCGCTGGTCTTCGTCGACCTCGCGGTGCACCGGCTGCCGGACCGGCTCACCTACCCGGCCGCCGCCGGGACCTGGGCGCTGTTCGGCGCGGCGGTGCTGCTGGGTGAGCCGTCAGCGGCCTGGCTGCGGGCGGTCATCGCCGGTACGGGCGTCGCGGCGCTGTTCGCCGCCACCACCCTGGCTTTCGGCGCCAGGGGGTTCGGGCTGGGCGACGCCAAACTGGCGCTCAGCGTCGGCGCGGTGCTCGGCTGGTTCGGTTGGCCGATCGTGCTGCTCGGGCTGCTGGTCGCCTTCGTGGGCTCGGGCGGCGTGGCAGTGGTCCTGCTGGTCGCCCGGCGGATCCGGTGGACCCAGCAGCTACCGTTCGGGCCATTCCTGGTGCTCGGGGCCGTCGTCGGGGTGCTGCTGGCCAGTCGACTGCCGGCGGGCTGAGCACAACCTCACCCCGACTCACGCCGAAATGCAGATCCGCTCGACATGCTCGAAGATGTCCGCGTCGGTCTCCTGCTGCCAGGCTGGCAACGCGTCCCAGTCGGCCACGTACGACGGCTTCGGATCGTCGAAGTGCTTGTGGATCTGGGCGATCCAGCACAACGCCACAAAACGCCCCTTCTGCTCCCGGCTCAGCTTCGCTGTGCAACCGGAACTGACCTGCACGAAGTCGTGAATCTGGCCGAACACGGCCGAAGCGGCCTGTCGCTCCCATTCGGGGGTGGCCTCCCACGGGGCGACGTAACCGGGCTTCGGCTCGCCCGGATAATGCCGGAGCACCCCGGCTGTCCACGCCTCACGGAAGTGGCGACCCCGCTCGTCGGTCATGATCGGCCCTGATTCCTCTCGTCTCGTCATCAGATCATTTCGCCGTCAGGCTGCAGCCGTCAGCAGGCCGGTTATCCGGTCGTTCAGCTGTGCGACCTGAGCATCAGCCAACAGGGCCGGCGTGAGTTGGCGCTGGAAGCCCTGCACCTTCCGGCCCAGGTAACCGACGGAGTGGGTTTGCTCGGCGATGCCGACAGCTTCGCTGCCGTACCGGAGCATCCGATCGATGTCGGTACGTTGAGCGCTCAGCAATGCAAGATCGGCCAGGATGCCACCCCGACGACGCGGCGACATCGTACCGGCGCTGGCCGCAAAGAGCGCACGCTCGGCCAGATCGACCTGCCCCAATGCAAGGTGACAGGCGCCTCGCTCCTCGCATATCCGGCTTCCATCGAAACGCAGCCAGCCACCAGGACTGGCCAGGCCGTCGAGACCGTGCACCTGCTCAGCGGTATCCAAGGCGTGTTCGCAAGCTTCCCGGTCGCCCAGTCCTGCGAACGCCTGAGCCTGCACAGCTGCGACCCAATGGCGGGTGGACAGTTGACTATCGCCACGTTGGGCGATCCGTGCTGCGGCGTCGAGCACGGTCACGGCCCGGCTGTACTGCTGGTCGTACAGGTTGACAAACGCCTGCCGGGTCAAGGCGCAGGCCCAGCGGTCGTAGGAACGCGACTCACGACCCGCCGACGCCGCCAACGAGTAACAATGTGCAGCCTCGGCGTACTGGTCGGCGTCGAAAAAGATCTCGCCCGCCAGTTGGAACAGGTCGCATGCCAGCACGCACAGCCTGCGGTGCTCGGCCCCCGTACGTGCCCGGTCGAGCCGGTCGACCAGCACGGCGGCCTGCTCCTGGACCAATGGGTAGACGAGGCGCTTGGGCCTGGTCAGCCCGAAGACCTGCCACAGGCGGGCGTTGAGTTCTGCGTATTGATCCAGGTCACCGGCCTCATGAGCCAGGGTCGCCGGGAGCAGAGCCGCCCCGTGGCTTCCAGTTGGTAGTGCCGTGAGGGCACCCGCGACGCTTATCAGGCGGAGAAGTTCGCGGCGATGCATGTCGTCGAGTACACCCGTCGGCTCTGACCGGACCGGAACCGGGCCGGCGGCGGTTGGTCGAGGTGTAGGAACAGGAGGAGACAGGTCCTCGTCCCCACCCATTAGCCAGTGGTCGAGCTGCTCTGCCGTTACCTCCAGGATCTTGCACAGCTTCAACCGCGTATACGGATAGGGGGTGGTGACGCCGTGTTCGAGTCGGGCGATCGTCGTACGGTCCACGCCGATCTTCTCGGCGAGAGTCTCCTGGCTGAAACCGAGCGCCTTCCGACGCTCGACGAACCGGCGGCGCTTGACTGCCACAGGCACCTCCGCCCTTTGGGACTCCCGTTCCAGCGTACGGGAGGCTGCGCTTGACTGAGCCGTCCGGTCGCCCCAGATGCGTCACAGATGCCTCGGAAGCACTCGGGCCCAGTATCGTGCTGACGGATTTCAGAGGCGGCGGATGACCAGCCCTGGCTTGACGTCCGAGGCAACCGACAGGTGCGCGATGTCCTCCGGGTCACTGGTGAAGACGATCCCGCCGCAGGCAAGCGCGATGGTGACCACGCTGGCATCGACCACGTCACGCGTACCGGCCTTCCCGCACAGCACCCCGGCCGATTTGGCCAGTTCCAGACCGACTGGCACGATCTCGCAGCTGCTCAGGAACCGTCCGAGCTGGACCTGACGGCGGGTGTCTCGCCAGGCATGGCCGACCACGACGGAAGGGACGAGCAGACGCCGCCCTTCCTCCACGGCCAGATGGTGTATCGCCCAGATCCGTCGGTCATTGCTGTCGATCGCCAGCAGCACCCCCGTGTCGTAGACGTGAGGGATGGTCACGCGGCCGCCCGACCGGGCGCGCGAAGCGCCTGGGCGTCGGCGGCAGCCATCTCCGCACGTGCCGCAGCGATCTCTTCTACGGCGAACGCACCGCGCTCGGCCTGCCAGTCGGCGACCAACCGCCGCCCGACCCGCCGCCGGAGCTCACTTTCCGCAGCGCTCGCCACCAGCCTCGACAAGGGGACGCCAACGTCGCGGGCAGCCTCGCCGAGCGCCTCGACCAGTTCCTCGGGGAGGGTCACAGTGATCTTCTTGGCCGCCATACGTACACCAATAGCGATATGGCAGCACCTGAGGCGAGTGCTGCCGCCCTCCCGGCCCGTTCGCCACCTGCGGACCGGGGCAGGATGGAGTGCATGGGCAGGGCGAACGAGCGGCGCACCGTACTGCGGATCGACGTCGGCGGTGGGTCGACCCGGCAGGTCCGTCGGATGGACACGATTTCCGGGGAGGAGCCGCTGGAGATCCGGGTCGGCCCCGCCGGCGCGGCGCGGCGTCCCCCGCTGGCCGTCACCATGCGTACGCCGGGAAACGACATCGACCTCGCGATCGGCTTCCTGCTGACCGAGGGTGTGATCGGGGCCGCCGAGGACGTGGTGACCGCCCAACTGTGCGCCGGCACCGACACACCGAACACGTACAACGTGGTCGACGTGACGCTCGCCGGGCACGTTCCGCCGCCGCAGACCGACCCGGCCCGCAACTTCTACACCACCAGCTCCTGCGGGGTGTGCGGCAAGGCGAGCATCGACGCCGTACGCACCCGGTCCCGGTTCGACGTGGCCGCCGACCAGGCGACGTTCAGCCCGCGGACCCTGGCCGGTTTGCCGGACCAGCTGCGCGCCGCCCAGCAGGGCTTCGACCGCACCGGTGGGCTGCACGCCGCCGGCCTGTTCACCGCCGACGGGCAGCTCCGGGTGGTACGCGAGGACGTCGGCCGGCACAACGCCGTCGACAAGCTGATCGGCTGGGCAGCCCGGGAGGACCTGCTGCCGCTGCGCGGTCATCTGCTGCTGGTCTCCGGGCGGGCCAGCTTCGAGCTCACCCAGAAGGCGTGGATGGCCGGCATCCCGGTGCTCGCGGCGATCTCCGCGCCGAGCAGTCTGGCGGTCGCCCTCGCCGAAGAAGCGGGGATGACCCTGGTCGGGTTCCTGCGCGGATCGACGATGAACGTCTACGCGGGCGCCGACCGCCTCACCGACTGAACCCGACGCTGGCGGTCGCCGTACGGCCCGCCGGACTCCGCGTGCCCAATAAGTTCACGTCTGTCGCCGGTTCTCCTGGATCCAGCGCTCGACGTCCGACTTCAGCCACACCGAACCCATTGCGAGGACCGCGACCGGGTCGGGAAAACCCTTGCGTCGAGGGATGGATCTGGCTGACCTGATACGTCATCGACCGCCACGGCAACGCCGCCGACCGGCGGGAGATCTTCGTCCAACGCCACGGACTCTACCGACTACCCCGGCGCGCAGAAACCTGACCATCGACCCAATCGATCAAGGGAGAAGAATGATCACCGAGATGATCCGTGACTGGTGGCTGCGGCGGCTCGACTGGCGCTTCGGCCGGTCGACGGCCTCCCAGCGGCTGCACCACCTGCGCCGCGAGGTGCGGCGACAGCGGCAGACGACGTCGGCCCGCCACCGCCGACTCGACGGCAACCGGGGACACCACTGGTCCACCGAGGCGACCGAACTGGTCCCACCCTGCGCCCGCGGATGACCTACAACCAGCAACTCGGCTACCAGGTCCTCGCGCACGGCTCTACCTGACCGGCTCACGCGCCGATGTGAGGCTGAGATACCTATCGACCAAGGGATTAGGTATCTCAGCCTCGCATCGGCAAACAACGCCGGGGTGCCTTCCCCCGCCCTGTGATCCGCAGGAGGCCCGGCGGGATGCGGGCGCGGCGACGGACCGAGTGGGGCCGTCGGGCGATCCGACTCGGGCAAGCCGCCGGGCACCCGGCCGGAAGGCCGAAGTATCCACGTAAGGCATCTGATGACCCACTGCCACGCGTTGGCGAAGTGCACAGCCTGAGCAAGGCCGGCTGGGCGTAGGGCGACCGCGCGGACAAGGGCGCGACCTCGTGAAGTGCGCCGCGTATCCCCGCAAGATTCCAGCGGTGTCTATGCTCGGCCCTGAACAGCGCAGACAGCCTCGGATCGGAGACGGGGACATGCAGGTCGCCGAAGTCTTGGATGTGCTCGAAGCACTGTTCCAGGCCAGCAAGCACCCGGACATCACCGACGTCCGTCGGTACGGGCAGGACACCGAGCCCGGCGGCAATTCGCCAGCCGGGGTACGGGTCTACTACTCGACGGGATCGACCGGCATGCTGTGGGCGGCCGTCGGCAAGCCCACACCGACACCGGCGTCGTTGCCGGCCGAGTTGCCCGCACCTCGCGAGCGGGCGCGTCGCACGCTCGCGTTCGCCGTACAACTGCTGGACTTCGCCCGCCCCGAAGAGTTCACCTCGTGGGAGCCGTGCGCCTTCACCGGGGTGCACATGTCCCCGGCCGGTGTGAAGATCACCTGCCGGGACGGCGGCGCCGTCTTCCTCCGGGCGACCGCCACCACCGGGCCGGGCGGCATCGCGGGTGAGCCGAACGAGGACCCGCACCCGGACTACCAGATTCCGGAAGGAGTCCGTTCATGGCGTCAGGAGGTAGGTGCTCGGTCTGCGGTCAGCAGGTGACCACCGCCCCAGGCCAGCCCACACCGCCGGACCAGAGCCCGGCAAGCCGGACCAGATGTGCCGGATCGGGGCAGCCTACGTCCTGACACCGGCGCGACCGCGGAAGACCCCGGGGCGAGCCCGGGGTCTTCCGCGTCATGCCCGCGCGGAGCGGGTTCACGGGCGGCGTCGGCCAGCGGGGCGGGCCCGGTCGAGCCGCTCGCCGTCGGGTCGACGGCGCGCGCGGGTGTCCGACCGGCCCTTACGCCCGTTGCGGTCTGGCTTGGGCCACGGACCCAGCGCCGCCGGTGGGATGCCGCGGACCAGCACGTCGTCCATCAGTTTGGCCATCGAGTAGCCGGGTTCGACGTCGAGTGCCCGGTCGAGGGCGACCCGGGCCAGGGCTCCGTTGCCGGCCCGCCAGGCGGCGAAGGCCAGCAGGCTGGCCGGCCCGGCGGCGAGCTCCGGCTCGGCCCGGCGGGCGATGTCCTGCCAGAAGGTGACCTGCCACAGCTCGTCGGTGACCCGCTCCCAGGCGTAGTCGCGCACCTCCAGGTCGGTCAGCAGCAGACTGAGCCAGGCGATGTCCTCGTCGGTCGGGGCGATGCCCCGGCCCTGCCGTTCCAGCAGCATCCGTACCGTCTTCTCTCCGGCCCGGCGCAGGGTGCGGGCACCGAGCAGGTCGGCCGGCGGAGCGTGGTCGACCAGCGCGGAGCGGCGGGTCCGGGCGCGTTCGGTGGCGGCCCGCATCGCCGCCCGGGCCGGGCCGGTGACCGGTTCCACCTGGCGGCGCAGCGCGGCCCGGTCGGGCAGGGCGACCTGCCCGGCGACGGTGGCCGCGACCGCGACCGGGTTGATCTCAGCGTCAAAACGGTGGCCCTCCGGCGGGCAGCAGGTCGGATCGTCGCAGAAGGAGGACCAGTAGCGACCGTCGGCCACCCGCAGCGCGTCGAGCAGTACGGTGCCCTGTCTGCGCAGCGCGTCGGTGGTGTCCCGCAGGACCGGGTCGACGGTGTCGGCCGGACCGTAGCCAAGCACGACGGCGGCGCTGACCTGCTGACGATCGACGATAGAGGTCAGCTGGGCGGTTGCCGCCGCGCGGACGTCGGCCGGGACCGTGGCGTCGGGCAGGTCGGCGCGGGCGGCGATGACGACCGTGTGGTCGCGCATCCCGACCACCACCACGCTGTCGGCGGGGTGGAAGCCGATCAGGTAGGGCACGGCGGCGATCAGGTCGGCCGGCTCGCGGACGGTGAGCGCGGCGCCCTGGACCGTCCCGGCAGCCGGATCAGCAGCAGGGTCGGCGGCCGGGTCGGGAACGGAATCGGGGGTGGGTACCGGTTCGGTAGGTGTCATGCCGGAGACTGTCGCGCCGGACGGTGACCGGAAGTGGCCGTCCCGACCCGACCTGTGGACGACACGCCGGGTTATCCACAGGCACGCAGAGTAGTTTCCCTGGTGGCGGCGTTTCTGCTCACCACCGGTTGCGCCACCGAGCTGGACGGCGGGTGGCGCGGGTTACCGTGCCGCCATGGATCTGGCGTACCTGCGGGCCCACCCGGAGCACCTGCCGACCTTCCTCACCCATCAGCGGATCCGGGAGACACCGGTCTCCGGCGGGTCGATCTGCGCGGCGAGCCGGCTCACCCTCGACGACGGCAACTCGGTGTTCGCCAAGTCCTGGCCGGAGCGGTCCGCCAGGCCGCTGCCGGACGGCCTGTTCGCCGCCGAGGCGGCCGGGTTGCGTTGGCTGGCCGCCGCCGGCGGGGCACCGGTGCCGGAGGTGCTGGTGGCGCTGCCGCAGCTGCTGGCCCTGGAGTGGGTCGAGCCGGGCGAGCCGGACGTGGCCGCTGCCGAGCGGTTCGGCCGGGAGCTGACAATCACCCATCGGGCCGGCGCGGCCGGGTTCGGGGCGGACTGGCCGGGGTTCGTCGGCGCGCTGCCACAGGACAACGAACTGGTGACCGACCGGCCCTGGTCGGCCTGGTTCGGACAGTGCAGGCTGCTGCCGTACCTGCGGATGTCGGTCGACAACGGCGCGCTCACCGCCGCCGAGACCGGCCTGGTCGAGCAGGTGGTCGACAGCATCGACGGGTACGGCGGCGACGAGCCGCCCGCTCGGATCCACGGCGACCTGTGGCCCGGCAACCTGCTCTGGGGCGCGGACGGGCGCTGCCGGCTGGTCGACCCGGCGGCGCACGGCGGGCACCGGGAGACCGACCTGGCGCAGCTGGCGCTGTTCGGCGGCGCCCCGTACCTGGACCGGATCCTCGACGCCTACCAGGAGCAGTGGCCGCTGGCCGACGGGTGGGCGGCCCGGGTGCCGGTGCACCAGCTGCATCTGCTGCTGGTGCACACCGCCCTGTTCGGGGCGGCGTACCGCCCGGCCGTCGCGGACGCGGCACGCGCCGCGCTGCGATCCTGACGCACCGCCGCCCTGCGATCCTGACGCACCGGCGCGCTACGGTCGGCGCATGGCATCGAGCGCACGGCCCGTCGACGGCCGGCTCACCGATCGGTACGGGCGGGTCGCCACCGACCTTCGGGTGTCCCTGACCGACCGGTGCAACCTGCGCTGCTCCTACTGCATGCCGCCGGAGGGTCTGCCCTGGCTGCCCGGCCCGGACATCCTGACCGACGACGAGGTGACCCGGCTGATCGGAGTCGCGGTGCGTCAGCTCGGGGTGACCGAGGTGCGGTTCACCGGCGGCGAGCCGCTGCTGCGCCCCGGGCTGACCGGGATCGTCGCCGCCGCGGCGGCGCTGCGGCCCCGGCCGGTGCTGTCGCTGACCACCAACGGGATCGGGCTGGACCGGTTGGCGCCCGGCCTGCAGGCCGCCGGCCTGGACCGGGTGAACGTGTCGTTGGACACCCTCGACCCGCAGCGGTTCGCCCAGTTGGCGCACCGCCGGCGGCTACCGGACGTGCTCGCCGGGCTGGCCGGCGCGGCGGCGGCCGGGCTGACCCCGGTCAAGATCAACGCGGTGCTGCTGCGCGGGGTCAACGACGACGAGGCCCCGGCGCTGCTGCGGTACGCCCTGAGCCACGGCTACGAACTGCGCTTCATCGAGCAGATGCCGCTGGACGCGCAGCAGTCCTGGGACCGCGACCGGATGGTCACCGCCGCCGAGATCCTCGACCGGCTGCGGGTCGAGTTCACCCTGCTGCCGGATCCCGCCGAACGGGGTGCCGCACCGGCCGAGACCTGGCTGGTGGCCGGCGCCGAGCGGTCGGACGGCAGCCCGGCCAAGGTCGGGGTGATCGGCACGGTGACCCGGCCGTTCTGCGGTGACTGCGACCGGACCCGGCTCACCGCCGACGGGCAGGTACGCGACTGTCTGTTCGCCCGAAAGGAGTCGGACCTGCGTGGCGCGTTGCGGTCCGGGGCCGACGACGACGAGTTGGCGCAGCGGTGGCGACGGGCGATGGCCGGGAAGTTGGCCGGGCACGGCATCGACGATCCGACGTTCCTGCAGCCGGCCCGCCCGATGTCAGCGATCGGCGGCTGACCGTGGGCGACCCGACACGGGATGAAGCCGAGCAATCGGTGACGGTGCGTTACTTCGCCGGGGCGCGGGCGGCGGCCGGGCGGACCGCCGAGTCCGTTCCGGCCGGGCTGGACCGGGCCGGGCTGGTGGCCGAGCTGACCGGTCGGCACGGCGACCGGCTGGGTCGGGTGCTGGCGGTGGCGAGTTTCCTGGTCGACGGCGTCGTCTGGCATGATCGTCACACACTGTTGCCGGCCGGTGCCACGGTCGACGTGCTGCCACCGTTCGCCGGCGGCTGAGGAGGGCCGCGTCCGTGCTCGCCGTACTCGGGTTCGTCGCAACGCTGACCCTGATCACCGGCCTGATCCACTGCTACCTCTGGTGGCGGCTGGTCCGGGACACCACCCGGCCGGGGCGGTGGCGACGGGCCGGCACGCTGCTGGCCGTCGGGTTGGCGGTCCTGGTGCCGGTGACCATGGTGAGCACCCGGTCCGCCGGGATGTCCTGGCTGGCCTGGCCCGGCTACGTCTGGCTGGCGGTGATGTTCTACCTGCTGGTCGTCCTGCTGGTGCTGGAGCCGCCGATGCTGGTGGCCCGGCTGGCCGGCCGGGCCCGCAGCCGCCAGCCGAGCAGAGTGGCCACGGTGCCGGTGACCGTACCGGCCGAGACGTCCGCCCCACCGCCGGCCGAGCTGCCCGGCGGCCGGCCGGCCGACGATTCGGTGCCGGACCCCGGCCGGCGACTGCTGCTCGCCCGCGGTGCCGCCATCTTCGCCGGGCTGACCGCGACCGGCGTCACCGGCTACGGCATCCGGACGGCGCTCGGCCCGCCCCGGCTGGACCGGGTGCAGGTGCCGATCGCCCGGCTGCCCCGGGCCATGGACGGCCTGCGCATCGCCACTGTCTCGGACATCCACATCGGTCCGCTGACCGGGCCGGGGCACACCGCCCGGATCGTCGAGCTGATCAACAGCCTGGACGCCGATCTGGTCGCGGTCGTCGGCGACCTGGTCGACGGCACCGTCACCGAGCTCGGCGGCACCGCCGCCCCGCTGGCCGACCTGCGTGCCCGCTACGGCAGCTTCTTCGTCACCGGCAACCACGAGTACTACTCCGGCGCCGAGGAATGGGTCGCCGAGGTGGACCGGCTCGGCCTCCGGGTGCTGGTCAACGAACGCCGGGAGATCGTCACCCCGGGCGGGGTGCTCGACCTGGCCGGGGTGAACGATCCGACCGCGGAGACCGCGCGGCCGGCCGGGCAGATTGCCGAGGGGTCCGGGCCGCTGGCCGGCCCGGACTACGACCGGGCGCTCGGCGACCGGGACCCGGACCGTCCGGTGGTGCTGCTCGCCCACCAGCCGGTGCAGGCCCACGAAGCCGCCCGCTACGGCGTCGACCTGCAACTGTCCGGGCACACCCACGGCGGTCAGATCGCCCCGTTCAACCTGGCGGTACGGCTGGTGCAACCGGTCGTGTCCGGCCTCGCCACGGTCGACGGCACCCAGGTCTACGTCACCAACGGCGCCGGGTTCTGGGGTCCGCCGGTGCGGGTCGGCGCGCCGCCACAGGTCTCCCTGGTCGAGCTGCGCAGCGAATAGGAGCGCAACGGGTCAGCCGGCGGCGAGTGAGAGTCACGTCTCGCGGGTTTCCGCGCGTGGCGACACGCCGGGCGGCCCGGTCACGTGACAGGATGCGGCGTGCCCCCGTACCGCGCCGTGCCCTCTCCCGGCTCCGCCACGGGACCCGGGCCCTTCATCGCCGACCTGCACATCCACTCCCGGTACTCGCGTGCCTGCAGCCGGGACCTGAACATGTCGAACCTGGCCTGGTGGGCCCGGCGCAAGGGCGTCAGCCTGCTCGGTACCGGAGACTTCACCCATCCGGCGTGGTTCGAGCATCTGCGTGAGTCGCTGCGCCCGGCCGAGCCGGGCCTGTACCGGCTCAGCCCGGAGGCCGAACGGGACGTCGCCCGCCGGCTGCCGCCCCGGCTGGCCAGCGCGGCCGAGACCAACCCGGTGCGGTACATGCTGAGCGTCGAGATCTCGACGATCTACAAGCGTGGGGACCGGACCCGTAAGGTGCACCATCTGATCTACCTGCCGGATCTGGACGCGGTGGCCCGGTTCAACACGGCGCTGGGCCGGATCGGCAACCTCGGCTCCGACGGCCGGCCGATCCTCGGGCTGGACTCCCGCGACCTGCTGGAAATCACCCTGGAGGCGAGCGCGGACGGCTATCTGGTGCCGGCGCACATCTGGACGCCGTGGTTCTCCGCGCTCGGCTCCAAGTCCGGCTTCGACGCGATCGCCGACTGCTACGCCGACCTGGCCGGGCACATCTTCGCCGTCGAGACCGGGCTGTCGTCGGATCCGGCGATGAACTGGCGGGTGTCCAGCCTCGACGGCTACCAACTGGTGTCGAACTCCGACGCGCATTCGCCGCCGGCGCTGGCCCGGGAGGCCACTGTGCTGGACAGCGCGCTGGACTACTACGCGGTACGTGAGGCGCTGCGCACCGGCGACGGGCTGGTCGGCACCATCGAGTTCTTCCCCGAGGAGGGCAAGTACCACGCCGACGGGCACCGCAACTGCGGCGTCAACTGGGCTCCGGAGCAGACCCGGCAGGCCGCCGGTCGCTGCCCGCAGTGCGGAAAACCGCTCACCGTCGGGGTGCTCAGCCGGGTCGAGGATCTCGCCGACCGGCCCGACGGGCACCGGCCGGCCAACGCCAAGCAGGTCACCCACCTGGTGGCGCTGCCGGAAATCGTCGGCGAGATCAACCAGGTTGGTGCCCGGTCGAAGACCGTCGAGGGCCAGGTGGTCAACCTGGTCGCCGTGCTCGGCCCCGAACTGGACATCCTGACCAAGGTGCCGGTGGACGACATCCGGCGGGCCGGCGGCGAACTGCTCGGTGAGGCGATCGCCCGGCTGCGTCGCGGCGAAGTCCGCCGGGTGCCGGGCTACGACGGCGAGTACGGGGTGATTACCCTGTTCGCGCCCGGTGAGCTGGCCACCGGTGGTGGTGCCGGTCAGCCGGAGGCGCTGTTCGACCTACCCGTGCCGGCGCAGCGCCCGGCCGACGGGCCGATGGCCGCCGACGAACCGGCACCAACCGGTGCCCGACGCGGCGGACAGTCCAGGGCCGGGGCCGGCCGGTCCAAGGCCGGGGCCGGCCGGTCCGGTTCCGGTGGGCGGCCGACGCGGCCGGGCCGGGCTGGGCGGTCCGGGCAGGAGCCGGCGGCACCGCCGATCCCGCCGCCACCGACGCCGTCGCCGCACGAGCCGTTCGAGCCGATGCTGGCCGGCATGGAGGAGGTCGGCACCGGGCTGCTGGACCGACTCGACGCGATGCAGCGGGTCGCCGCGTCCGCGCCGGGCGGGCCGCTGCTGATCGTCGCCGGGCCGGGTACCGGCAAGACCCGGACGCTGACCCACCGGATCGCGTACCTGTGCGCCGAGCTGAACGTCTTCCCGGAGCGCTGCCTGGCGATCACCTTCACCCGCCGGGCCGCCGAGGAGCTTCGCCACCGGCTCGACGGACTACTCGGCCCGGTTGCCGAGGACGTCACCGTGGCCACCTTCCACTCGCTGGGGTTGACGATCCTGCGGGAGAACCCGAAGGCGGCCGGGTTGCCGGCGACGTTGCGCATCGCCGACGACACCGAGCGGGAGCGGGCCCGCGCCGAGGCCGGCGAGGACGATGCCACGTACGTAAAGCTGCTGCGCGCGGCCGGCCTGGTCGATCTGGACGAGCTGGTCACCCTGCCGCTGCGGCTGCTGCGCGAGGACCAGAAGCTGGTGGCCCGCTACCGGGACCGCTGGCGGTGGATCTTCGTCGACGAGTACCAGGACGTCGACGCCGACCAGTACGAGCTGCTGCGGCTACTCAGCCCGGCGGACGGCAACCTGTGCGCGATCGGCGACCCCGACCAGGCAATCTACTCGTTCCGGGGGGCAGACGTCCGCTACTTCCTGCGCTTCTCCGAGGACTTCGTCGACGCCCGGCTGGTCCGGCTGGCCCGCAACTACCGGTCAGCGGCCCCGATCCTGGCCGCCGCGGTGCAGGCCATCGCGCCCAGTTCGCTGGTCCGCGGCCGGCGGCTGGAGCCGGCCCGGCTGGATCCGCAGGCGCCGTTGATCGGGCTCTACCCGGCTGGCACGGCCGCCGACGAGGCGACGTTCGTGGTGCGTACGGTCGACGAACTGGTCGGCGGGATCTCGCACCGCTCGTTGGATTCCGGGCGGATCGACGGGCACACGTCGTCGGTGTCGTTCTCCGACATCGCCGTGCTGTACCGCACCGACGCGCAGTCCGGCCCGATCGTGGACGCACTGACCCGGGCCGGTGTCCCGGTGCAGAAGCGGTCGCACAACCGGCTGCGGGACCGGCCGGGGGTGACGGCGATCGCCCGCGAGCTACGGCACGCCGGTGGTGGGCTGGACGGTTCGCTGGCCGCCCGGGTCCGGCTCGCTGGGCAGGTGCTGGCCGACCGGCTCACCACGCCGACGCTGGACGTGCCGGCCGGTCCGCAGCTGTCGCCGGCGGACATCTGGTCCGCGGCGGAGCTGCTCACCCCGCTGGCCCGCCGCTGCGGCGACGACCTGCCGATGCTGCTGTCCCAGTTGGAGACCGGCGCCGAGGTGGACGCGCTGGACCCACGGGCCGAAGCGGTGACCCTGCTCACCCTGCACGCGGCGAAGGGCCTGGAGTTTCCGGTGGTCTTCCTGGTCGGCTGTGAGGACGGCCTGCTACCGCTGCGCTTCCCCGGTACTACGCCGACCGACGACGACGTCGCCGAGGAGCGGCGGCTGTTCTTCGTCGGCCTGACCCGGGCCCAGGACCGGCTCTACCTCTCGCACGCCCGCCGCCGGGTCCGGCACGGCAGCGAGCGGGAGACCCGGCCGACGCCGTTCCTGGACGCGATCGACGCAGGGCTGTTCGACCGGCTCGGCGACGAAGGACCGCGCCGTCCCAAGGACCGCCAGCTGCGCCTGCTGTAGGGGCTGGTCGGACCGCCGCCGGCCCGGTCACTCGCAACTGCCGGACCTGGTGCGTCGTCCGGCCATCCGGTGGTTGGCCGGCGGTTGGCGCGCTTCGGGGAGGTGAGCTGCTGGGGTGCTCACGCTACGGTGACGTTTGTCATCGCCGACCCGAGCGGACAGCCGGGGCCGGAACCGCCGCGCAGGAGGACAGGAAATGTCGCAATACGGACCGCCCGGCGGGCCGTACCCGGGTGAGCAGCCAGACCGGTGGCCCGAGCATCGGCAGCCGTCGGAGCCGTACCGGGAGCCGTCCGATCCCTGGGGCGGGCCGCCCGGTCCCTGGGGTGACGCGCCTACCGAGGCACCGGGCCAGCAGTGGCCCGGCGGTGCGCAGCCGGACTGGTCGACCGGGCAGCCTCCGCCCGCCGGTCCCGACTGGCAGGGGTACGGGCAGCACACATCGGCCGGCGACCAGAACTGGCAGTCGCCGAACCAACCGGCCCAGGGCTGGACCGGGGCCGACGATCAGGCGTGGCAGCAGCCGGGCGGGGGCCAGGCGTGGCAGCAGCCGGGCGGGGGCCAGCAGCCGTACTCCGACGGCAGCCAGCAGCACCCGGCCGCCACACCAGCGTGGGAGCCGGCGGCGGAGCCACGCCGGTCCGGGCGCGGTGGGCTGAGCGGCGGGCTACTCGCCGTGTTGATCGGTCTGACGGTGCTGCTCTGCGGGGGCGGCGCGGCCGGCATCTACGTTCTGACCCGCGACGAGACGCCGGACACCGGGGTGGAGTTGACGGCACCGACTACCGAGCCGGACGAGGCGCCGTCCACGGCCCCGTCGGAGCAGCCCGAGCCGACGGCCGAGATCGACCAGCCGAGCCCCACTCCGACGCCGACCTCGTCAAACGACGCCCGGTTCGTCGATGTAGGGCAGTGTGTCCGCAACGAGGCCGAGGCGGAGGAGGAGACGCCGGTCCTGACGATCACGGATTGTGACTCCGGCGCGTACGAAGTACTCGCCCGCTTCGATGGTGTGACCGACGGCGAAGAGGACGCCAAGACGAAGTGCGCGGACGTCGAGGGCTACACCAACTGGTATTTCTTCAACAGTCAGCTCGACGCCCTGGATTTCGTGCTCTGTCTCAGGCAGCGGTGAACTGACCGGTGAGGCTGCCGCTGGATGGCAGCCGTTGGTTACCGTTCCGGTAGCACAGTTGATCCGCTGGACCCCTGCCCGGCGGGTGAGGTTCGTGCCAGGCGGGCAGCGTTCCGCCTGATCCAGCGACGACGCTAGGGAGATCATGTCCAGCTACGGTCCGCCGGGCTACCCCGGTCCGGGACAGCCCGACGACCCCGCCGGTCAGTCCGGTTACCCGCCTCCGGGCTCCGCTTACCCGCCTCCGGGCTCCGCTTACCCGCCTCCGGGTTCCGGTGCCCCTGATCCGACCACGCCCTACTCCTCGCCGTACCAGCCCGGCGGCTACCCACCGCCGACTTCCGGTGGCGGCGCCTACCCACCACCGCCGACCTCGGGTGGCGGTGGCTACCCGCCACCGCCCGGATCGGGTGGTGGCTTCCCACCGCCACCGCCGCCGGGTTGGGGTCCGCCGCCCGGGGTGCCCGGTGCCCCACCGCCGAAGAAGTCACGCACCGGGCTCATCATCGGGCTGGTGATCGGCGCGGTGGTGTTGCTGCTGCTGCTCTGCGGCTGCGGTGTGATCGGGTTGTTCGCGTTGGCCGACAGCGGCACCTCGACCGCCAGCGAGGAATTGCCGACGGTCGACGTTTCGACCGGCACGCCCGACGATCAGCAGGGCGAGGACTCCAGTTCGCTGCCGCCGCCCGACAGCGGTCTCGACCTGGTCGTGGTCGGCGACTGTGTGGTCAACGACGGTTCCGACGAGGACGCGGTGCTGCGCAAGGTTGCCTGCGATCCGGGCACCTTCGAGGTGCTGGCCCGCATTCCGCTGACCACCGACACGGAACGCTGTGACGATCCGATTTTCGGCCACCCGGACACCGACACCACCTACACGCACGACACCGGTGAGCAGCTGCTCAACTACGTGCTCTGCATGAAGGAGCTCTGACCGGGAACCGCTATCGACCGATGACTAGGGCTCTCTAGCTGTCACGCTAGAGAGCCCTAGTCATTGCTCGACGGTCCGACAGGGGCTCGGCGGGCAGCTCGGCCGAGGTGTCGGCGGACGTCGGCCGACACGATCGGGACCTATACCCGGTTCTAGCCCAAACGCTAGACGGCCCGATACGGTGCCAGCCATGGATCCGATCCGGAATCCGTACGCCCCCGGCGCCGGCCAACGTCCGCCCGAGCTGGCCGGCCGCGGCCGCGAGCTGGACGTCTTCGACGTGATCCTGGAACGCATCGCCCGGGGCCGCCCGGAGCGCAGCCTGATGCTCACCGGCCTGCGCGGGGTGGGCAAGACCGTCCTGCTCAACGCGCTCCGGTCGCAGGCCATCGCGCGGCTCTGGGGCACCGGCAAGATCGAGGCCCGGCCGGACCAGTCGCTGCGCCGCCCGGTTGCCGCCGCACTACACATGGCGGTACGCGAGCTCGCGCCCCGGCACCGGGCACCCGAGCGGATCGACGACTTTCTCGGCGTACTGAAGGCCTTCGCGATGCGTGCGAACCCGCCGGCCGCCGGCGGACGTGGCAACGCCCGGCCTCGGCTGCGCGACCGCTGGCAGCCGGGCATCGACGTGCCGGCGGCGACCGGGCGGGCCGACTCCGGCGACATCGAGATCGACCTCGTGGAGCTGTTCACCGACGCCGCCGCGGTGGCCACCGACGTCGGCACCGGGATCGCGCTGTTCATCGACGAGATGCAGGACGTCGACGCGACCGACGTCTCCGCGCTCTGTGCGGCCTGTCACGAGTTGTCGCAGCTCGGCGGGCCGCTGATCGTCGTCGGAGCCGGGCTGCCGCACCTGCCTGCGGTGCTCTCCGCCGCCAAGTCCTACTCCGAACGGCTGTTCCGCTACCAGCGGATCGACCGGTTGGACCGGGTCGCCGCCGACCAGGCGCTCACCGCGCCGGCCGCCCGCGAGCAGGTCGAGTACGAGGCGAAGGCGCTCGACCTGCTCTACGACAAGTCCGGCGGATACCCGTACTTCGTACAGGCCTACGGCAAGGCCACCTGGGACCATGCTCCGCGCTCGCCGATCACCGCCGCCGACGTGCGGGTTGCCGCGCCGGAGGCGGAAGCGGAACTCGCGGTCGGGTTCTTCGGGTCCCGGTTCGAACGGGCCACCCCGGCGGAGCGCGAGTACATGCGGGCGATGGCCGTGCTCGCCTCGGCGACCCCGGGGGACGGCCCGGCACCGGCCGTCGAGGGATACCACGACGAAACGAGCGATGGACCACTGGACCCGGCGGCGACGGCGGACATCGACCCGGCGGTGCCGACCGCCGAGATCGCCCGATCCCTCGGCCGGAAACCGGCCAGCTTGTCCCCGGCCCGGGATGCCCTGATCAAAAAGGGGCTGATCTACTCAGGCGAGCGCGGCACGGTCGCGTTCACCGTGCCGCACTTCGGCCGGTACCTGCGCACCCAACCCGGTTGACCACGCCCGGTGCGGCCCGGCAACCTTGCCGCGATGCGACAGCTCACCGGTTTGCCGGGTAACAGACCGCCCGACCGGGTATGACAGGGAGCATGAGACCCGTACGCACCACTGCCCGCGCTCTGCTCAGCGGCATCTTCATCGTCAGCGGCGCCCGTGCGGTGGCCAGCCCCGCGCAGTACGCCGACCGGGCGAAGACGGTCACCGACCGGGTCGCTCCGATGATCGAACGGGCCACGCCCCGACTGCCGACCGACACCGAGAGTCTGGTCCGGCTGCACGGTGCCACCCAGCTCGCCGGTGGCCTGCTGTTAGCGACCGGTCGGCTGACCCGGCCAGCCGCAGCGGTGCTAGCGGCCTCGCTGGTGCCCACCACGGTGGCCGGTCATCCATTCTGGTCGGCGACGGAACCGACCGAACGACAACTCCATCAGGTGCACTTTTTCAAGAATCTGGGCCTTTTGGGCGGGCTGCTGCTCGCTGCTGCGGATACTGAGGGTCGGCCGGGTCTACGCTGGCGGACCAGCCGGGCCGTCCGGCAGAGCCAGCGCTCGGTGCGGCGGAGCCGACGGTCGGTGCGGCGTGCGGTGCACTCTGCGCGGCGGGACGCCCGGATCGCGGTCCGGTCCGCCGCCACCGCCCGGCGACTGCCCGGCTGATCTGTAGATCCGGCCGAACGGCGACCCGAACGATGGGCGGTAGATATCGGACTTCAGTGTGCAGTGGGCACCGAAGACCACGAAAGAGATAGAAGACAGCACACAGCGTTAACGTGGTGGAAATGTCGCGAACTAGTGTGGGATCGGACACGGTAGGGTAACGCGCCCGCCGCCGGACGCCGCTGCGTTCTAGGCTCGGACGGGCACTGAGCAGACTCTGCATTCAACGACCGGGGGTGGGTAGATCATGGTGGCGGACGTCCGATCCCGGGTCCGTCGTCTCGCCCCACTGGGTCGACGTCGTCCGGCGCCGCTGAGCCGCCTGGTTCGCGACGTCGAGCGCGGCACGCTCGTGCGCCTCGGCCTCGTCGCGCTGGCCTGCTACGCCGCCTGGTACGCGATCGGCATGTTCGGCCGGCCGTACAACTTTTTCGACATGCGCATCTACCACGGCGCGATCACGTGGTGGGCCAACGGCGGCGACCTGTACGCATTCATCGCACCGGAAACCACCCTGGGCTTCACCTATCCACCATTCGCCGGCCTCACCATGCTGCCGATGGCGGTGGTTCCGATGATCACCGCCGGCTGGCTCAACGTCGCATTCGGTATCGCCGCCCTCACCGTCGTGCTGGCGGTGCTACTCGGCCCGATCGCCGACCGCTGCGGCTGGCCGCGCTGGTTCACCGTCGGTCTCGCGGTGCCCCTCGCCGTGGCCATCGAACCGTCCCGGGAAACCCTCGGTTACGGGCAGGTCAATCTGCTACTGTTCGGCCTGATCATCGCCGACCTGGTCGCGTTGCGCTGGCGTGCCGCGCCCACGCCGCACCGGCTGGGCACCGGCGGCCCACTGCGCCGAATCTTCTTCAGCGGCATCTGGGCCGGCGTCGGCATCGGCTTGGCCAGCTCGATCAAGCTGACTCCCGCCCTGTTCATCGTCTACCTGCTGATCACCAAGCAGTGGCGGGCGGCCACCACCGCGATCGGCACCGCCGCCGCGGTCACCGTCGGCGCGATGATCGTCGCCGCCGACGAGTCGGCCGCCTACTTCACCTCGGTGCTGTGGGACACCGGCCGGGTCGGGGTGTCGGACATGACCCCGAACCAGTCGCTGGCCGGCCTGCTGGCCCGGCTCTACGACTCGATGGAGACCCCCGGCCTGCTCTGGATCTCGTTCGCCCTGCTGCTGCTGGCGCTTGGGCTGTCCCGGGCCGCGCACGCCCACGCGGACGGCGACGAGTTGACCGCATTCACCCTGATCGGCCTCACCGCCAACGTGATCAGCCCGATCAGCTGGTCGCACCACCTGGTCTTCGTGATCCCGGCGATCATCGTGCTGGCCGACGCGGCGCTGCGGCGACGCAGCGCCAGCAAGGGGCTGATCTCGCGGCGCACCTACCCGCCCACTGGTGCCGGCATCAGCGGCGTGGCCGGGCTACGGACCCCGATCTGGTTCCCCGCCCTCACCGGGATGCGGCACGCCACCGCTGCCATCGCGCTCTACCTGCTCTTCCTGGTGTCGCCGATCTGGCCGTACGAGCACCAGTTGCCGCAGGTCTCGCACTACCATGACGGCCTGTTCGGCGTACTGATGGAGAACTCACTCGCCCTGGCGCTGATCGCGCTCGTCGCGGCGCTGCCCTGGCGGCCCGGAGCCGAGCCGGCGTTCTACACCGACCCGCGACCGCAGATCCGGCACCGCCAGCCGGCTGCTCCGACCGGCACCGGGCAGCCCGACGCCCGAACCTCCGGTCAGGTCAGGGGCAGTTGACCCACTCCTCGGTGCCGTCGGCGAAAATCTGCCGCTTCCAGATCGGCAGCCGGGCCTTCGCCTCGTCGACGAGGCGGGCGCAGGCGGCGAAGGCCGCCGCCCGGTGCGCGGTGCTGACCGCCGCCACCAGGGCCACCTCACCGATGGCAAGCGGCCCCAGCCGGTGCGACACGGCGACGGCGTGCACCGCCGGATCGGCGGCCACCTCGTCGGCGACCTCCCGCAGCACGTCCTCGGCGCTGGGATGGCCCTCGTAGTCCAGGCTGAGCACCGACCGGCCGTGGTCGTGGTCGCGGACCACGCCCTGAAAGGACAGCACCGCGCCGGCCCGTGGGTCGGCGACCGCCGCCTCGTGGGCGGCCAGGTCGAGCGGTTGCGAGGTCACTGACACCAGAACGACAGGTCGGGTGGTCGGGACGGTCACGGCAGACGCTCCCCGGGCAGCAGTGGCAACGGTACGACGGGCACCTCGTCGTCGGGGCGGCCGTCGCCGCCCGGCGGGATCACGGCGAAGCCGGCGGCGGCGGCCAGCCCGCGCAGCATCGCCGACCCGACGTGCCGCAGCGGGTACGCGGCACGGTTCACCGAATCGATCCGCACCAGGGCGAGGTGGGTGAAATCACCACGGCCCGGCACCTCCGCCCCCAGCCGGTGCCGGGGCAGGGTCGGCAGCGGCCTGCCCTGCAACCCGGCGAGCAGCGGCGCGACCAGTGACACCAGGGCGACGATCGCGGACTGCGGGTTGCCGGGCAGCCCGGCGACGAACCGGTCCCGCCCGTCGGCACCGGTCACCCGGGCGACCAGCATCGGGAACCCGGGTCGGACCGCGACCGTGTTGACCACGTACTCGGCACCGAGCTCGGCCAGCGCCGGATGCAGGTGGTCCACCGGACCGTGCATGGTGCCGCCCGTGGTGCAGACCAGATCGGCGCCGGCCAGCGCCGACCGCAGCCCGTCGACGTGTGCGGCGAGGGTGTCGGCGACCGGCCCGGTCACCTCCTCGGCAGGCAGTTCGCAGCCGTACCGGCGCAGCCACCCGGGCACCGCCGGGCCGAGCGCGTCGCGCACCCGACCGGCGCCGGGTGGCCCGGTGTTCAGCAGTTCGTCGCCGAAGACCAGCAGGCCGGCCCGGATCCGCTGATACACCGGCAGGTCGTCGTAGCCGCAGGAGGCGGCGAGACCGATCACCCCGGGGTCGACCGGCGTACCGGCCGCCAGCAGTTCCTCGCCAGCCGACGCCTCCTCGCCGGGCGAGCGCCACTCCGGCTGCGGCCGCGGCTCGCCGCGTACCAACCCGGTGTCGTCTCGCGTCGACTCCTCGACCCGCAGCACACTGGTGGCCCCGGCGGGGACCATCGCGCCGGTGGCGATCTGCACCGCGGTGCCGTCGTCGGACAACTCCGGCGGCACTCCGCCGGCCAGCACCCGGCCCACCACCCGCCACGGGGCACCGCCGCGCACCGCCCAGCCGTCGACACTGGCGGTACGGAAGGCCGGCAGGTCGGTCAGGGCGGTCAGCGGCGCGGCGAGGGTGGTCCCGTCGGCCTGCGGCAACGGCAGCCGGACCGGCGGGCGGCGCGCGGCCCGGCCGGCGGCGTGCACCAGGGCGCGGGCCTGCCCCCAGTCGACGGGTGGGTGCCCGGCGGCCGGGGCGGCCCTGCCGGTCGTCGGTTCGGCGCTCACCGACCGAGCCTATCCGCCGGCCAGGTGTGCGGCCGGGGTGCGGTGGTGTCAGGCGCGGGGGTGGTCGCCGCCGGCCAGTTGGTCGAGCGCGTGGCGCAGGATCGGCCCGAGCACAGCCAGTCCGTCGCGGGCACCGCCGGTGGAGCCGGGCAGGTTGACGATCAACGTACGACCGGCCACCCCGGCGATGCCCCGGGACAGCGCAGCGGTCGGCACCGCCGACCGGCTGACCGCCCGGATCGCCTCGGCGATCCCCGGGATCTCGTAGTCGAGCACCGAGCGGGTCGCCTCCGGGGTGCGGTCGGTAGGGGTGATCCCGGTACCGCCGCTGGTGACGACCAGCTGGACCCCGTCGGCGACCGCCCGGCGCAGCGCCTGCGTGACCGGTTCGCCGTCGGCGACGACCAACGGGTCGTCGACCCGGCAGCCGAGGTCACGCAGGCCGGACACCAGCAGCGGACCGCTGGTGTCGGAGTAGACGCCGGCGGCGGCGCGGTTGGAGGCGACCACCACCCGGGCGTACGGGCTCACGACCGGTCCGCCGGACGGTGCCAGTCGCCGGTCTTGCCGCCTTCCTTGGACAGCACCCGGACGTCGTCCAGCGACGCAGCCGGGTCGACCGCCTTGATCATGTCGATCAGGGTCAGCCCGGCGGTGGCGACCGAGGTGAGGGCCTCCATCTCGACCCCGGTCCGGTCAGCGGTCCGCACCGTGGCGGTGATCTCGATGGAGTCTGCGGTCAGCGCCAGGTCGACGACCACACCGTGCAGCGCGATCGGATGGCACAGCGGGACCAGGTCGGGGGTGCGCTTGGCACCCATGATGCCGGCGATCCGGGCGACGGCCAGTGCGTCGCCCTTGGGCAGACCGTCGCGGCGCAGCAACTCGACGACCTCGCCGGTGGTACGCAGTCGTCCCGCTGCCACGGCGCGGCGGACGGTCGGCGGCTTGGCGGTGACGTCGACCATCCGCGCAGCGCCCGTTTCATCGACATGGGTCAGGTTCGGCACCTCGGTCACCTGAACGAGCCTATCGGGCAAACCAGTCGGCCCTGGCTCGACCGCCACGGTTGGCGGCAGAGTTGGCATCAGGCCGGCCGTACCGGCGACCTGCCGGCCCGGATGTCACCTTCCGCTTCTCCACCGACCCGCACTTCTCGGATCACCTTCGCGGATACCCACTACAGCCCCCAAATCGTGCACGCCTAAGGAATTCATAAGGTTATGAACGAACTGTTCGAATGCATTCCGTCGGCGATCAATAACCAAGGGTGACGAACCGCCGCCATCTTGACTAATCATGCGCATATGGACATTTATCCGTATGCAAGTGGCATATCGCAACTCTATGATTCTCCTGTCAGCAAGAGCCGGCAGCATCAACTGCCCAATCGAGTGGAGGGGAAGACCATGCGCAGCAACGAATGGTACTGATACTGTCGTCTACCGATGACGAGCAGTAGTTCTGCGGGCCACGCAGCGCAACAAGATCAGGAACAGATGTGACCCGCACGGTTCGACACGACAACGAGACCGATCGGCAGCTGGTGCTGCTCGTCGGTCTCGTCGCCGTTTGTGCGGTGGCCGTCGGCGTCTCGTCGCTCTACCTCGTCGCCGGGTCGCTGGTCAGCACTGCCGACGAATTGGCGCTCGTCGCCGCCTTGGTCTTCCTCGCCGCGGTCGGGGTCACCGTCAAATGGTTCGTCCGTATCCGGTCGACGGCCCACGCCATCGCCTGGAGTGAAGTCGCCATCCTGGTCGGACTCGCGGTGGCACCCGCCACCCTGGTGGTGCTCTGCACCGGCCTGGGCGTCGGCCTCGCGATGATCGTGCAACGGATGGCCCGGATAAAGGCGACCTTCGCCGTCGCGAAGAACATGCTCGTCGCCGCCGCCGCTGGTGCCGTCCTGCACACGCCGAACTGGGATCCGGAGCTGGCGATCTACAGCACGGCGTTCTTCGGTCCACTCGTCACCGCCTATGTCGTAGCGGTCGTGCTCGACGAGGTGCTCACCATCCCGGTCATCGCCCGCGACACCGGAACCGGACTGTGCGCCATCTTCCGGCACAACCTCGGACTCCGGCTCTCCAGCGCGGTGATCCGGTTCCCGCTGATCGTCGCCATCCTGCTGATCCTCAAGGCGGACCAGTGGCTACTGGTAACGATTCCGCCCGTAGTGCTCTGCATCCACCTGGCCTACGCCGGACATGCCAGGGCCCGCGACGACCAGCAGGCCTGGCAGCGGCTCGCCCGGGCCACCGACGCGCTCAACGTCGTCGACCTCGACGCGGTGCTGTCCATCGCGGTGGTGCAGGCCGCCGACCTGTTCTCCACCGACCGGGTCGAGATCGAACTCAACGAACCTGCCCGGCTGGTTCAAGGCAACAGCGACGGTGTGCAGTACGACGGCCCCACCGGCAGCGCCCCCACCCCGCACATGCGGACCGTGATCGCCGTACCGCTCGCCGGTCCGGGCAGCACCCTAAGTGTCGGCACCCTGCGGCTCTGCCTGACCGGCCCGGTCAAGTTCTCCGACCGGGAGCACTACACGCTGCTTACCTTCGCGTCCGCACTGTGCACGGCGGTCCGCAACGCCTCGCTCTACCGGCAGCTGAACCAGGACGCCGAACGGCACGCCCGCGAGGCCGCACAGGACGAACTGACCGGGCTGGCGAACCGGCGCCGGCTGATGGAGCACGGCTCCGAACTGCTCGGCCGACGGCGCACCTGCGGGATCACCGCGCTGCTCCTCGTCGACCTCAATCACTTCAAGGAGATCAACGACACGCTCGGCCACGGCGCCGGCGACAAGGTGCTGATCCAGGTCGCCCGGCGACTGTCCGCGAACGTGCAGCCTGGTGACCTGGTGGCCCGGCTCGGCGGCGACGAGTTCGCCGTACTGCTGACCACGCTGCCGGCTCCCGCGATCGCCGCGCACCGCGCGGACGCGCTACTCACCGCGATCTGTGAACCGATGGAACTTGACGGCATGCGGATCAACGTCGAAGCCAGTGGCGGCATCGCCGTCGCACCGGGCAGCGGCGGAATGGCCGAACTGCTGCGCCGCGCCGACGTGGCGATGTACCAGGCGAAGCGATCCGGCGGCCGGACCGCCGTCTACGCCCGCAGCCGGGACACCGCCGACGTCGGCCGGCTGGCGCTCGGCGGAAACCTGCGTCGCGCGGTCGCCCAGCACGAGTTCAACGTCGACTTCCAACCGATCGTCGACCTCGGCACCGGGGAGGTGATCGCCGCAGAGGCGCTCGCCCGCTGGCAGCACCCCGACCGGGGCCGTCTCGACCCGAAGCGCTTCCTGGAAACCGTCGAGCGCTCCGGTCTGCTCCCCGCGTTCGCCGACGCGGTCCTGGAGCAGTCCCTGATCGCCGCCGCCACCTGGCACGAATCCGGCTTCGTTCTGCCGGTCGCGGTCAACCTGTCCCCGCGCAGCCTGCTCGACCGGCGGTTCCCCGGTGCCGTACTGGCCCGCTTGCAGGCCCACGACGTCCCGCCCGAGCGGCTCATCCTGGAGCTGACCGAGACCCTCACCCTCAGCCAACTCGAAGTGGTCGACCAGGTGCTCGGCCAGCTACGTGACGCCGGGGTACGGCTCGCCATGGACGAGTTCGGCACCGGCTACTCGTCGCTGTCCATGCTGTCCCGGGTTCCGGTGCACGAGCTCAAGATCGCCCGTTCATTCGTGATGAGCATGGAGGCCTCCTCCGAATCGGCCGCCGTCATCCGGTCGACCGTCGACCTCGGCCGCAGCCTCGGCCTGGCCGTCGTCGCCGAGGGCGTGGAGAGCGAGCCACAGCGCCGCGCGTTGTGGACGATCGGCTGCACCGCTGGTCAGGGACACCTGTTCGCCCGGCCGATGCCGGCCCACCGGCTGCTCACCGCGCTACAGTGCGGGTCCGACGGCCGCCCCGGCAGCCTGGCCAGTCCACTGCACGATGCAGGCGCCGTCGTCCGCATCGACCACACCCGCCGCGCCGGCCAGCGGCAACGGAACGAGAAGGTACCGCACCTGCCGGCCTGACCGTTCTGTCAGACTTGCCGGCGTGACCGTCACGGCGGCCGGACCCGCAGCTCGCCAGCGCCGCCCGGCTGGCCCGGCCCGGCGGTGGCGAGCCGTCGCCACCCGCCGCTGGGTGCAACTGGACCGAAGCGCCGACGGCCTCGGCGGCGACCTGGCCCTCTATCTGCTCTCCGCAGTCTTCGCGGCGGTCACCGCGGTCGCCTCCACGCTCGCCCCGCACCGAGCCTGGGGGGCCGTCGCGGTTGTCGGCTACGCGGCCGCGGCCCTCGTCGTGGTCGGCCAACTCGTCGTCCGGCACGCCGCGGCCCGCCAGCGGCTGCGGCTGACCGGCGGCGTCGCCCGCGCGTGGCTTACCGGAGCCACCTGGGCGGCGGTGGTCGCGGTGCCCCTGGTCCTGCAGGCCGAGCAGCGGGCCGATGGCCGCACCGACCGGGCCCAGGAAGAGGTGGTTGTGGTCGACGATGGCGGTGCCTCCCGGCTGCTCGCCGACGGCAGCCCGTACCTGTCCGAACAGCAGATCGCGGCGCTGCCGGCGGACGAACGGCTACTCGGATACCTGCCGTACCAGCCCGGGATGGCGATCTTCGGGCTGCCCCGGGCGCTGGCCGGCACCGGTTGGTGGACCGACGCCCGGGTTTGGTTCGCCGTCGCCACCCTCGCCGCCCTGGCCGCGGCCCTCACTCTGGCGCGCCGCCGGGCCGGCCCGTCCGGCGATCGGGTAATCGTGCGCGCCGCTCAGCTCAGCACCGTACTGCCGATCGCCGCGCTGGCCATGAGCACCGGTGGCGACGACCTTCCGGTGCTGGCTCTCGCCCTGCTCGCCCTGGTGCTCTGCGCCGGCGGCCGGTACGCGGCAGCCGGGGCGGCCATCGGCGCGGCCGCCGCGCTCAAGCTGTTCGCCTGGCCGGTCCTGCTGGTGCTGCTCTGCCACGCCGCCACCGGTAGTCGACGGGCCGTAGGCCGGGTCGCGGCCGGTGGGATCACTCTGCCGCTGCTCGCCCTGCTGCCGGTGGCAGTGGTCGACCACGCCGCGCTGATCCACAACGTGCTCGGCTTCCCACTCGGTGCCGGCATGGTCCCCAGCCCGGCGGCCTCGCCGCTGCCCGGCATGCTGATCGCCACCTGGATGCCCGGCGGACGGATCGTCGCCAGCGGGTTGCTGCTGCTCGCCGGGTTCACCATCGCGGTACGGCTGGTCCGCCGGCCGCCGCGGCCCTGATCTGCGGCCTCGGCCTGTTGGCGGCGACGCTGCTGCTGCCGTCGACCCGGTTCGGCTACCTGCTCTACCCGGTCGCCCTGTTCAGCTGGATCCCTGTGCTCCGGGTCGCCGAGGTGCCGGCGCAGGCGTTCGCGCCGGACCGTGACGGGCTGGTGCCGGCGTACGGGCCCGACCGGTGATCCCCCGGGGGTCGGCGGCACCGGCGGTCCTCGCCGCGGTGGCTGTCGGCGGCGCGGCCGGAGCGGCCGCCCGCTACGGCATCGCCGCCAGCTGGCCGGGCCCGGCCGAGGTTGGGCTGCCCTGGCCGACCCTGGTCACCAATCTCGTCGGATGTGCGTTGATCGGTGTCCTGATGCGGGTGGTCACCGCCGTGCCTCACCCGCACCTGCTGCTCCGGCCGTTCCTCGGTGCCGGCGTACTCGGCGGCTTCACCACCTTCTCGGTCCAGACTCTGGAGGTCGCCGACTTGCTCACCGCCGGACGGCCCTGGCTGGCCGCAGGCTACGCGCTCGGCACCCTGGCGGGCGCGCTGGTCGCGGTCTGGCTCGGCGGCGCGGCGGCCCGGCCGCTCGCCGACCGGATCGCGCGGCGGGTCCGGTGACCCGCCCCGATCATCCGGAACATTCGGGAGGTACGGGATGAGTCTGCTCCTGGTGATGTGTGGCGGGGCGGTCGGCGCGCTGGTTCGTTACCTCACCGACCGGGTCGTGGTGGGGCTCGGTCAGCCCAGCTTCTGGGGCACCTTCCTGGTCAACCTGGCCGGGGCCGCGCTGATCGGCGTACTCGCCGGTGCCGGACTGACCGGTGCCGGCTGGCTGGCCCGGCTACTCGCCACCGGCTTCTGCGGCGCGCTGACCACGTACTCGACCTTCGCCTACGAGGTGGTCCAGCTGGCCGGCGGCTCCGCGCGGGATCGCTGGACGGCCGCCGGCTACGCCACCGGCACCCTGCTGGCCGGATTCGCCGCGCTGCTGGTCGGCCGCCTGGCCGGCGACATCCTGGCAGGGTGACCGCGACCGTCGGTGTGGAATCCGCCGACCGGGCGGCGGGCGGGCGGGAAACGGCGTACACCTTGAGGACATGGAGATGGATTACCGGGACCGCCGCGACGCCGGGGAGCAGTTGGCCGGGCAGTTGGCGCAGTTGCGGGGGCGACCGGACGTCGTCGTCCTTGGACTGTTGCGGGGCGGAGCACCGGTCGCGGCGGTGGTCGCCGACCAGCTCGACGTAGCGTACGACGTGCTGGTCATCCGCAAACTCGGTCTGCCGTCGGCGTCCGAGGTCGCCTTCGGCGCGATCGGGCCGGGCGGGGTGCGGGTGCTGAACCCGGAGATCGCCGACCAGCTCGACCCGGGACAGATCGCCCGGATCACCACCGCGGAGACCACCGAGTTGCGCCGCCGCGAGCGGCTGTTCCGGGGCGACCGGCCGCCGCTGGACCTGCGCGGCCGGACCGCCGTTCTGGTCGACGACGGGCTGGCCACCGGCGCGTCGGCCCGGGCAGCGGTCACGGTGAGTCGAAGCCTCGGTGCGGACCGAGTGGTGCTGGCGGTGCCGGTCGGCTCGGCCGAGGCGATCGGCACGCTTCAAGACGTGGTCGACGAGGTCGTCTGCCCGCTGCGGCCAACGGACTTTCGCGCCGTCGGTTGTCACTACCAGGATTTCCACCAGGTGTCCGACGACGAGGTCACCGCGTTGCCGGTCGGCAGGTGAGGATCCCAGCCGGTACCGTCAAGTCATGCAGATGAACTGTCCCAAGTGTCACGGCGCCATGCGGCAGTACGAGCGCAGTGGGATCACCGTCGACCAGTGCACCGAGTGTCGCGGCATTTTTCTCGACCGGGGCGAGCTGGAGCGCCTGCTGGACGCGGAGGCAGCCTGGAACGGTGGTGCCGGCGGCCAGCAGCCCGGTCAACCGCCCCGCCCGGCACCGAGCCCGGCCGGCGGATACCCGCCGCCTCCGCCACCCCCGCCGACGCACCACCAGCCCGGCTACCCGCCGCCGGCCCCGGCCTACCCGCCGGCGGCCGCCTACGGGCACCACGGCTACCACGGGCACTACCGGCACAAGCGGCAGAAGAGCTTCCTCAACCAGCTGTTCGACTGAGCCTGTGCCCCCGGCGGTCCGGAACGCTGCGCTGGTCCGGGCCGCCGCGCCGTTGGAATCGGGCGGCCGTCCCGGCATGGTGGCTCAGATCGCCATGTCGACGAACCGGGATAGGTGCAGTTGCGCGGCGACGGTCACCGTGTCGGTCGGCCCGTTCCGGTGCTTGGCGACGATGAAGTCCGCCTCGCCCGCCCGAGGCGACTCCTTGTCGTAGTAGTCATCTCGGTGCAACAGAATGACCACGTCCGCGTCCTGCTCGATCGACCCCGACTCGCGCAAATCGGACAATTGCGGCCGCTTGTCGGTACGCTGCTCAGGGCCACGGTTCAGCTGGCTGACCGCGATCACCGGGCACTCGACCTCCTTGGCCAGCAGCTTGAGCCCACGGGACAGGTCCGCGACCTCCTGCTGACGGCTCTCGGTGCGTTTCGGTGAGGTCATCAGCTGCAGGTAGTCGACGACGATCATCTTCAGGTCGTGCCGCTGCCGTAGCCGCCGCGCCTTGGCTCTGATCTCCATCAAGTTCATGTTCGGCGTGTCGTCGACGAAGAGCGGCGCCTCACTGATCTCGCCCATCCGCCGGGCCAGCTTCGTCCAGTCGTCGTCGGAGAGCTGGCCGGAGCGCAGGACATGCAACGGCACCTTCGCCTCGGCGGAGAGCAGCCGCATGACAATCTCCACCTTGCTCATCTCCAGCGAGAAGATCGCGCTGGCGTGACCGGCCCGGATCGCCGCGTTGCGGGCGAAGTCCATCGACGCGGTCGAGTTGTGCGTCGGGATCATCGTCCGACCGGCGAGATACAGGTGGTCGGCGTTGTCCACGGTGACACAGCGCACCGGCACGCTGCGGACCGGTCGGACCGAGGTGATTCCTCGCTGCTGCTCGTCGTCGGTCTGGATGCTCACCGTGTAGACGGTGGATGGCGAGGTCATCCGGCCCTGGACGGTGGCCACGGACACCGTGCAGTGCAGACCGAGGCTCGCCACCAACTCGCGTACCGCCTCGACCATCGAACGCGAGTTGGTCCGGTACTCGTCCAGCCCGCCCGGGTTGCGGGTGCCGGCGGTGTCCAACAGACCGGTCAGCAGCGCCCGCCGCTGCCGCTCGGAACTCCGCAGGTACGCGTCGGGGATCCGCCGGTCGACCTGGCGGTGGTCGGCAGCCGGGTCACCACCGGCAAGATCGACCCCCAACTGGTACGGCGGCACCGGCAGGTCGTCGCGGTCGGGCAGCGCCAGGGCACGGCAGTTCGCGACGGTGACCTCGGGATGCTCCGCAGGTGACCGGTCGAGCAGGTCCAGGATCTCCTCGGTGGTCAGTACCTGGGTGGCCCGTGCAGGTGCGGACCGATCCGGTCCTGGCCGGGATCGGCCGGCCAGGACCGGATCGGCCGAGACCGGTGCCGGGGTGACAGCGGCCAGCGCCGCGGCGGCCGCTGCCGGTACCGGCACGGCGGGCCGGTGTGTCACCTGCCAGAGATGGTCACCGTCGGCGACGATGGCCGAGCCGTCGGAGAACTCGACCTGGTAGGACCGTCCGCCGAGCAGGACGGCAGAGGTGCCGACGACCGTGGTAGGTCGACCGGCGGCGTCGAGTAGTCGGTCACCCACCGCGACCTCACCCATGGTGGTCCAGCCGGTCGGGGTGGGCAGCGGAGTGTCCAGCGCCAGCGCCTTGCCGAGGCCGGGCCGGCCGGCGACGATGATCAACTGCCCGGGGTGCAGCCCGTTGAGCAACCGGTCCAGGTCGGTGAACCCGGTGGGCACTCCGGTCATCATGCCGGCCTGGGCACCGACCGCCTCGATCTCGTCGAGAGTCGGCTGCAGCATGTCGGCCAGGACCGCGAAGTCTTCGCTCACCCGCCGTTCCGTGACGTCGTACACCGCCTGCTGGGCGAGGTCGACGACGTCGTCGATGTCCCGGCCACCGCCGGCGGCGGAACCGTACCCGAGCTGCACGATCTTGGTGCCGGCCTCGACGATGCGGCGCAGCACCGCGCGCTCGGCCACGATCCTGGCGTAGTAGGAGGCGTTGGCCGCGGTGGGCACGCTCGCGATCAGGGTGTGCAGGTACGGCGCGCCGCCGATCCGGCCCAGGTCACCTGAGTTGGCGAGCGCGGCGGAGACGGTGATCGCGTCCGCCGGCTCGCCTCGCCCGTACAGGTCCAGCACCGCGTCGAAGACCGTGGCGTGGATCGGGCGGTAGAAGTCGTTCGGTTTGAGGATCTCCACGACGTCGGCGATGGCGTCCTTGGAGAGCAGCATTCCGCCGAGGACGCACTGTTCGGCGGCGACGTCCTGGGGTGGCGTGCGGTCGAAGGGCTCACCGCCGGTGGGTGGACCGGGTGGCTTGGCCGGCGGGCCGGGTGGACCGGACGGGCGGGCCGGTGGCCGGGGCTCGGTCTGCAGGTCGTCCGTGATGGACATCCGGGCACCCCCCTTCACTACATCACTGCCGCGAGTCAACTGCGCGGGTACGACATCGTCTGCTCGTGCGTCGTCGACGACCTGCGGTCGGACCCACCAGGGACCGGGCGACCAGGGGACGTCGCATCGGCGTGGGAGGGCTCCGGGAAACGATACGGACTTGCGGCGGCATGCCCAAACACGGCGGTGGATGAACCTCTGGACAAGCTGTGGACAGGAGGGCCCAGGCTGTGCACAACCTTGTGCACAGCCTGTGGAAAACTTGCCGCCACCTCGAGGAGATGCCCGCTGAGCTGGGACTTTGCGATCCACAGCCGGTGGACAAAAATCTGCACCGGGCTGCCCACCTGGCCACCGGCTACTATCGGGCGGGAACTGATTCGCCGGCCCAGCCGATCACGGCTCGATAGCGAAGGGGCGAGGCTCCGGCGGTGGACTACCGGGACTGGGAGTACGGCGACCGCCCTCCACGCGAGCGGCGGTCGGCTGCCCGGTGGCCCGACGACACCGACGCCGACCCGGCACCACGCTCTCGTCGGTCACGGCGCTACGACCCGGCCGAGGATGACGCGGCGCCCCGCGGCCGGCGCCGCTACGAGGACCGACGCGGCCGCGACGAGGACCAGCGCGACGGTGCCCAGCACCAGGCAGACTGGGGCAGCCCGGCGTCGGGCCGGTGGGCGCTGCCCGCCGGCCCGACGCCGCCAGCGGGTGAGCCGGTCCACCGGGATCCGCCGGCCAGCCGGGCCGGGCGGCACCGCGACGAATCGTGGCAGATCCCCGAGCAGCCGGTACGGACCCGCCGGTCCCGTGGCCGGCCGGCGCTGCCAGCGGCCGGGCCTGAGATGGACGCCCCTGCCTGGGACCGGCCCCGGCGGGCACCGGGCCGGCGCCGCGCGGCCGAGGACCCGATCTCCGGCGGTCCGATCTCCGGCAGCCCGGTGTCCGGGAACCCGATCTCCGGCAGCCCGGTGTCCGGCGATCCAGCGGGCTGGCGGCGTGAGTCGCCCGATAGCCGATACGGGCCGGTGTCGGGTGCCGGTCCGCTCGACCCGGGCGGTCCAGCCACTACGCCACCCGCTACCTGGTCGACCGCGTCGGCGCGGTGGTCGGCATCGCCCAGTGATCCAGGTGACCCCGGTGACCTGGAGGGGTACGACGGTCGCAGTCGTCGGTCGTCCCGTCGTACCGGCCCGCCGTCCGACTCCGACCGTCCCGGCCGCCGACGGCGCGACCGCGACAACATCCGGCGTCGGCTCGACGACGACCACGCGGCGCAGTGGCTACGCGACGACGAGCCCACCAGCGGGTGGTCCGGTGGATCGGACCACACCGGCGAGTGGCCGAGGCGTTCCGACCCCACCAGTGGATGGTCCAGCGCGACGGACCACACCAGCGAATGGTCCCGGGGCGCCGACTACACCAGCGAGTGGTCCCGGGCCAGCGAGCGCACCGGCGGGTGGTCGCGGGAGGAGGACCAGGCCGGGCGATGGGACCGGCCCGCCCGTCGCGAGATCGAACCGCCCCGGCGCGAGTTCACCGACGAGACCGGCACCTGGCCGCGTACCGCGTCCTCGCCGCGGGCGATCGGTGCCGGCCCGGCGCAGCCGCCCACCGGCCGGGCCGGGGAGCTCAGCCGCAGGGCGTACCGCCCGAAACCGGTCGACAGTTGGCGCGAAATCGGCGACCAGACCGATCAGTGGCACCGGGGCGACGACCCGGAGAGCTGGCCGGCCGGTAGCCGCACCGGGGCGCGCAAGAGGCGCGCGGCCGAGGTCGGCGACGTCGACGCCGATATCCTTCCGCCGGTCGATCCGTGGCCACAGGTCGAGCCAGGCCGGGAAGGTACCTTCTGGTCGGGGACCCGGCTGGCGGAAGACGACCCCAGGTGGGTGGAGACGCCGGCTTCGGCACCCCGGTCACCGATCGCCCTGCCGAGCGCGCCCCGCTCCCGGGTGCTGCCCGAGCAACGACCACGGCCGAGGTACGAGCCGCCGTCGCAGCGTCGGCTGACGTACCGGATCGACGACGAACTGATCGACGCCGACCAGGGCGGCTACCTGTCATCGCTGCTGTACACGGCCGCCTGGTACGCCCTGCCGGTGGTGGCGTTTCTGATCTGGAGCCTCACCCTGGACGGCACCCCGGCGACCACCGACTGCGTTCTCGGGGTGGACGGCGGCTGCCTCTCCGCTCGGGCGCAGGCGATCAACTCGCTGCTGGCCGCCGCGCCGGACTTCGCGTACGCGCTGATGATCTCGCTGGTCCTGGCGGTGTCGATCAGGTGGGTCAGCGGCACGTGGCGCGCCTCGAGTGTCGGCCTGGCGTCGGCGGTGATCGGCGGCGGCATGTCGACCGTGCTCACCAGCGCCATCACCGGCCAGCCGATCGGTTGACGCCGGACCTACCGGGCGGGCCCCGGATCCCCGACAGTTCGCGCTGTTCGTCGCGGGTGCCACGCTCCTAGGATCGACCAGTGTTCAGCCGCAGCTGGAGGATCAACCTGACCGTGGCCGGGCCGCTTCTCGCCGGGCTGGTGACCGGGCTGGTGACCGGGTGCGGCGCGGCCGGCGACGGCTCGGCGGTCGGTGCCGGTCCGCCTCCCACCAAAGCGCAGCCTGGGGCGTCGTCCGCTACCACCACGCCGGCCGCTGTCCCGTCGGACGGCACACCACCACCGTCCGGCGCGGCCGGGCTGGGCGCGGCCCCGGTGCCGTCGGAGGCTCCCGACCGGACGACGGCGACCGGCAACCCCGATGGACGAGCCCAGGTGCCGGCGCGGGCCCGCGCGGTGGACACCAGCCGGCCAACCCGCACGATCGGCGACGGTACGCCGGCCAGCTGCACCTCCCAGGCGGTCGTCGCGGCGGTCGCAGCCGGCGGGATCATCACCTTCGCCTGCGGGCCGGAACCGGTGGTGATCACGATGGACCGGACGGCGAAGGTCCGTAACGCGGCCAGTCGGCAGGTGGTGCTGGACGGCGGCGGGCTGGTCACCCTCAGCGGCGCCGGGCAACGACGAATTCTGTACATGAACACCTGCGACCAGGCGCAGGGCTGGACGACCTCACACTGCAATGATCAGGACCATCCCGAACTGGTCGTGCAGAACCTGACCTTTGCCGACGGCGATTCCACCGGTGAGCAGGTCGACGGTGGCGGCGGTGGCGCGATCTTCGTCCGGGGCGGCCAGTTCCGGGTGGTCAACTCCCGATTCGTCGGTAACCGGTGCGACCCGACCGGACCGGATCTCGCAGGCGCGGCGATCCGGGTGCTGGACCAGTGGCAGGACCAGCCGGTGTACGTGGTGCAGAGCACCTTCGGAGGGGCACCCGGCGACGGCGGAGTGTGTGCCAACGGCGGTGCGTTGAGCAGCATCGGTGTCTCATGGATCGTGCTGAACAGCGTACTGACGCACAACTCGGCAACCGGCTACGGTGCGAATCCAGCCAAGCCCGGCACTCCGGGCGGCGGTAGCGGTGGGGCGATCTACACCGACGGCAACCGGTTCACCGTCTCGATCGCCGGCACCGTCATCGCCGACAACGAGGCGCGGGAAGGTGGCGGGGCCATCTTCTTTGTCAGCAACGACCGGTCTGGCACCCTCGAACTGACCGATTCGGTGCTGCGCCGCAACACCAGTCACGGCTTCGCCACCGCCGGCTACCCGGGCATCTTCTACCTCGGGTCCGGGGAGCCGGTCGTCGTCTCCAGCATTCTGCGCTGAGCATGGTTCAGGGGCCACACCGTCTGGTGCGGCCCCTGAGCCGGATGTCTCGCTCGCAGTGGTTGCCGGAAGCTACCTGGCCTGCAGCACACTGAGGTCGAACCTGGCGGTGACGTCCGGGTGCAGCTTGACCTTCACCGGGTAGGTACCGACCGACTTGATGTGGCCGGGCAGCTCCAGCCGCCGCCGGTCCAGGGCCGGACCGCCGGCGGTACGGACGGCGTCAACGACCTCGGCCGGGGTGACCGAGCCGAACAGTCGACCGCCTTCGCCGGCCCGAGCGGTCAGGGTGACCTTCAGGCTCTCCAGCTGACCCTTGACCTCGTTGGCGTGCCCGAGGTCGCGGATCTCCCGGGCGGAACGGGCCCGCTTGATCGAGGTGACCTGCTTCTCGGCACCCTTGGTCCAGGAGATCGCGAACCCTTGGGGCAGCAGGTAGTTACGGCCGTAGCCGTCCTTCACCTCGACGATGTCCCCGGGGGAACCGAGCCCAGACACCTCCTGCGTGAGAATGATCTTCATATCGGTGCCTCCGCTCAGCGGGCCGTCGTGGTGTACGGCAGGAGCGCCATCTCGCGGGCGTTCTTGACCGCGCGGGCGATCTGTCGCTGCTGCTGGGAGGTCACCCCGGTCACCCGCCGGGCACGGATCTTGCCCCGGTCGGAGATGAACTTGCGCAGCAGTGCGGTGTCCTTGTAGTCGATGTAGGTGATCCCGTCCTTGTCGAGCGGGTTCACCTTCTTCTTCGGCTTGCGAAGTGCCGCAGCCTTGGCCATTGCTCGTGCTCCTGGTTTGCGATCGCGGGCGTTGGAAGCCATATCAGAAAGGAGGTTCCTCGTCGAAGTTCCCGCCGCCCGAACGGGCGGACGAGGCGGCCGGCGCGGCCGGCGCGGCCGTGGCCCATGGGTCGTCGAAGCCGCCGCCCTGGTTGCCACCGCCACCGGAGCCGCCGAAGCCGCCGCCGGAGCCGGATCGGGACATCTTCTGCACCTTCGCCGTGGCGTACCGCAGCGACGGGCCGATCTCGTCGACTTCCAACTCGATGACGGTCCGCTTCTCGCCCTCACGAGTCTCGTACGACCGCTGCCGCAGCCGACCCGAGACGATCACCCGGGCACCCCGCTGGAGCGACTCGGCGACGTGCTCCGCCGCCTGGCGCCACACCGTGCAGGACAGGAAGAGCGGCTCGCCGTCCTTCCACTCGCCGGAAGCTCGGTCCATGTACCGGGGGGTCGAGGCCACCCGGAACTTGGCGACCGCTGCTCCCGACGGGGTAAAGCGCAACTCAGGGTCATCGGTCAGGTTGCCGATGACCGTAATGGTGGTATCTCCTGCCATGACCATCTCCTCGCGCACTCAGTCGACGTCCTCGACACCAGGCTGCCAGAGCCGTGTGACAGGACCGACGAGAGCTGTCGGGCGGACCGGTGGGACGCGGTCAGCGCGTCTCCGGCCGAATGACCTTGGTGCGCAGCACCGACTCGTTGAGTCGCAGCTGGCGGTCCAGCTCGGCGACAGCATCCGGGGTGGCCTGCAGGTCGATGACCGCGTAGATGCCTTCCGCCTTCTTGTTGATTTCGAAGGAGAGGCGGCGGCGACCCCAGACGTCGAGCTTCTCGACTGAGCCTCCGGCGGTGCGGATCACGTTGAGGTACGTGTCGAGCGAGGGCGCGACCGTGCGCTCCTCGAGGCTGGGGTCGAGGATGACCATGATCTCGTAATGACGCAAGACGTACTCACCTCCTGTGGGCTGACGGCCACGGTCCTTCCGTGGCAGGAGGTCCAGCGTCGTGACGCCGACGACCAGTCAGGCAACTGACGTCGGCGCAACCGGACAAGGATAGCCGGCTGCGGGCACGAGCCGCGGGGCGCCCCTGTCCGCATTCTTTGGGTGGGACCTGGGGAGGAACGACCACACCGACGAGGTTGGACGTGAGGCGCCCCGCGGAGCCTGTGCAGTTGTGCGCTGGTCAGGGCAGGTGCTTGAACCTCTGCCCGTGTTGCACAACTATAACCCTTATTGCTGCTACAGACACGCCAATCACAGCAATTAGCGCAAGGAGCGCTAATAGTCCGATTGGATGATCTTGTCCGGTCAGACCGGCGAGCCAGCGGTCCGCCACGCCCTCCGCAAGCGACAGTTCTATCGGCACGTCCTCTCCCAGCACGAACGGTGGCACCGGTCCCGGCACGAAGATGAGGACGAAGACCTCGGTGTCTCCGCCGATCGGCGGAGACACCGGGCCGGTTCTCTACCGGGAGCAACGACCGCGATCGGCGGCGGTGACGCGGCCGGCTCGCCGGGCGGCCGGCCCACGTCCACCGGTACGAACCGGTGGACGCACGAACCGCCGGTGCCCGGATCGTCAGGCTTGCCACGTAGGCTCGGCCCATGCGTATCGGAGCCCACGTCGACCCCAGCGACCCGCTCACCGCAGCCGCCGACCGACGGGCAGACGCGGTCCAGTTCTTCCTCTCCGACCCGCAGGGCTGGAAGGCCCCGCAGCCGCGCACCGACGCGGCTCAGCTGGCCAGCTCGGACGTGGACCGCTACGTGCATGCTCCGTACGTGATCAACGTCGCCACCTCGAACAACCGGATCCGGATTCCGAGTCGCAAGCTCCTGCTGAGCCATGCCACCGGTGCCCGCCAGGTGGGGGCGAAGGGTCTGATCGTGCACGGCGGCCACGTCAGCCGGGGCGACGGCGCAGCGGTGGGTTTCGACAACTGGCGCAAGACCTTCGCCTACGCACGGGACCAGGGCGGATTTCCGGTGCCGGTGCTGATCGAGAACACCGCAGGCGGGGAGAACGCCTGCGCTCGACGGTTCGACGCGCTGGCCCGGCTGTGGGACACGATCGGCGAGTTCGGGCCGGGTTTCTGCCTGGACACCTGCCACGCCCACGCCGCAGGCGAGGAGCTGCTCGACATCGTCGACCGGGTCAAGGCGATCACCGGCCGGATCGACCTGATCCACGCCAACGGGTCCAAAGACGCCTTCGACAGCAGCCGGGACCGCCACGAGAACCTCCAGGCCGGCATGATCGACCCGGAACTGATCGTCGCGGTGATCCGATCCGCCGACGCGCCGGTCATCGTCGAGACTCCGGGTGGCACCGACGGCCAGGCGGCGGACATCGCCTTCCTGCGAGATCGGCTGGGGCAGCAGGATACGGCCCGATGACCGGCAAGCGAGCAGCCGCCGACGGCGACCGGGCCAGCACGGCCGACCCGGTCCGCCCCGACCCGGCATCGACCAACGGCGCCAAACAGCAACTCGACGAGACGACGGTGGGCCGGCCGGAGGCCGAGTCCGTCACGACCGACGATCCGCCGGAGAGCAAGGCCGAGCCGACCGACGATCCGTTCACCGCGTTCGGTCCGGCGCCGGAGAGCCGGCCGGGTCGGCTGGTGCGGGCCCGGCAGGCCGTCGTCCGGGTGCTGATCCACGAATGGAGCCTGGCCACCGTCGCGGCGCTCGTCGTCGCGGTGGCGATGACCTGGCCCACGCTGCGCTACCCGCTCTACACGATCCCGCAGGACACCTGGGATCCGACTTTGCAGGCCTGGCAGATGGCCTGGTCCGGGCATGTTCTGCTGACCGACCCCACCCAGCTGTGGCAGTCGAACACCTTCTACCCGCAGTCGTGGAGCTTCGCCTTCTCCGACACCCTGCTCGGCTATGCGCCCGCCGGCATGATCGGAGACGGGCCGGTGGCGGCGGTCCTGCGCTACAACATCATCTTCGTGCTGGCCCACGCCCTGGCGGCGCTCGGCGCGTACGCACTGATCCGCCAGCTCGGCACCGGGCGGACCGCGGCAGCCGTCGGTGCGGCCGGCTACGCGTACGCGCCGTGGCTGCTGTCACAGGCCGGGCACCTGCACATCGTCTCCAACGGCGGCATTCCATTGGCGCTGGCCATGCTGGCCCGGGGACACGGCTGGTCACTGCGGTACGGCTACCGACCGCAGCGGCGCAGCGTCAGCTGGGCGCTGGCCGGCTGGCTGACCGCGGCCTGGCAGATCAGCCTCGGATTCGGTATCGGACTGCCGTTCATCTACATCCTGGCGATCATCTGCCTGGCCTCACTGGCCATGTACCTGGTACGGCGCACCTGGTTCTGGCCGCAGCGAAAGCCGTTCGGAGCCGTACTGCTGCTCACCGACCTGGCCGGCGGCGCGCTGTTCACCGCCGTCGGGGTGCTGCTGGCGATCCCGTACTTCCGGGTCGCCGAACTGCACCCGAACGCCGCTCGGACCATGGCCGACCTGGCCGCGTACTCACCGCCGGTGTCCGGGTTCTTCACCGCGCCGGCGGAGTCGCTGATCTGGGGCGACCGGCACGCCGACGCCCGCGCGGCACTGCCCTGGCATCCGGAGATGACTCTGTTGCCCGGCTTCGTGCTGTACGCGCTGGCGCTCGCCGGGCTGGTGCTGTCCATCTGGACCTGGCGGCAACGGCTGTTGCTGCTCGGCGGGGTGCTGCTCACCGGGATCCTGGCGATGGGCAGCAGCTTCTTCGGCGGCACCTACAGTTACGGCCTGCTCTTCGAGTACGTCCCCGGCTGGGACGGAATCCGCACGCCGGGCCGGATGATGCTGTGGACCACGCTGCTGCTGGCGATCCTCGCCGCCGGCGCGGTGGCGGCGTTCGTCGGTCGGGTCGACGACATCGCCCGGCTACGAGTTACCGAACGGCCCGGTGCGCTGCTGCGGCTGGCCACCCTGCTGCCCCTGCTGCTGGTCCTGGTGGAGGGGTTGAACGTCACCCCGCACCCGGAGGTGCCCGAGCAGCCGCAGATCATGCGGGTCGACGACGGCCCGATTCTGGTGCTGCCCAGCAGCCAGAATCTCGACCAGCACGTGATGCTCTGGTCGACGACCCGGTTCCAGCCGGTGGTGAACGGCGGCAGCGGCTTCACCCCGGACCAGTTGGCCGAGGTACGGGAGATTACCCGGACGTTCCCCGACCAGGCCAGCATCGGATACCTGCGCGAGCTGGGCGTGCGTACCGTGGTGCTCCGGCGTGACCAGGTGCCCGGGACGCCGTGGCAGACCACCGTCGACCTACCGGTTGACGGGCTCGGCATCGACCGGGTCGACATCGGCGACACCGTCGTCTACCGACTGTGATCCTCCGGCGGCCGGCCGGGGTTCGCGTTGGTCGTTGAACCAGCGGCGGACCTTGGGCACCCAGCCGGCGTCCGGCGCACCGTCGAAGACGCCGCCGTCCGGGTCGTCGGAGTAGTTGCGGCGCACCACGTCCCGCTCCGGGTGGAGAATGTCGCGGATCACGAACACGCACAGCGCCACCACCGTGCCGAGCCGCAGCGTGGCGGCCAGCACGAAGACCCCGTCGGGAATGATCTGACTGCCGGTCGCGGTGCCGAGCAGCTGCCCGTAGAAGGCAAGGAAGTACCCGACCTCGGCGGCCTGCCAGGCGAGGAAGGCACCCCAGCGCGGCCGGGCCAGCACGATCAACGGCAGCAGCCACAGGGTGAACTGCTGTGACCAGACCTTGCTGAAGATGAGGAACGCGGCGACCACCAGGAAGGCCAACGCGGCCAGCCGGGGTCGACGCGGCGCGAGCACAGCCAACGCGCCGACACCGAGGCAGGCCAGGCCGAACAGTACGTACGACAGGGTGTTCAGCGTCGGAATGTTGTCGCCGAGCCACTGGAACGGACCCTGACTGCCGGACGCACCGCCGGCCCACTTGCCGTCCAGGTAGCGCCCGATGTACCACAGCGTTCCCCAGTCGATTGGCCGTTCGGAGTTGAGTTCGAAGAACCGCCGCCACCCGTCGTGGGCGAAGAGGTAGACCGGCAGGTTGACCGCGACCACGGTGCCGACCGCCGCGACGATCGCGGTGACGATGGCCCGGATCCGGCCCGACCGCAGGCCGAGGACGAGGATCGGTCCGAGCAGGAACAGCGGCCACATCTTTGCGGCGCCGCCGATGCCGAGCAGGACGCCGGCGAGCAGCGGACGCTGCCGAACCCAGGCGAACAGGCCGAACATCGCGAACCCGATCGGCAGCATGTCCCAGTTGACGGTGGCGGTCAGCACCAGCGCAGGGGCGAGGGCGAACATCGCGGCGTCCCACGGCCGGCGGCGGCGCAGGGCGAGGATCGCCGCCACGGCGGCCACCCCCAGCGCGCAGAGCACCAGGGCGTTGGCGTTGTAGAACCACATCGCCTGGTTGAGCTCGGGTCGGTCTGTGCCGAGCGCGTGCACCGGTAGCCCGATCGCCCCCATGAAGTAGCCGGTCACCACCGGGTACTCGACGGGGTGGTCGAGGTAGGGGACCTTGCCTTCGTTGAGCCCTTCGGCGTAGTAGAGGGCGAGTACGTCGGTGTAGCAGAACCGGGTGTACTGGATGTTGTCCTGCCAGGCGCCGTCCATGCAGGGCGACTTCTGCACCCAGTGCGCCGCGAGGCTGAGGCAGATCAGCGCGAGAACGATCCGGGCGGCGGTCCAGAACCGGCCGGGCCGGCCGGCGGGCCGGTCCTGGCCGGCGGCGTGCCGGCCGAGCGGGCCCCCGATCGCTTCGGACAGGCCGCGGACGAACCGGTCAGCGCGCGACGGGTGGTCGACGGGTGGCCGCTCGACCGCTTCGCCCTCGGCTGCGGTAGCCGGTCCAGGTTGCTCGGCCCGCTCAACTCCATCGATACCGTTCGGCGGCTGCACGCTCATGAACAGGCATCCTGCCGTACTCGACCTGCTTTCGTCTGCCCAGGACCGGCATGTCGAGTTCACCGATGTACCGCGCCGGCCGGTGATCAGGTCAGTTGACCTGGTCACCGGCCGGCGCGATGGTTGGTGATCTACGTCCGTCGATCAGCGTGTCGGTGGCGGCAGTGTCGGCGGCACGGTGGTGCCGCCAGCACCACCGCCGAAGTCGAACCCGATGCCGCCGTCGCCACCCTGGTCGTCACCGTCGTTGGGGTCGGCCCCATTACCAGGAGTTCCCGTGGGGTTACCGGCACCGTCGTCGCCTTGGTCGCCGTCGTTGTTCCCGTTGTTGTCACCGCCCGGGCAGAACAGGTCGCCCAGCGGGCCGTCGCAGATTCCGCCGCGACCCGGTCGTTGCGGGTCCGGCGGCGGCGGGGCCGGCGACTTGCCGTTGCCGGCGTCGACGCTGCCGATCTCCCGGGCAGCCGGGAACTGTTCGACGTCCATTCCCTTGTGTGCCTCGTTCATGAAGCGCTGCCAGATGATGGCGGGCAGTCCGCTACCACCGATCTTGTTGTTGTTCTTGTCGCGGATCGCCTTGCGGTCTCCGACGTTGCCGACCCACACCGCCGTCGCGATCTGCGGGGTGTAGCCGACCATCCAGGCATCGCCGTTCTCGCCGCTGGACTCGTTGAGCTCCCAGGTGCCGGTCTTGCCAGCGACCGGACGCCCACCGTTGAGGTCCCTGTTGATGTTGTTCGGGATCTGGGTCAGCACGTCGGTCAGGTCCGCCACGACCTCCTGCCGGATCCGCTGCTCCGGCTTGAGCTGCTCGCCTCCGGCCGTCACCCATTCACCGCTGACCAGGTTCTTCTTCTCGACCGAGATCACGAAGTGGGCCTTGTTGTAGACCCCGCGGTTGGCCAGCGTTGCCACCCCGTTGGCGTGGTCGAGCACCGTCACCGGGTACTGCCCGTACCCGACCACGTTGAAGAACGGCGACGGAGCGACCTCCTTCGGGTCGGCCGTGGTCAGGTCGTACGGCTTGTTGTCGGCGGTGTTCCACATGGTGGCGACGCCGGCCGCCTTGGCCATGCCGACCACCTTGTCGGCGCCGATCTGCTCGGTGACGTGGTAGAAGGGCACGTTGTAGGACTGGACGGTGGAGAACTCCAGCGAGCACCACTCGCCACAGCTGGCGTTCCGGCCGGCGTTCTGCACCTGGATCTCGGTGCCCTCGACCTTGAACGGTTCGGCCGTCCAGTGCGAGTCGACCGAGATGTCGTTGTCCAGGGCGGCGGCCAACGTGTAGATCTTGAACGTCGAGCCGGGCGAGTGACCACCGGTCCACTGGCCGTTCTCGTAGTTGCGGCCGGCGTAGTCGTGCCCGGTGCCGTTGTCGCCGCCGAAGTAGGCGAGCACCCGGCCGGTCTCCGGATCGATCGCGACCATCGCCGCCATCAGGTTCTCCGGCTGGCCCTCCATGGCCGACCCCTTGGCCTCACGCCAGATCGCCTTCTCTGCGGCGTTCTGCATCTTCGCGTCGATCGTCGTGACGACCCGGTAGCCGCCCTGCCGCAGCTCCTGCGAGCAGGTGTCCGGCGTGCAAATGCCCATCTGCACCATCTCGTCGCGGACGTAGTTGATGACGTTGCCCTCGGGGGTGTTGATCCCGCAGTCGATGATGCAGCTGTTCGGGTCGACCTCCCGGATCTCCGGGTACTCGGTCGGTCGCTCGGCCTCGGGCAACCAACCCATCTCGACCATGCCACCGATCACGTACTCCCAGCGGACCTTGGCCTCGGCCTCGTTGACCGCCGGGTCGTAGCCCTGGTGCCCGGTGGTCGCGTCCGGCTCCGGCTGCTTGATCACTGCCGCGATCACCGCGCCCTCGGCGACCGACAGGTCGGCGACCGGCTTGCCGAAGTACTGCTGCGCTGCGGCCTCGATGCCGTAGGCGCCGCGGCCGAAGTAGATGGTGTTGAGGTAGAAGCCCATGATCTCGGACTTGTCGTACCGGTCGGTGAGCTTCGAGGCCAGCACCGCCTCGCGGACCTTCCGGGCGTAGGAGACCTCCTGCAGGTCCATCGCGTTTCGGGCGTACTGCTGGGTGATCGTCGAGGCACCCTGCCGGGTGCCGCCGGTGAAGTTGTTCCAGGCCGCCCGGGCGATACCGACGTAGTCGACGCCGGAGTGCTCGTAGAACTTGCGGTCCTCGGCGGAGGCCACCGCCCGCTGCACGTGCTCGGGGATCTGGTCGACGGTGACGAACACCCGGTTGAACTCGCCCAGCTTGGCGATCCGGGTGGTGCCGTCGCTGGCGTACATCGTGCTGGCCAGCGGCAGCGGCAGCTCCTCGGGCAGGGTCACCGTCGTCGAGTAGTAGGTGCCGCCGACGACCGCACCACCGGTGAGCATGATCAGGACCGCGAACGACGCGATCAGCAGGTTGATTCGCCGACGCTGCTTGGCCCGTTTCGCCGCGGCAGGGTCGCCGCCGCGACCGCCCCGGCCACGGCGACCCGGCCCGGACGGGCCGTCGGGTCCACCCGGACCGCCCGGTCCGCCCGGTCCACCCGGTCCACCCGGACCGCCGCCGAACCCACCGGCCGGTGACACCGGTCGTACGCTGGCCCGCCCGACGGTCGCCCGGCCGACTCCGGCGCGACCGGCGGCACCACCGACCGGGGCACCGCCGCTGACCGGAGCCCGGCCACCGACCGAGGCCCGACCGGCTGGGCCGCCGCCGACCGATGCGCTGCCGACCGACGCGCTACCCACCGACGCTCGTCCGGCGGAGGCCCGTCCGGCGGAGGCGCCGCTGACCGGAGCCCGGCCACCGACCGAGGCCCGACCGGTGCCGGGGCTGGCCGGTCCGCGGAAAGTTTCTCCGCCGTGCCAACCTGCTTCGGAGTCGCCCCGCGCGGAGTGGCCGCGGGCCGGCCCGGCGTCGTCCGCCCCGGCCCAGTGGTAGTCATCCGGCTCGGATCCGTATCCGCCACCGCTGCCTGGACTGTAGGCACGCCCGTGGGCGGAGTTGGGGTCGCCGTACGAGTTCATGTGTCACACCCTGCCGGTTGCGGTGGTGCGCTCCAGCGCCACCACCGGTCTGCCGTGAGTTGGCCCACTACCGGTGCCGGAGCGACACCAGCAGCCGAAAGTCACTTCATCAGAAATATCGTGACTTGTCCGGTTAACCAGAAACGTTGCCCTGCCTACTCTCTGGTGCCTACGTAGCGACCGGGCAATCAGGTTCACCGTCGGGCCTCTCGCCTTCGTTTGGTCATTGATGGGCGGCCGCCGCCAGACACGGCGACGGCGTCGTCAGCCTCGCCGTCACCGCCAACGCCTAGGCCATCCCGGCCGAGAAGATACTGCTCCACCAGGTGGTTCCAGTTGCAGACGCGACACACCTCGACGACGTACACCTGGAACTCACGCAGCGTCATCGCCAGCAACGACAACTCGGCCCGGTTTCGGGCCTGTCCGGCGGACTGCTTCAGCTCATCGCCATAGATGTAGTGCACGTGGGTCAGGTTCTCGCGGTGACAGATCGGGCAGCTCTCGTCGGTCGGCTCGCCGTGGAACCGGGCAGCACTCTTCAGGTAGGGCGAGGCATCGCAGACCTCGTGGCTGCTCACCCGGCCGGAGAACACCTCGCGCAGCACGGCTCGTCGCTGAAGCGAGTAGTCGACGACCTGACGCTGCGAACGCATGGCCACGAGCGTACGCGGTCCCGGCTGACCTTGGCGACTACGGTCACGATCAGTAGCCGACCGTACGCAGGGAACCATTTGCCCGGTGTCGGGTTTCCGTCTACCGTGTCGATGTATCGGCTCGATACATCGAGTCGACGATGCCGGGCAGACCACGAGGTAGGAGGGGCAGCGTGCTCGAACTCGCCATCCTCGGCCTGCTTCAGGAGTCCCCTATGCACGGTTACGAGCTCCGCAAGGAGCTCGCCGCCAAACTCGGGGCGATCCGCGCCGCGATCAGCTACGGCTCGCTCTACCCCACGCTGCGCCGGCTGCAGGCCAACGGCCTGATCGCCGAAGCCGACGACCACACGACCGCCGACGCGGAGATCCCGGCACTGACCAGCCGCCGCGGCCGGGTCGTCTACACCATCACCGCCGAAGGCAAGGAACGGTTCGCCGACCTGATCGCCCAGACCGGTCCGGAGACCTACGAGGACACCGGGTTCGGCGTGCACTTCGCCTTCTTCTCCCGGACCGACCGGGCCACCCGGCTGCGGATTCTGGAGGGGCGGCGGCGCAAGATCGAGGAGCGCCGGGAAGGGCTCCGCGAGGTGCTCGGTCGAGCCGCTCTGCGGCTCGACGCGTACACCCTCGAACTCCAACGGCACGGACTCGACGCCTGCGAACGCGAGGTCCGTTGGCTGGAGGAGCTGATCGCCAGCGAGCGGTCCGGCCGGGCCCCACGCACCGGCCACCCCGAACCCATGAAGTTCGAACCCGCAGAGAACGATCCGCCCCCGCCTGGACAGACCAGGGAGGCTCCGCCGGGACAGCCCGGAGACGAGCCGGAGCGGCCGTGAAGAACAAGAAGGAGGCAAACGCGATGGGCTCCGTCCGCGTCGCCATCGTCGGTGTCGGAAACTGCGCCTCGTCCCTGGTACAGGGCGTGGAGTACTACCGCAACGCCGACCCCAACGACCGCGTCCCGGGTCTCATGCACGTCACCTTCGGCGACTACCACGTCTCGGACGTGGAGTTCGTCGCGGCGTTCGACGTGGACGCCAAGAAGGTCGGCATGGACCTCGCCGAGGCGATCAACGCCAGCGAGAACAACACCATTACCTTCTGCGACGTACCGCCCACCGGGGTGCTGGTGCAGCGTGGCCCCACCCTCGACGGGGTAGGCGAGTACTACCAGGAGGTCATCCAGGAATCCGACCAGCAGCCGGTCGACATCGCCCAGGCGCTGCGCGACGCGCGCGCCGAGGTGGTTGTCTGCTACCTGCCGGTCGGCTCCGAGCAGGCCGCCCGACACTACGCGCAGGCCGCCATCGACGCCGGCTGCGCCTTCGTCAACGCCCTGCCGGTGTTCATCGCCTCGGACCCGACCTGGGCGCAGAAGTTCACCGACGCCGGGCTGCCGATCGTCGGCGACGACATCAAGAGCCAGGTCGGCGCGACCATCGTGCACCGGGCCCTGGCCAAGCTGTTCGAGGACCGGGGCGTCGAGCTGCTGCGCACGTACCAGCTGAACTTCGGCGGCAACATGGACTTCATGAACATGCTGGAGCGCACCCGACTGGTCTCCAAGAAGATCTCGAAGACCCAGTCGGTGACCTCCCAGGTGCCGCACGAGATGGCCAAGAGCGACGTGCACATCGGCCCGTCCGACCACGTGCCGTGGCTGGACGACCGCAAGTGGGCGTACATCCGGCTGGAGGGCCGCTCGTTCGGTGACACCCCGCTGAACGCCGAGCTCAAGCTTGAGGTCTGGGACTCGCCCAACTCCGCCGGCGTGATCATCGACGCGCTGCGCGCCGCGAAGATCGCCCTCGACCGGGGCGTCGGCGGCCCGGTCCTGTCGGCCTCGTCCTACTTCATGAAGTCGCCGCCGGAGCAGTACGCCGACCACGACGCCCGCCAGGCGGTCGAGGACTTCATCGTCAACAAGATCGAGCGCTGATCCCCGGCCGTTCGCCGGTCGATCGGCACCTCGCATCGCCGGGCGGTCCCGCTGTAGCGGGGCCGCCCGGAACCGTTCAGGTCCATGCCTGGCGCAGCGCCACCGCCGCCTCCAGCTCCAGCAGATGCCGTTTGCGGGCCAGCCCGCCACCGAAGCCGACCAGCTTGCCGCCGGCTCCGACGATCCGGTGGCAGGGCACGATCACCGGGACCGGGTTGCGGTTGCAGGCCACCCCGACCGCCCGCGCCGCCTGCGGGTCGCCCACCGCCGCAGCGACCGCACCGTAGGTTTCGGTCTGTCCGTACGGGATGTCGGTCATCCGCCGCCACACGGCCCGCTCGAACTCCGTGCCCCGCCGCACCGACAGCGGCACCGTGAAACCGGTGGACGCACCGGCGAAGTAGCCGCGCAGTTGGTCGAGCGCCGCGCACAGCACCAGGTCCGTCGGCGCGACGTCGACCACCTCGTCGGTACGCCCGAACAGCACCCGGCACACGCCGACGTCGTCCACCGCCACCGACAGCTCACCGATCGGTGAGTCCAGCACCGCCCATCGCATCCGCCGATTGTCCGCCGGTCGGCTGACGGGCCGGGTCACCGGGTGCGGGCGGCACCGCGGCCGACATGAACAGGGCCACCTCGTCGGCGTACGGCGGCGGGTAGCGGGTGGTGTCGATGCCGGTCAGGGTCAAGCCGAGCCGGCGGTACGCGCGTACCGCCGCGACGTTGACGTTCTGGGTCTCCAACCAGATCTCCCGGGCGGCGTTCTCCCGGGCGGTGACCTGCACTATGCCGATCAGCTCCCGGGCCACCCCGCGCCGGCGGTACGCCGGTGCCACGTGCAGCTCGTTGACCACCTGCCGCCCGTTCCACCGTTGGTAGGTGGTCGCCATGAAGCCGGCCGGCTGGTCGCCGGCGATCGCGAGCGCGTACAGGTCCCATGGCCGACCGCCCTCGGCTACCCCTTCGGTCAGGTCGTACCGTTTGCGCACCGGCGGCGACACCGGAACCTCCCGCAGCGTGAAACCGTCGTGGCGGGCGACGACGTGGTACATCGAGGTGGCGACGAACGATGTGTCGAGCTGCCGAATCGCGGCCAGGTCGGCGGGGGTCAGCGTCGAGCGGACGAGCACCTGCACCCGCCGATTGTCCCATCGGACCGGCGGCTGGACGACAGCTCGAGGCCCGGCCGATCCCCGCCGGCGTCACCTGGGACGCAGCGCGACCGGCCTGGCAGACCTGGGCTCGGCTGAATCTCGTCAGCCGATGAACCGCAACCGCTCGCGGGTGCCGTCCGGGTAGGTAACGTGCAGGGTACCGCCCTCACGTTCGACCGCATCGAGGATCGCGTCGTAGAGCAGCACGGACCGGTTGAGGATGTCGGTCTTGGAATCGCCGGTCTCAACGGCGATCTTCTCCAAGGCCGAGATCGCCCTCGGAGTGAAGTTCGCCGTCACGCGGGTCAGCGCTCCGACAGCCGCGGTCCCGCCTGTGGAGGACTCCTCGCGGCGGCCCCCGGCACCGGTGTGTTCGGTCGAACCGTTCGAGGGCCGACCCGATGCGGCCGACCGCACTCCGTCAGGAGCATTTGGTAGTGGACTCATGACTGCCTGTCTCCTTTGCGTGACGAGCTGGTCACGGACGTCGTCCCGACAATCAGGACCATTGGCCCCACGCACGCCGCCACTCAGGGTAACCGAACGGGCGTACGCTGTAGATGATGCCACATCTGCATCGAATATGTGCCCCTCTTACGTACGAGTGATGCACCTCAGACACACGAACTGACATCCACCAACCTGCTAGATCTTGGTCCGGTCAAGCTAGCGCTTCCTGAGTAGCGAATCAATCTCGAGTTTCACATCCCACAGCCCTCGACCACGAAAGATAGGCCCTAGGCTTCACTCAAAGCGGATGAATGCGCTCCGCTACCGGCGACCAGGGATCGATTCGACGGCCAACCCGGAGCAAAGTCACACTGAGTTACACACCAGTCACCCCTTGATCTGACGGGTTGTGGCAGCCAGATAGGTGCTTCATGCATATATCGTCAGCGTGTCATGCGCACCCAGAGGAACTCTCAGTTGCATAGACTGCTACACGAAGACCGATCACGTTCAGTGCACATCTGCTACGAGGATGCGAGAAGTACGGATGGCAGACGGAGCCCAGCGGGACACTCGGGAGATCGACCTCGCACACGAGGAGCCCAGCGCCAAGGCTGAACAGGTCCCGATACAGCCCGACAAGATGACGGTCAGCGTCCGCAACCGCTTGCTGACCCTGCGCGGCGCCGTCGAGGTGAAGGGACAACTCCACCAAACGATCAACCTGGCGATTGTCTGCGCGTCGACTCTGCTCACCACGGTCGTGGTGGCTGCGGTCTGCCGTGCGGCGTCCGTACCGTACTGGTGGCTGACCCTGGCAGCGGCGGCTCTGGCCGGAGTCTGCGTCTTCTTCGTCGGGCTGCCTCTCCTGACACCGACGCCGCATCCCCGCACCCGATCCGGCCGGCGCCCCGGCCGACCAGGCTGACCGCCCTCGACGCCCGCCATCTGACGACGGCATCACCAATTCTACGAGGAAGGAACCCTCATGTCCCAGACCAGGACGCTTGACCTTGAATTGGGCCGACGGTGGCGGCTCCAGGTCACCTGGAGCCCACGACGGCTCCTCCGCGAGGACTACGTCGAGAGCATCATCGTGGACAGCGACCACGAGCTGCGGTCACAGCTGATGTCGCTCGCTTCCGACCCGTGGGTTCAGGACATCCACTGCGAGCGCTACTACGGGACCAGGCCGGCGCGGCGGTACCGGACGGCGAACTGCTGAGTGGACTTGTCACCTGACTCTCAGCGCTTGGACATCTCTGCTGTGTAGAGCGTCGTGCGCTGCGTCATGGTGTCGCCGTCGCACTGATAGCTGGCCGGGTCGAAGTCGACGAGCAGGGGCTGGCTCTCCGAGTCGACACCCGGGGCGCTCAACGTGACCGTGCCGTCCGCGTCAACGTCGCTGAAGGAGACCGTGCCCTCCAAGGCACGGAAGCGGTAGGTGACCCGTCCGCTGATGGTTAGGGTGACGACGGTCCCGGCTACGAATCCCTCGAAGGTGGTGCCGTCGCCGTAGTCGGTGGTGCCCGACCCGTCCTCGCGCAACTCGACCCGGGCACCGGGGCCGACGCCGCTGAACCTGGTCCTGCCGAACGGCTCCTCCAGCGCGATGTCCTCCTCGTACGAGTCCACCTGCCAGGTACCGACCACGCAGGGGTCGACCAGCGGCGGCGAGGCTTCCCTCGGAGTCGGCAAGGCGCCGGGAGTCACGGAGGCGCCGGAGGTCGGGGAGACGCTCGGATCGGCCGTGACCCGGTTGCCGTCGCCAGTGCCGCGGACCGCGATCACCACGCCGATCGCCGCCACGAGTACAACGAACGTCGCGCCGAGGGCCACCAGCGGGACCAGGTAGGACCGGCCGCGGTCGGGCGGCTGCGGCGCCATCGGGTAGCCCGGATAGCTCGGCGCACCGCTGCCGGGGTAGACCGGTGCCGGCGGCTGCGGCGGCGGGTGTCCGGGGTAGCCGGCCTGGCTGGACGGAACACCGCGGAACGTGCCGCACTGGAGGCAGTAGCCGGCCTGGTTGACGGACACACCGCCGCAGACCGCACACGGCTGCATCTGGGCCCTCCCGGTTGATCAGCTGTCCGTGGCGCGCGACCGCCAGCAAGATCGCCGCACCGTCCGTCCTGCGACGGTAGTCGAGCGGCACAACGCCCGGTAACCACCGATTCGGGCGCTACGGGTGGCTAACCGGCGTCGGACAGGATCCCTTCGTCCCGTGCCCACCGGAGCAACTCCGCCTCGGCCTCGTCGCGGTCCAGCGGGCCGCGCTCCAGCCGGACCTCCTTGAGATGCCGCCAGGCCCGGCCGACGACCGGTCCCGGCGGTACGCCGAGCAGCTCCATGATCGCGTTGCCGTCCAGATCCGGCCGGACCCGGGCCAGATCCTCCTCGGCCTGAATCCGGGCGATCCGCTCCTCCAGCGCGTCGTAGTCGGCGGCCAGTGCGGCGGCCTTTCGCCGGTTGCGGGTGGTGCAGTCGGACCGGGTCAGCTTGTGCAGTCGGGGCAGCAGATCTTCGGCGTCGGTAACGTAGCGGCGGACCGCCGAGTCGGTCCACTCGCCCCGGCCGTACCCGTAGAACCGCAGGTGCAGGCCGACCAGCTTGGCCACCTGGGTGGTGACCTCCTTGGGGTAGCGCAGCGCCTTCATCCGGTGCCGGGTCATCCGGGCACCGACCACCTCGTGGTGGTGGAAGCTGACCCGGCCGTCCGACCCGACCGCCTTGGTCGCCGGCTTACCGATGTCGTGCATCAGCGCCGCCATCCGCAGGACGAAGTCGCAGCCGTCGCTTTCCAGCCGGACGGCGTTGCTCACCACGGTCAGCGTGTGTTCGTACACGTCCTTGTGCTGGGCGTGCTCGTCGATCTCCAGCCGCAGCCCGGACAGCTCGGGCAGGAACCGGTCGGCCAGCCCGGAGTCGACCAGCAGCCGCAACCCGGCGACCGGGTCGGTACCGCACAGCAGCTTGCTGAACTCGTCCCGGATCCGTTCGGCGGTGATCCGGTCCAGGTCGGCCGCCATCGCGGCCATCGCCGCGCGGACGTCCGGATGCACGGCGAACCGCAGCTGCGCGGCGAACCGGGCGGCCCGCAGCATCCGCAGCGGGTCGTCGCCGAACGAGTCCTGCGGCGTCCCCGGGGTACGGATGATCTTCGCGGCCAGATCGCTGACCCCGCCGTACGGGTCGGTGAACCGGTGCTCGGGCAGGCTGACCGCCATCGCGTTGATGGTGAAGTCGCGCCGCCGCAGGTCGTCGGCGAGACTGGTGCCGTAGGCGACCACCGGGTTACGGGTCACCCCGTCGTAGGCTTCCGCCCGGTAGGTGGTGATCTCCAGGGTCATCCCACCCCGACGGGCGCCGATGGTGCCGAATTCGCGGCCGGTCTCCCAGATCGCCTCCGCCCAGCCCTTGACCACCGCCAGGGTCTGGTCCGGGTGCGCGTCGGTGCAGAAGTCCAGGTCGCTGCCGAGTCGGCCGAGCAGCGCGTCGCGGACCGAGCCGCCGACCAGGTGCAGCTCGTGGCCGGCGGCGGCGAACCGGTTGCCGAGCTCGTCGGCGACCGGGGAGACCCGGAGCAGTTCGGCGACGGCGTTGCGTTGCACGGCGGTCAGGTCACCCGGGGTCGCCGCAGTGCGGTCGGACCCGGCGGCGGCACGAGCGTCCGTGGCGCGAGCATCGGTGGCGCGAGGCGCGGAGGTTTCGGACATGGGATCGCCAGAGTAGCCGCTGTGGCCGCCGCCGCCCCCGCCGGGCAGGATGAGTCACCGTGCCGATTCCCGAACCGTTGGCCAGCCTGACCACCGATCCGACCTTCTGGGCGGCGTACCTGCCGCCAGTGGACGGACCCGTACCGGCCCATCACGCGCAGACCCGGGTGGTGCTGCCGGTCGCCGACGGCTACGGCCTGGTGCTGGAGATCGACCTCGGGTACGGCGAATGCCTGCTCGGCCTGCGTCAGCCGGGAGCGACCGAGCCGCTGCCGCTGGCCCGGCTGGACCCGGGCCGGCCGTACGCGGCGGTGCTGCGCTGGGCGGAACTGGACCTGATCGGCCGGTTGCTCGCCCTGGACGATCCGGCGTGGCCACATCCCGGTCTGCTGGTGGCGCTGCTGCACCGGTACGCACCACCGGCCGGTGACCCGCTGGAGGAGGACCGGGCAGCCACCATGCTGGCCACCGCGCTGCGCGCGCTACGCCGCGCCGGGCCGTCGGGAACCGAAGACCCGGCGGCACCTGATGGCTCAGCGATCAATGGCGACGGTCCGGCGGGCGACCCGGACGGCACCGATGCGAGGACCGGCCCGGTGCAGCCGCCACTGGAGCTGTTCGCCGACCCGTCCTGGTGGCCGGCACCGGCCACGGTCGACCCCCGGATTCTCGACGACGAGTCGGTGGCCCGGCAGGTGCGCGACCATCTCGACCACGGCGCCCGGACGCACTGGCGGTACGCCGCCGGCTGGGGCTGGGTGGCCGCCGGGCAGCCGGACGGCCCCGGCGCACCGGCCCGCGTCCTCGGTGCGGAGTCCTTTCCGTTCGACGAGGTCACCGAATTGGTACGCCGAGCGGCGGCCCGGCACCGCCGGGTGCTCGACACTCCGTGGCGTACCCCGGCCGTCGCCGAACTGGCCCGGCGGGCCCGCGACACCGGTGACCTGGCGGTGGTGCCGGTGCTCGGTCGGACGCTGGCCGACGCCGGCTGCGACCATCCGACCGTGCTGGACGCGCTGACCGAGCCGGTGGTGCCGGCCGAGGCCGCCTGGGTGGTCGACGCACTGTCGGGCATCGTCCCGGCCGACGACGACGGCCGATAGGCTCGGTCCTGCGTCCGGCGCGGCGGTTCCGGCGTACCGGCGGGGTGGGAGGTCCGATGAGTGGCGGGTTGTACCGGAGCACGAACGCCGACCCCGGTCGGGGCGGCCGAGGCTACCGTCGCCCAGAGTATCTTCGGCTGGCCCAGTGCTGAAGCACGATCGAAGCGTTCAGCAAGCTCGGCGGGGAGTACGCGCCTATCCCACCCCTTGTGAACGTTTTGGCTGGAAAGAATGTCCGGCCCACCCTTGGAGGCAGGAAGATGGCCGGTGGACTCTACCGCAGCGCCAACGCGCACGGCGGCGGACAGGTGCCGGACGACGAGGCTACCTTCATCTCGGCAGAGCCTCTGAACCAGCCGGCCGTTGAAGCCACCGCACCCCCACAGGAGGTGGTCGCCGAGACCAGCGCCGCAGCGAACAGCGCGGTGATGGCGATCGGCAGCCTAGTCAGCCGGGGTACGGGATTCGTCCGTAATCTAATGGTCGGCGCGGCGCTGGGTAACCTAGTCGGCAACGTCTTCACCACCGCGCAGTTTCTGCCGAATCAGGTCTACGAGTTCCTGCTCGGCGGTGTCCTCACCAGCGTTCTGATTCCGGTACTAGTCCGGCGAAGCAAGAACGACCCGGACCGGGGCGAGGCGTACGCCCAGCGCCTGCTGACCTTGGCGGTGATCGCCCTGGCCACCGCCGCGCTGATCGCGATGGCCTCCGCACCGGTGCTGACCGCGCTCTACGCCAGCGGCAAGGACGCGGACTACACCGACTTGGTCACCAAGCTGTCGTACCTGATGCTGCCGATGTTGTTCTTCACCGGCCTGAGTGCGCTGATTGCCGCAGTCCTGAACACCCGGGGTCACTTCGCCGCGCCGATGTGGGCGCCAATCCTCAACAACCTGGTGGTCATCGGTGCGTTCGGCCTCTACATCCTGGTCTACGGAGCCCGGGCGCTGCGGCCGGACCAGATGGACGCGGGTCGAATCCTGCTGGTCGGTGGCGGTGCTCTGCTTGGTGTAGCAGTCCAGGCAGCCGGCCTGCTGCCGGCGCTTCGCAAGGTCGGTTTCCGGTGGAAGCTGCGCTTCGACTTCCGCAAGCTGGGTCTACGCGAGCTGGCTAAACTCGGTGGCTGGATGTTCTGCTACGTTGCGGTCAACCAGCTCGGGCTGTTCGTGGTAGTCAATTTGCTGACCCGGGCGGCGGGCGAGGACAGCGCCGGCCTGCTGATCTACAACAACGTATTCCTCCTGCTGATGATGGCGCACGGCATCATCGCCGTCTCAGTCATCACCGCGCTGATGCCACGGATCAGCGCGGCAGCCGCAGACGGCCGGTTTCGGGACTTCACCGCCGACCTCTCCCGGGGTACCCGGACGGTCACCGCGGTACTCGCCCCAATCGCGGTCTGCTATGCCGTGCTGGCCGGGCCAATCTCGGTCGTGGTTTTCCGATACGGCGCCTTCACCGGCGACAACGCAGTGGCCACGTCGACCGTGCTGCTCGTAGCGGCGGTCGGCCTGGTTCCGTTCGCAATCAGCCAGCTGTTCACCTTCGCTTTCTACGCGCTGCCGGACACCCGCACACCGGCTCTGATCAATATTCCAGTGGTGATCCTCCGGGTACTCGTTCAGGTCGGGCTCTACCTGGCCTTCTCTGCTACCTTCGCGGCGGCCGGCATGATGCTCGGCAACGCGATCTCGTACGTTGCGGCGGCGGTGGTCTCGGTAGTCCTGCTGCGCCCACGGGTCGGCCGGATCGGGCTGGGTCAGATCATGGGCACTCTGGGCCGAGTGGTGGTCGCTGCGCTGGGTGCCGCCGTGGTTGGGCTACTGGTGGTCAAGCTGCTGCCCGGCGACCCGGCTCACTTGAGCTGGCCGGCCGCCGCAGTCCAACTGGCGATCGGTGGCGCGGTGATCGGTACGTCGTACCTCGGGCTGGCCGTGGTACTGAAGATCACCGAGATCACCGAGGTGCTCGGAATGGTCCGCCGTCGGCTCACCCGCTGACTAGCCATTTCAGGATGATCAACCGCATCTTGCACGGTGCGCCTTCGCCAACACGCAACTGATAGGAGCCTGGCGATCGGTTGGTCGGTGCGGGTCAGGTAGTGGGGAGATCCAGGTGTTGCCGTTGGCAGGTTGGATGAGCGCGTCAAGCACGTTGACGCAGTGTCACTGGACGTTGCTTGGCTGAGATCAGCCTGTGGACAGGCCTGTGGATAACCGGGTTGGACACGCTCGACACCAGGTCAGCGCCTGTGGATAACTCAAAACCAGGATCCTCGTTACGGGCGGTGTCGGAGCCTCGGTGGTCCGGTGGCGGCGGGCTGTCGCGGCGGGCTGGGAGCGGCACCCGGGCGGTACAACGTATATTTGCGATGGAGGTTATGCGGCCGGGCCAGTGTCACCCCCGGTAGCTACTCACCGGACGGGCGTGCGGCTGGCCGTACGGGCGGGGCGGCATTGACCGATGGTCCGCCCGACGGCAGGTCGATCGCCGGTCGGCATTGCGGGAGCTGCGGGAAGCTGACATGTTGGTGGTGCCGCAACGCAGGTAAAGTCGTTCTGGACGGATATGTGCGACACCGGGTCGTGAACGGTGACGTTCCACCGCTGCGGGCCGGCCGGTGCCGGCAGCACGACGACCAGCACGGCAAGCGCGACCGGCAGGATAATCGGACAACCGGCAGAACACCGGACGACCAGCACCAGGGTTCGACCGAGACGATCCACAGGGAGGACGGGTGACCCAGGTCGGCGAAGGCCAGGAGGCGGACGAGGCCAGTCCGCCGATGATGGCCTTCGATGCGCCCTCCGCCGGCGAGATCCTCGCCGAGCGATACCAGCTGGCTCAGCACGTCAACAACGACAGTGCGGGCCGGCAGGTCTGGCGTGGGGTCGACGTGGTGCTGCGCCGTCCGGTCGCGGTGGTGCTGCGCTACCCCGGTGGCGATTCCGCCATGGAGATGCTGCAGGCCGCGGTACGGGCCAGTCGGGTCATCCACTCCAACCTGGTCGGCGTCTACGACGCCATCGACGAGGGGCAGCGGGCCTACGTCGTCCGTGAGTGGGTGGAGGGCGACTCGCTGCGCGAGGTGATCGCCGCCGCCGGTCCGTTGGACGCGGCCCGGGCCACCATGATCGCTCACTCGGTCGCCTCCGCCATCGCTGCGGTGCACGCCACCGGCATGGTGCACGGCAACATCCACCCCGGCACGGTGATGATCGGCCACGACGGCCGGGTGGTGCTGGCCGACGCACGGGCCGACAGTTCCGACACCTACGAAACCGACATCCGGGCGATCGGCGGTGTGCTCTACTTCGCGATGACCGGCCACTGGCCACAGCACGAGGCCGGCAGCACGACGCTGCCGGACGCGGTCCGGGATGCGACCGGGGCGGTCGCCGCCCCCCGTCAGGTGCGCTCCGGTGTTCCGGCGTACCTCGACGACCTGACCATGGACCTGCTCGACCCGCGACTCGCGCTGCCCTCCTCGGAGGTGCTCGCCGCCGAGCTGGGTCGGCTCGACGCCGGCACCGAAGAGCACTACCTCGGCAGCGTCGGACCGCTGCGGTTCTCGGCGGCCGACGACGACGAGCCGACCGGCACCCCACTCGCTTCCCGTCGCAAGATCGCCGCCGGTGTCGCCGGGCTGCTGGTCATCGCGGTGACCGGGCTGTACTTCGGGATCAGTGCGCTCGGCAACGACCGTGACGGCGAGGGCGGTCGGTCCACGCCGCCCGAGACCCAGGTAACCTCGACCCCGGGTCCCACCGAGACCAGTGCCCCGGCCCAGCCACAGCCGATCGCCCTCTCCGGCGGCCAGGTCCGCATCGTCGACGCCGACGGTGCCCGCGACGAGCTCGACGGGGCGGAGGCCGCCGTCGACGGCGACACCAACACCGGATGGGAGACCGACGCTTACGAGCGCAACCCCAACTTCGGCAACCTGAAGCGGGGCATGGGGGTGCTGATCGACCTGCAGGAGCCACGGGCGGTGACCAGCGTGAAGGTCGAGCTCTCCGCGTCCGGTGCCACCGCCGAGCTACTGGCCGGTCCGAACGACCCGGGAGCGACCCGGGAAGGCGACGACGAGATCCTCGAGACGTTCACCGACCGGATCGGCGCCCGGTTCGAGAACGCCGACGGAGCGACCCTCACCTTCAGCGGATTCTCTCCCGACGAGACCTACCAGTACCTCCTGGTGTGGATCACCAAGTTGCCTCCGATCGGCAACGACAAGTACCAGATCGGCGTTCAGGAGATCACGGTCGAGGGGCCATGACCGGAGGCCGGGTCGACCTCGGCGACGAGGAGCTGCTCCGGGCACACGTCGACGGCGACCCGGAGGCGTTCGGTGAGTTGGTACGGCGGCATCAGGACCGGCTCTGGGCCGTTGCCCTGCGGACGCTCAGCGACCGCGAGGAGGCCGCCGACGCGCTGCAGGACGCGCTGCTGTCGGCACACCGCGCGGCCGCCCGGTTCCGGGGCGACGCTGCGGTCACCACCTGGCTGCACCGCATCGTGGTCAACGCGTGCCTGGACCGGGTACGCCGCCGCAAGTCCCACCCCACGGTGCCGCTGCCCGACGGTGGCCGGGACGGCGACGGTGTACGAGGCACCGAGCCGGTGGCACCCCCGGTCGATCACGACACCGCCCTGGTCGTCCGCCAGGCACTGGCCGAGCTGCCGGCGGAACAGCGGGCCGCGTTGATCCTGGTCGATGTGCAGGGATACCCGGTCGCCGACGCGGCGGTGATGCTCGGCGTCGCCGAGGGCACGGTGAAGAGCCGCTGCGCCCGGGGACGGGCCCGGCTGGCCGGGCTTCTCGGGCATCTGCGGCCACAGCGGGCGAACGCGCAGGTGGCACCACCACGCGCCCAGGTGTCGTCGCTCACCCCACGGAACCCGCAGCGGCTCGACGACGTCCCATCAGGGTCCGCACGTGGCGACGGTGGCAAGGAGGAACGGTGACCGCCGACCGGTTCCAGGAGGTCGATCGAGAGCTGCTCGCCGACTATGTCGGTGGGGCGCTCGACGGCACCCCGGACGAGGTCGCCGTGGCCCGGCTGATCGTGGAACGACCGTCCTGGCGGGCGGCCCACGACGAGCTGGTCGAGGCCACCCAGCTGGTCCAGACGATGCTCGCCGAGTGGGGCAGCGTCGTCGAGCCGATCCCACCCGACGTCGCCGACCGGGTGCACGCCGCCCTGGCCGCCGAGCCGCTACCGCCGCCGGCCTCGGACCCGGCGATCAGCCCGGATCTGGCCACCGTCGCGGCGCCGGTGCCGCTTGCGGCGGCCCGGGTGCGGCGGGACCGTCGCCGCCGCTGGCAGCGGTACGCCGCTCCGATCACCGTCGCGGCGGCCGCCGTGGCGTTCGCCGGCCTCGGAGTCGGCCAGCTGCTCGGTGCCGGGTCCGCCGACGACGCGAGCACCACGGCGGGTAGCCCATCGGACGATGCTGGCAGCGCTGAAAGCCAGAGCGCCGAGACCCGACAGGAGGACCAGCCGGGCACGATGATGGACGCCTCCGCACCTCGGCTGCTGGCCAGCGGCACCGACTACCAGCGGGCGACGATCGTGCCGATGTTCGAGGCCGTCGGGCGTGGCGGCGTCGACGGGGGGCAACCGGCTGCCGGCGAGGACACCGTACTGCAGGAGTCGCCCGCCTCGACGGCACTGGCCCGCCTCGCCGACCCGGCCGCACTGGCCGACTGCGTGGCCGCGGTGACCGCCGAGCACGGTAACGGCGTACTCGGCGTCGACCTGGTGGACTTCGCGGCCTTCGAAGGTGAACCGGCGCTGGTCCTCTCGTTCAGTGACAGCTTCGGTGCCAGCTGGATCTGGGTGAGCGGCACCGGCTGCGGTACGCCTGCGGCCGGCGCGGACACCAGGTACTCGGCACAGGTAGGGTGACCCTGCCGGCCGCGTGACGTGGGACACGCGGCACCGGAGCGGGATTACTCCCCGGCTCCGAGGCGTTGTCGTCAACGGTCGCCGTTGCGCAGAAATCAGACTTTGGGAGTCGGCAGTGGACGAGGTCCGCAACCTGATCATCATCGGCTCGGGGCCGGCCGGTTACACCGCTGCGGTGTACGCCGCACGCGCCAACCTGCGCCCACTCGTCATCGAGGGGGTGCAGTCCGGCGGAGCACTGATGACCACCACCGAGGTGGAGAACTTCCCCGGCTTCCCGGACGGCATCATGGGTCCGGAGCTGATGGACTCGATCCGCAAGCAGGCCGAGCGCTTCGGTGCCGAGTTCGTCACCGACGACGTGACGCGGGTCGAGTTGGCCGACACCGGCACCCCGGGCGCCACCGAGGCCAGCACGGTGTACGTGGGCGAGACCGGCTACCGGGCCAAGGCGATCATCCTGGCCACCGGCTCCGCGTGGCGTCCCCTGAACGTCCCCGGTGAGCAGGAGTTCCTCGGCCACGGGGTGTCCTCCTGCGCAACCTGTGACGGCTTCTTCTTCCGGGGGCAGCACGTCGTGGTGGTCGGCGGTGGCGACTCGGCGATGGAGGAAGCCACCTTCCTCACCCGGTTCGCCGAGTCGGTGACCATCGTGCACCGCCGCGACGAGTTCCGGGCCAGCCAGATCATGGCGACCCGCGCGCTCGGCAACGACAAGATCCGGGTCGAGTGGAACAGTGTCGTCGAGGAGATCCTCGGTGCCGACGGTAAGGTCTCCGGGATCCGGCTGCGCAACACGCACACCGGCGAGTCCCGGACACTCGACGTCACCGGGGTCTTCGTCGCGATCGGTCACGACCCACGGAGCGAAATGTTCCGCGGCCAGGTTGAGCTCGACCAGAACGGCTACGTGCTGGTCGACTCGCCGAGCACCCGGACCAGCGTGCCGGGCGTGTTCGCCGCCGGTGACCTGGTCGACCACACCTACCAGCAGGCGATCACCGCTGCCGGCAGCGGTTGCGCGGCGGCGCTCGACGCCGAGCGTTACCTCGCCACACTCGAAGAGGTCTGACCGCCGGCGCGCCGGCGGTCGAGGAGGAGGATTTTCCCGTGGGAGCTACCCGAGCGGTCACCGAGGCCAGCTTCGCCACCGACGTACTGATGTCCGACAAGCCGGTGCTGGTGGACTTCTGGGCCGAGTGGTGCCAGCCGTGCCGAAAGGTCGCACCGCTGCTCGAGGAGATCGCCACCGAGATGGGTGACAAGGTGTCGATCGTCAAACTGAACATCGACGAGAACCCGGAGATCGCCCGCCGGTACCGGGTGATGTCGGTTCCCACGCTCACCGTGTTCAAGGCCGGTGAGCCGGTGCAGTCGGTGGCCGGCGCCCGGCCCAAGGGCGACCTGGTCAAGCTGATCGAGTCGGCCTTCTGAACTTCAGCGGGGCTGCCCCGCGCGGCACGGCGGACCAGCCGGCCCACCTGACGGGTGGGCCGGCTGGTCCGTTTTCGGGCTGCTGGCGACGCCGTTATAGGGCTGCTGGTTGGTTCGTTCCCGGGCTGATCGTCCGAACACCGGGCGCTCCCCGTACGGTCCGCTTCGCCGTAACCCGGGTACGGGCACCTGCCGGCCGGGTTACGCTCCGGATCGTCCGCGCCTGCAGGGGGGAGGTCCACGTCCCGTGCGCCCGATCCGCCGTGACGATCAGGGTCCCGCCGTGGCCGAGATCCGCTCCATCCTGGTCAACCTGGAGCTGCTCGAGCCAACCCCGGGGGCCGACGTCTTCGACGCCCGCACCGAGCACGCCGTACGCGCCTTCCAGCAACTCCGTGGACTGAGCATCGACGGCCGGGTAGGCGCGGAGACCTGGCGGGCGCTGGACGCCGCCCGCTGGCGGCTCGGTGACCGGGCGCTCTACCACTCGATATCGCAGCCGCTGGTCGGCGAGGACGTCCGGGCGCTGCAGGAACGTCTGCTGGAGATGGGCTACGACGTGGGCCGCGCCGACGGCGTGTACGGCGGGCGCACCGCCCGCTCGGTCACCCAGTTCCAGCGGGAGGTGGGACTGACCGCCGACGGCGGCTGCGGGCCGTACACCATGCACGCGATGCGCAGGTTGGGCCGCAAGGTGGTCGGCGGACGCCCACAGTGGCTGCGGGAAGCCGACGCGTTCCGCGAGTCCGGCCCCAACCTGGTGGGCAAGACGATCGTCGTCGACCCTGGTCACGGGGGATCCGATCCCGGCGTTGTGGTCATCGACAGCGGCCGGCGCTGGTCCGAGGCGGAGCTGGCGTACGACCTCGCCGCCCGGTTGGAGGGGCGGCTGGCGGCAGCCGGGATGCGGGTGCATCTCACCCGGGGTCCGGCCACCACCTCGGTGCTCAGCGACCCGGCGCGGACCCAGTTGGCCAACGACGTCGGCGCGGACCTGTTCATCTCCCTGCACGTCGACGGGCATGCCAACCCGGCCGCCGACGGGGTGGCCACCTACCACTACGGCACCGGCAACGGGGTCACGTCGACGGTCGGCGAGCGGCTGGCCGGGCTGGTACAGCGGGAGATCGCGGTACGTACCGGCCTGCGCGACTGCCGGGTCCACGCGAAGAGCTGGGAGTTGCTACGGCTGACCCGGATGCCGGCGGTACGGGTGGACGTGGGTTATCTGACCTGCTCGGCCGACCGGGCCCGGCTGATCCGGCCCGGGTTTCGCGACCAGGTGGCAGAGGCACTGGTAGCGGCGGTGCAGCGGATGTACTACCCGGTGGAGCTGGACGTGCCGACCGGGTCGATCGACGTACACACGCTGCGCGCGGTGGTCGACGCGACGGCGGAGGCCTGAACCACGTCAGTCAGTTCGTCGCCGCGTGGGTGGCCGGGCGCAGCAGGTGCTCCGGAGTCATCGAGCCGAGCAGCTTCTCCAGGGCGTACTCGACGTCCGACTTCCACGACAACGCGGTCCGCAACTCCAGCCGTAGCCGGGGGAACCGGGGGTGCTGTCGGACCGTCTTGAAGCCGACCGACAGGTAGAAGTCGGCTGGGGCGAGACAGCCCCGACCGGACGTCTCCGCCGGGTCGGCGGTGGCGTCACCGAACGCCTCGATCGCCTTGATGCCCCGTTTGGTGAGATCCCGGGCCACGCCCTGCACCAGCATTCGCCCAAGGCCACCGCCGGCGAACGGCTGCACCACGTGCGCCGTGGTCAGCAGTACCGCGTCGGCGGAGACCGGGGACGTCGGGAACGCCATCGACCTCGGCAGGTAGGCCGGCGGCGCGTACATCACGAAGCCGGCCGGCATGCCGTCGACGTAGGCGAGCTTGCCGCAGGAACCCCACTCCAGGAGAGTCTGGGAGACCCACGCCTCCTTCTCCAGCGCCGGGTCGCCGGAGGTCCGGGCGCGGTCGGCCGCCACCGGATCGAGCTCCCAGAAGACACACCGCCGGCAGGATCTGGGTAGCTCCTCCAGCGTGTCCAGCGTCAGACTGACCAGACGTCGCGACATTGGCGATCCCCCACCACCGAACCGGTCAAGCGTTGAAACCCGCCGAGCCTCACCACGCGCCGTCTCCTGTCCCCAACGAGCGATCGTACGCCGCAACCTCGCGTCCGGGGAGAGGTCGGGCGTCCGGTCGCTGTCTTCGCAGGCCAATCCGGGTTCGCTGGTCCGACATATGGTCGGTGTGGTAATGCCCACGCCGGACCGCGACACGCCGGACTACCATCAGACGATCAGTGCGTGTCGCGGCCCGACCCGGCACCACCGGTGCGACGCGTTTCGAGGTGAGGTCATGACCGGCACGACGCTCGACGACTACACCGACCGCTATGCCCGCCGGGTCCGGGGGATGACCGCCTCGGAGATCCGGGCGCTGTTCGCCGTCGCCAGTCGGCCGGAGGTGGTGTCGCTCGCCGGCGGAGCCCCGTACGTCGCCGCGCTGCCGCTGGACGCGGTCGGCGAAATGCTCGGCCGCCTCGCCGCCGAGACCGGCACCTCGACCCTGCAGTACGGCATCGGCCAGGGCACCCTCGACCTGCGGGAACGGATCTGCGAAGTGATGTCGCTGTCCGGGATCGACGTTTCGTCCGGGGCCTCCCCCGAGGACGTGGTGGTGACCGTCGGCGGGCAGCAGGCCCTCGATCTGGTCGCCCGGCTCTTCCTGGACCCGGGCGACGTGGTCCTCGCCGAGGGCCCCACCTACGTCGGCGCCCTCGGCGTGTTCCAGGCGGCGCAGGCCCAGGTGGTGCACGTGCCGATGGACGCCGACGGGCTGATCCCCGAGGCGCTGGAGCAGGCGATCACCGAAGTGGCCCGGTCCGGCCGACGGGCGAAGTTCCTCTACACCATCCCGACGTTTCAGAACCCGGCTGGCGTGACGCTGACCGACGAGCGCCGCGACCGGGTACTCGACATCTGCGAACGCGCCGGCCTGCTGGTCGTCGAGGACGACCCGTACGGCCAGCTGAGCTTCGACGGCGAAGCGCCGGCGCCGCTGCGGGCCCGACGCCGGCACGGCGTCTTCTACCTGAGCACCTTCTCCAAGACCTTCGCGCCAGGGCTGCGGGTCGGTTGGATTCTCGCCCCGCACGCGGTACGCGAGAAGCTGGTCATCGCCAGTGAGGCGCAGATCCTCTGCCCCAGTGCCTACGCCCAGGCCGCGGTCGCCACCTACCTGGCCACCATGCCGTGGCGGGAGCAGCTCAAGACGTACCGGGAGGTCTACCGGGAGCGGCGGGACGCACTGCTGTCCGCGCTGACCGACCTGATGCCGGCCGGGACGACCTGGACCCGACCGAGCGGCGGCCTGTTCGTCTGGGCGTCGCTGCCGGACGGGTTGGACGCCAAAGCCATGGTCCCCCGGGCCATCGCCGCCCGGGTGGCCTACGTTCCCGGCACCGGCTTCTACGCTGACGGCTCCGGGGCCGGCAACATGCGGCTCAACTTCTCCTACCCCCCGCCGGAGCGGATCCGGGAAGGCGTCCGGCGGCTGGCCGGCGTGATGGAGCGGGAGTCGGCGATGCGCGAGGTCTTCGGACCGGTCTCCGGCGGATCTGGCCGACGCCAGCGCCCCGGCGCGGACGCGCCCGGGCCTGACTTGGCATGATTCGGGCATGAGCCCAGCGTTGGACCCCACCGCAACCGAATCATCGTCGTCGTCCGCCGCCCCGGATCCGCGTGTGCTCGTTCTCGCCGGCGGGTTGTCGTACGAACGCGACGTCTCGCTGAAGTCCGGTCGCCGGGTGCTGGACGCGCTCCGCTCGGTCGGCGTCGAGGCCGAGATGCGCGACGCCGACGTCTCGCTGATTCCAGCGCTGCGCTCCGACCCGCCGGACGCGGTGGTCATCGCGCTGCACGGGGCGACCGGTGAGGACGGCTCGCTGCGCGGCGTACTGGATCTCTGCGGCGTGCCGTACATCGGCTGCGACGCCCGCGCCGCCCGCCTGGCCTGGGACAAGCCGTCGGCCAAGGCGGTGCTGCGCGAGGCGGGCATCCCGACCCCGGACTGGGTCGCGCTGCCCCACGACCGGTTCTCCGAACTGGGTGCGGTCGCCGTGCTGGAGCGGATCGTCGAACGGCTCGGCCTGCCGCTGATGGTCAAGCCGGCGCAGGGTGGCTCCGGGCTGGGCGCGGCGGTGGTACGCGAGGCGGCGGAACTCTCCGCAGCGATGGTTGGCTGCTTCGCGTACGACTCGACGGCGTTGGTGGAGCGGTACGTCACCGGGATGGACGTCGCCGTATCGGTCGTCGACCGGGGCGCCGGCCCGGAGGCGCTACCGGCCGTCGAGATCGTGCCACGCAACGGTGTCTACGACTACGCTGCCCGCTACACCGCCGGACTGACGACGTGGCACGCGCCGGCCCGGCTGGACGAGCCGGCTGCCGAGCAGGTGGCGGCGACCGCCGTCGCCGCTCACCGGGCACTCGGGCTGCGGGATCTCTCCCGCGTCGACATGATCGTCGACGCCGACGGCCGGCCGCACGTCCTGGAGGTCAACGTCTCACCCGGGATGACCGAGACCTCGCTCTTGCCGCTGGCGGTCCAGGCTGGCGGGCTGGACCTCGGTGAGCTGCTCGCCACGCTGGTGGTCCGGGCCGCGGCCCGACCGTACGACCCGGCGAACTGATCACCGGGCGCTGCCGGTCGGCGACCCCGCCGAATCGCCCGCAGCCGGGACTTCGGGCCCGCCCTGGTCCGTAGCGCCCTCCGGGTCCGGGTCGTCGTCCTCCTCCGCCTCAGTACCGGCACCTGCCGCGGCCCTGTCGTCGGTGGGGGCAGCGGCATCCTCGACGTCGGCCGGGTCGGCAGCAAGAGGTTCACCCTGCTGGGTAGTAGCGACGTCGCTGGCGAGTTCGCCGAGATCAGCAGCTGGTTCGATGCTCTCCATCGGCACCACGAGCTCGGCCACGGCCGGTCCTGCACCGTCGATCTCATCGAAGTCGTCGACGCTGACCGGATGGCTCGCCTGTTCGGTGAGGTTCGACGGTGCCCGCCACTGAATCCGCGGCGGCTCAGCGAGCTGACGACCGCCGAACTCCGCCAGCCACGCGGCGACCAGCGCCAGGTTCTCCCGCCAGCGTGACTCGGAGATCGGCGGCAGGATGCTGTCCCACAGGGAGAGGAACGTGCCACGGAGCTGCAGCTGCCCGTACGGCCGAGCCAGGAACCACAGGTGCAGGTGTGCCGAGCCGTCCCCCCATCGGTTCACGTGAACCCGGGCCACGCCGTCGAGCGACCGGATCGCCCGCTCGAGCCGGACGGTCATCACGCCGAGTTCGGCCGCGAGCAGGTTCGGCAGATCGCCGAGGTCGAAGTGGGACCGGGACTCCAGGATGAGGACCATCGGTAGCCCGGTCGGGCGGTCCATCGCACGGACCCGCCAGCGTTCGCTGACCCAGATGTACGCGTCGTCCGGGGCGGAGCAGGACGAGCATTCCGCCGTGCCCTCACCCTTGCGAGGCGGTTCGACGTCAACCGGGTCATCGAGTCGCTTGACCCGCAGGTCGCCCTCGAAGGGGAAGGATGGCCATCGCGCGAAGTCGGGAACCGAGGCAGGGGTGTCTGGCACGACGCTGACCCTAACCGAGTCTGCGCCGCCTGTCGTTCCCCGTTTCGGCCGGCCCGCGACTCTCATCCGGTGGGACGACCGGTCCCTGGTCGGCTGCCGACCACGGCTCGCCGTCCCAGTTCTCCACAGGAGTTATCCACAGGGCGCCAGCCCGGTCTACCCGCTGTTTCACGTGAAACGAGGCACCCTGTGGAAAACGCCTGTGGAAAACGCCCGGCCCCGTAGCGGATCGATCCCGGGGACACCCGGGAGCCGCCCGGTCGGCCGCGGATACGTCTTGGTGCCTCCGGTAGCCCGGTCTTCTCAACGATCCATCGACCGAGTGGTAACCGGGCTCGGCGAGCCGTCTGGCGCCGCCCGGAACAGCCGTAGGTCGGCCCTCCGGAGCGGCCGGGCGAGACCGTCGTTCGGTTCCACGTGAAACATCGCTACCGGGCGCCCCCACTGGCCCCACCGGGCAGCTACCGGGCCGGGTAGCGGCCCCCGCCGGCCCACCGTTTCACGTGGAACGAGCCGCGCGGTCGCCTCCGACCGGGCGACTGGCGAGTGCGTGGGTGCCGACTCCGGGTGGACCGGTCGGCAAGGGTGGACCGGTCGGCAATGGCAGGGGCCGGGGCGTTGAATCGGCGCGGGCCGGGACCGCAGAAGAAGGGCTGGTGTTTCACGTGAAACACCAGCCCCTGCGAGGACATGCCATCTGCCGGGTCGACGGACCGGCCCGGCAAATCAGTCGACGTCGCCTGAGGTGTCGTCCCCGTCGCCCACTCCGATGATTCCGACGATCCGCTCCAGGTCGTCGACCGTGGCGAACTCAATCGTGATCTTGCCCTTGCTCCGCCCGATGTCGACCTTGACCCGGGTGTCGAATCGGTCAGACAGGCGATCGGCGAGATCGGTGAGGGCCGGGGCGTGGGCCTTCGGGCGACGCTGCGGACTGGCCGTACGCTTCGCCGAGTCATCGGTCCCGGCGAGCGCCACCAGTTCCTCGGTGGCCCGGACCGAGAGCCCTTCGGCGACGATGCGTAGCGCCAGGGCGTCCTGGGCGTCGGAATCGTCGAGGCTCAGCAGCGCCCGGGCGTGACCGGCCGACAGCACGCCGGCGGCCACCCTCCGCTGCACCTGAGCCGGCAGATTCAACAGTCGGATCGTGTTGGAGATCTGCGGCCGGCTCCGGCCGATGCGCTTGGCGAGTTCTTCGTGGGTCGCCCCGAACTCGTCGAGCAACTGCTGGTACGCGGCCGCCTCCTCGAGCGGGTTGAGGTTGGCCCGGTGGATGTTCTCCAGCAGCGCGTCCCGGAGCATCGCGTCGTCCCTGGTGTCCCGGACGATCGCGGGGATGGACTCCCGGCCGATCGCCTGCGCGGCACGCCAGCGGCGTTCCCCCATCACCAGCTCGTACTGCTCACCGTCGTCCAGCTGTCGTACGACGATCGGCTGCAGGAACCCGACCTGCTCGATCGAGACCTTCAGCTCCTCGAGCGCCTCGTCGTCGAAGACCTGGCGGGGCTGCTTCGGATTCGGGATGATCGCGGCGACCGGCAGCTCGGCGAACCGGGCACCAGGCACCGGCGACAGGTCGACGGGCGGCGACAGGTCGACGGGCGTCGCGACGGCCGGTTCCGTCGCGACGGCAGCAGCGGTCCCGCCGCTGCCGGAGACGGCCGCAGTGGCCGGGGACGGAGTCACCGGAGCCGGGGCTGGCTGTGCGACACCCGGCTGAACCGGAGCGGTGGTGGGGATGAGGGCACCGAGCCCGCGCCCGAGCCCGCCCTTCGGACGGTTCTTCATGCCCTGCCTCCCGCTCCAACCACCGTGTCAGACATTGCGACCGAGCCGAGCGACACCGCGCTCGGCGATCTCCTGGGCCGCTTCGAAGTAGCTTGTCGCACCCCGCGATCCGGGATCGTAGGTCATCACCGACTGGCCGTAGCTCGGCGCCTCCGACACTCGGACGTTGCGGGGGATGACCGACTGGAGCACCTTGTCCCCGAAGTGGTTGCGCACGTCCTGCTCGACGGCGTCGGCCAGCCGGGTCCGCCGGTCGTACATCGTGAGCAGGATGGTGGAGACGTCCAGCGTCGGGTTGAGATGCTGCCGGACCAGGTTGATGTTGTTGATCAACTGGTTGAGTCCTTCCAGCGCGTAGTACTCGCACTGGATCGGGATCAGCACCTCTTGCGCGGCGACCAGCGCGTTGACCGTCAGCAGACCCAACGACGGTGGGCAGTCGATGAACACGTAGTCCAGCTCGACCGGGTACGCCGTGATGGCTCGGGACAGCCGGGACTCCCGGGCCACCACGGAGACCAGCTCGATCTCGGCCCCGGCCAGATCTATCGTCGCTGGGACGCACCACAGGTCGGGTATCCCCTCGACCGGCTGCGCCACCTCGGTCAGCGGCACGTTGTCGATCAGGCAGTCGTAGACGTCCGGTACGCCCGCGTGGTGCGGGACGTTGAGTCCGGTCGAGGCGTTGCCCTGTGGGTCGAGGTCAACAACCATCACCCGGTTCCCGTGCAGTGCCAGGGCCACCGCGAGATTCACCGTCGTGGTCGTCTTACCGACGCCCCCCTTCTGGTTGGCCACGCACATCACCCGGGTCCGGTCCGGCCGGGGCATGGTCACCTCGCCGCTGGGGTTCAGAATCTGCACGGCGCGCAAAGCCTCCATAGCCAAGGGGGGATCATCCTCTTCCCGATTCGGTGTTTCACGTGAAACGTACGGCTCGTCGGCGGCCGGGGAGGTCGGGTTGGGCGCCGGTTGCTCCGGCGTCGGGGATGCGGCGCCGACCGACGTGTCCGCTACGAGCGGCACGCCGGCCCGGGTCGGGACGCCCGGCGTGGTGGGCACCGGCGCCGTCGTGGGCGGCTGAGGTGCCCCGCTGACCGGCACCGCCCCACCCTCCGGCCAACCCGGGTGGTACGCCGTTTCACGTGAAACCAACGTGGGGTCGCCGACACCGTGGCGCTCGCCGGTCAACCGCGGATCCTCGAAACTACCGTTGTCATGCACCGTGTCATCCCTGCCCGCGTTGGATGGATCGGCACCGCCAGCGCTCACGACCGCGCTTCGGGCGTGGCGTGCGGACCGGCACGGGGCGGCAGGAGTCGTGCAACTTCGCGTTGCCGCCCGGTCCAGACTATCGACGCGCGGTCAGCCTACGGGGAACAGGGCCGGTGTGGCCACGGCCGACTGTCCGACGTGTCGCAGCCTTCACGTCGTTCCACCCCGCGATCAGGGCGGGTTCGGCGGTCGGCCCCGGGTCCGCCGCGACGAACGCGGCCGTACTCGGTCGCCGCGTCCCGAGCGGCGTCGACCACCTGCCCCGGGCACCGGAGCGGACCGTTCGATCTCCACCACGGTGGTCGGCGGGTCGAGCCATCGTTCGCCGCAGCGACGCAGCACCGGATCACCGCCACCCGACCGAACCACCGCCGATCGGTGCTCGGTGATCTCCGCCCCGGCCGAATCGCCCTTCATGGCGAGTAGCCGCCCACCGGGCTCGACCAGCGGTAGACACCAGCCGGCCAGCCGGTCGAGTGGGGCCACCGCCCGCGCGGTGACCACCGGTGCCGCACCGTCGGGGAAATCCCGGCGCAGTTCCTCGGCCCGGCCACGCAGTACGCGGACCCGGTCGGTGAGGCCAAGGACCGACACCGCCTCGACGAGAAAAACGGTACGCCGGGCCAACGGCTCAACCAGGATGACGTTGAGGTCCGGTCGCGCCACGGCCAGGACCAGCCCGGGTAGACCGGCTCCGGATCCGACGTCCAGCACCGTCGCCCCGTCGGGGACGAGTTCGCCGAGGACCGCGCAGTTCAGCAGGTGCCGCTCCCAGAGCCGGGGTACCTCGCGCGGCCCGATGAGTCCACGGAGCAGTCCCTCCGAGGCCAGCAGGCCGGCGTACCGGACCGCTAGCCGCAGCTGCTCGGCACCGAAGATCTCGCGGGCACAATCGGGGGGCGACGCCAGCGTGGCCGGTCCTGACGGAACGGGCGCTCCAGACGGAACCGGCCCGGACGGGAACCCGTCCGGGCCGGTAGCCACCCGCTCAGTCTGCTCGGGCAAATCGGTCATGGTGCTCAGTCGGCCGGACGGACGACGATGCGCCGGGTCGGTTCGACACCCTCGGACTCGCTCAGCACGCCGTCGAGTGCATTCACCACGTCGTGCACGCACTTGCGCTCGAAGGCGGACATCGGCTCCAGCCGCACCGGCTCGCCGTACTCCTTGACCTTCTCCACCGCGTTCTTCGCCACCGCGGCCAGCTCCTTGCGTCGGTTGTTCCGGTAACCACCGACGTCCAGCAGTAGCCGGCTGGGCGATCCGGTCTGCCGGAAGACCGCAAGCCTGGTCAGCTCCTGGAGCGCCTCCAGGGTCGCACCCCGCTGTCCGACCAGGGCACTGAGCTGCCCGCCGACCACCTCCACCACGGGGCGTCCGGCGGAGACCAGCTCGTCGATGTCGCCGTCGTAGTCGAGGATGTCCAGCAGTCCCTCGACGTAGTCGGCGGCAATTTCGCTCTGCTGGAACAGGTCGCTGTCGGTGGCGGCGGAAGTGGGCGCTGACGCGCCCTTGCCGGCCGCGTCCTCGTCAGCCTCGTCGGTGCCCGCGTCGTCGGCGTCGCCGGGGCGGTCGTCAGCGCCGTCGGCGGCCGGGGCCGGGACAACCTCCTCGTCGACAGACGGGTCGGCACTGGGCAGGCTGGTATCGGTCACGGTGTCATCTCCGTACTCGCTCGGCGGAACCGGTCGGTCCGCTGGTTACCGAGGACCGGCGGACGGGCGCCGTGCCCTCGGGAGGTCTACATTGCCGCCGTTGCGGCTGTGCGGGACGCCCCGCCGGCCACCGGGAAGCCCGCCAGCAGTCGCCGGCCGCCGGCACGTCTGCCCGGTCAACCCGGACGCTTCGCCGGCCGCCGCTTCTTCGGGTTGACCGGCTTGGCACCAGGCTTGGGCTTGAGACCCTCGCGGACCGGGGCCGGCTCGGAGGCGGCGGCCTCGGCACCGTTGCCGCGCCGGGCGAAGACACCGGCCGACTTGGGCTTGGCGTCGGTCGTGCCGGGCTTGCGTGACTGGCCGGCACCGGACTTCGCCGCCGGCCGGCCGGCGGATTTCGAGGTCGAGGTCGAGGTTGATTTCGCAGCCGGCTTCCCCTTGCCGGCCGGCATCGGCGGGGGCGGGAACTTGCGCAGTACCCACTGCTGCTGGCCAAGCGTGACCATGTTGTTCACTACCCAGTAGATGATGACGCCGATCGGGAAGATCGCGCCGGAGATGAGCAGCGAGGCCGGGATTCCGTAGAGCATCAGCCGCTGGATCATCTTCTGCTGCGGGTCCTCCGCCCAGCCGGTCTTGAGGATCATCTGTCGGCTGGTCAGGTAGGTGGTCACGATCATGACGATCACCAGGATCCCGGCGATCACCTTGACCGTGGTGCCGCTGGCACCCATCGCCGCCAGCTCGTCGGCGGTCGAGCCGAACCGCCCGGCGATCGGCGCGGTGAACAGGCTGGCCCGGGAGGCCTCGTAGAACTGGTCCGCGGTCCAGCCGTACAGGTCGACGTTGCGGGTCTGCTCCGGGTTCAGCCGGCGCAGGATGTGGAACAGGCCGAGAAAGACCGGGATCTGCAGGAACATCGGAAGGCAGCCCATCAGCGGGTTGGCCTTCTCCTTCCGGTACAGCTCCATCATTTCCTTCTGGAGCGTCTCCCGGTCACCCTTGTGCTTCTCCTGCAGCTCCTTGACCTTCGGCTGCAGCGCCTGCATGGCCCGCTGTGACTTGATCTGCTTGACGAAGACCGGGAACAGGATCACCCGGACCGTGACCACCAGGAAGATGATGGCCAGGATCCACGACCAGTTGGTGCCGAGCACCTCGGTCGACGGCACACCGATCCGGTCCCAGGCCGAGTGCCAGAACAGGAGGATCCACGAGATGGCCCAGTAGATCCAGTCGAGACTCAATTCGGGGCTCCAGTCGCATCGGCACGGCGGCCGCCCGGCATCGGTACCGGGTCATATCCACCGGGGTGGAAGGGATGACAGCGCAGCAGGCGCCAACCCGCCAACAGCACCCCCCGAAGTGCTCCGCGCCGGGCGATCGCCTCCTGGGCGTACGCACTGCACGACGGGTAGAACCGACAGCGGGCCGGCAGAGCCGGGCTTATCCAACGACGGTACGCGACGATCGCACCTGTCAGCAGGCGGCCACCCGGTGTCGCGGGGCGAGGTAGATCGTCGGAGGCGGTCATCGGGCGTCCCCCGCGCTGGCCCGGGTCCGGGGTCCGGTGCGCGGCACGCCGGATGGGCGATCACCGGAGGTGCTGCGGGAACGGCGGTCGGCGGCGCGGACCGCGGCGGACAGCGCGGCGTCAAGGTCAACGGCCAGCCCTGCTGAGGAGACCGCGGCGGCCGGCGGGAGGGCTCGGACGACCAGCAGGGCACCGCCCGGTAACGCTGCCAGCCGGGACCGGACAAGGTGTCGGAGCCGACGACGCACCCGGTTGCGGGTCACCGCGTTGCCGACCGCCTTGGAGACGATGAAGCCGGCCCGGGCACCGGAGCCACCGGTCGGCCCCGGTTGGTTGCCCGGCACCGCAGACGGCAGCAACAGGTGTACGACGAGTGAGCCACGGCCGGCCCGCCGACCCCTGCGTACGACCTCGGTGAAGTCGGCACGATTCCGTACGCGCTCAGCGGCGGCCAGCATGGCGGTTAGATCTCCACGACGCCCGCGAAGACCATCAGGCGGACAGGCGGGCGCGGCCCTTGGCGCGGCGGGTGGAGAGGATGGCACGGCCGGCACGCGTACGCATCCGCAGCCGGAAGCCGTGGGTCTTGGCACGCCGGCGGTTGTTCGGCTGGAAGGTGCGCTTGCTCACGTCAGACTCTCCGTCAGGTGTGGCTCCCGGCCGGCGGCCCGGAGTCAGATGATCAGACCGGCTGTCGGTCAGGCCGGCGGTTGGTCAGATCCGGCCGTTGGTCGGGCCGGCGGTTGGTCAGAACCGGCGGTGCAGATCTGATCCGGCCCGTTGGTCAGGCCGACGGTGCAGGTCTGCGCCAGTGCGCCGTAAGGGCACAACGCACCCGACTAGCTTATCAGAGGGGACCAGCGCCCACGGCTGGCCCGCCGCCGGCCACCGCCGGTGATCGGACCGTGGAGCGACGCGGCCTGTGCCGCTGCACGGTTTTCACCGAAACCGACAACGGGGACCGGCGACCGCCGGTTGAACGGTTGTGGACAACGCTGTTAGCGTGCCCGATTGCCGGTCAAGCATCAGACAGCACCTGGCACCGCTTCATCGGTACGAACCAGGCAGCCGGGCCGGTCGCCCGCGACGGTGATCGACACCGGGCGCCGAGCCGGCAGGGGGCAGGTTCGGCGGACGACGGGGAGCCGCAGTCAGCAGTACACACAGGTTGTGGATAACTTGTGGATGACGGTCAGTTCAGCGGCCCGCAGCATGGCTCGTCGTACCTGTTCGAGAGCGGGACCGATCCCGACCGGCGGCCGACACAGAGACAGTGCCGGCGGCCGGGTACTCGGATGCGATGGGGGTGGCGCTACGGTGGCCGAGACGATAGACCTCGGCGCGGTCTGGTTGGCGACCACGGACGAGCTGGCGGACGAGATCGTCTCCGCCCAGCAGCGGGCCTATCTGCGGCTCACCCGGCTGCGCGCCATCGTCGAGGACACCGCGCTGTTGTCCGTACCCGACGCGTTCACCCGCGACGTCATCGAATCGCGACTGCGCCCGGCGATCACCGAGGCGCTGTCGCGGCGGCTCGGTCGACCGATCCAGGTGGCGGTCACCGTCCGTCCGCCGGAGGACGGTCAGGGTCGACCGGTCGGCACGGTGTACGGCACCGCGACCGTCGAGACCCGGCTGCACCACCCGGACGAGCCCGACCCACGGCTGGGCCCGCCCCCGCCCGGACCGGACCACCGCGACACCGACAACCACCGCTGGGACCGCGAGGGCATCGCCGGACCCGAGGCGCCGGAGCCGATCAGCGGCGGGCCGGACACAGCCGACGGACCCCGTGCGCCGGAGCACCGCGTCGGCGTACCCGAGGCACTGGACGGCGCCACCAGCCGGCTGCCGGTGGTGCCGGCGGCCCGGACCGGCGACCAGGGCGCGCTCTTCGGTGACGACTACGCCGCCGGACCGCCAGGTCCGCAACGGCTCGACCACGACCTCGAACCGCCGACGCAGCAACGCCCGGCCCGGCCGCCGACCGGCTACCGCCCACCGGACCAACGGTACGGCGGCGTCGGCGACAGCCTGCCGACCAGCCCGCCCGACAGCGGCCCGGGGCGGGGTGGGCTGGACCACCGCGGCACCGGCCGGGACGACCGCCGGCTGACCGGACCGGGGGTGGACACCGGCGGGAACCGGCTCAACCCGAAGTACATGTTCGAGACGTTCGTCATCGGCTCCTCGAACCGGTTCGCGCACGCCGCGTCGGTCGCGGTGGCCGAGTCACCGGCGAAGGCGTACAACCCGCTGTTCATCTACGGCAGCTCGGGGTTGGGCAAGACCCACCTGCTGCATGCCATCGGTCACTACGCCACCACCCTCGGACACGCCCGGTCGGTGCGGTACGTGTCGACCGAAGAGTTCACCAACGACTTCATCAACTCGCTGCGTGATGACAAGACCAGCGCCTTCCAGCGCCGCTACCGTGACGTGGACATCCTCCTGATCGACGACATCCAGTTCCTGGAGAACCGGGAGCGGACCCAGGAGGAGTTTTTCCACACCTTCAACACGCTGCACAACGCGAACAAGCAGATCGTGATCACCTCGGACCGGTCGCCCAAACAGCTGGCCACCCTCGAGGATCGGCTGCGGACCCGCTTCGAGTGGGGGTTGCTCGCCGACATCCAGCCGCCCGACCTGGAGACCCGGATCGCCATCCTGCAGAAGAAGGCGGCCCAGGAGCGGCTGTACGCGCCGCCGGACGTGCTGGAGTTCATCGCGTCCCGGATCGCCAACTCGATCCGGGAGCTGGAGGGCGCGTTGATCCGGGTCACCGCATTCGCCAGTCTCACCCGGTCACCGGTCGAGCTGAGCCTGGCCGAGGAGGTCCTGCGGGACTTCATCCCGGACGGCGCCGGCCCGGAGATCACCGCCGACCAGATCATGGTGGCCACCGCCGACTACTTCGGGGTCAGCCTGGAGGACCTGCGCGGTAACTCACGCTCCCGGGTGCTGGTCAACGCCCGCCAGGTCGCCATGTACCTGTGTCGCGAGCTGACCGACCTGTCGCTACCCCGGATCGGACAGGCGTTCGGTGGCCGGGACCACACCACAGTGATGCACGCCGACCGCAAGATCCGACAGCAGATGGCGGAACGCCGGTCCCTCTACAACCAGATCGCCGAGCTGACCAACCGGATCAAGCAGATCGCCTGACGCCCCGCCGCCTGCCGGCGGCGCCGTCCACCGGTTGATCCGGCGAATCACGCACAGGTTCATCCACAGGTTTTCCACCGCCGCCGCCCGGCGGTGGATGGCGCCTGGATTCTGCCGACCGGTTGTCCACAGGCTGTGGACAACTCCTGGGGAAACCGCTGTGGACAATGACTCACAGTCACAAACTGTCCACAGGTCTACCCGTGCCTGTGGGGATCCTGTTGAAGGTTCTGGGGACGACGGACCGGCATGGTGCCGGCAGCTTGTCCACAGCTGGGGACGAACCCTCGGGATAACCGGTGGACAACCGGTGGATAACTCGGCACGGCTGTGGACGGCCGGGCAGCCTGTGGATAACGACCCCGGTTGTACCCAGCCCTCTCCACAGGTAATCCACCGCCATCGAACCAATCTGACCTGCGTAAACGCGAGATATCCACAGAGTGCACAGCCCCGACGAAGACGATGAGATTTATCTTCTAGACAACAAAAACCAATCACCGGCGTTGGGGATAGGTGTGGATGCAGCCGACCCGCTGCACCTGCCGGTCCGGTCGACCGGCAGAAGTCCGGGGCCGGACGCACGGGCCCGGCGGTCTGGCCTATCGTTCGGTGAGGTCCGTCGACCGATGACGGTCGAGCCGCCCAGGGACCGCCTCGGTCCGGCACCACCAAAGATCGTTCGATCGAGTCGACGCGGAGGCACGGCATGAAGTGCGGAGGCATGGGATGAAGTTCCGGGTGGAGCGCGATGCGCTCGCCGACGCGGTGGCCTGGACGGCCAAGAGCCTGCCGAACCGGCCGTCGGTGCCGGTGCTGGCCGGCGCGATGCTCCGGGTCACCGACGGTTCCCTGCAGGTCTCAGGATTCGACTACGAGGTCTCCAGCCAGGTGACCGTCGACGTGCAGGGCGACGCGGACGGCTCGGCCCTGGTCTCCGGTCGGCTGCTCGCCGAGATCACCAAGTCGCTGCCGGCCAAGCCGGTCGACATCGCGGCGGTCGGTGCGCATCTGGAGCTGGTCTGCGGCAGCGCCCGGTTCACCCTGCCGACCATGCCGGTGGAGGACTATCCGACCCTGCCCGAAATGCCGGCCAGCGCCGGCCGGGTCGACGCCCCGACGTTCGCCGCCGCGGTCGCCCAGGTCGCGGTGGCCGCCGGCCGTGACGAGACGCTGCCGATGATGACCGGGGTCCGGGTCGAACTCGAGGGCACCCGGCTCGCCATGCTCGCCACCGACCGGTACCGGCTGGCCATCCGGGAGATCGACTGGCAGCCGGACGATCCGGAGATCAGCCTGAACGCGCTGGTGCCCGCCCGTACCCTCGCCGACACAGCCAAGACGCTCGGTCCGATCGGCGGCGAGGTCACCATCGCGTTGGCACACGGCGGGGCCGGCGAAGGCATGATCGGGTTTGCCGGCGGCACCCGCCGGACCACCAGCCGGCTGCTGGACGGTGCCAACTACCCGCCGGTCCGGTCGCTCTTCCCGAGCAGCCACAACGCCGAGGCCCGGGTGGGCGTGAGTACTCTCGTCGAGGTGGTACGCCGGGTCGCCCTGGTCGCCGAGCGCACCACCCCGGTGCTGCTCAGTTTCAGCGCGGACGGGCTCGTCGTGGAGGCCGGCAACACCGAGGAGGCGCGGGCCAGCGAGGCGATGGAGGCCGCGTTCACCGGTGAGCCGCTGACCATCGGGTTCAATCCGCAGTACCTGATCGACGGCCTGCAGAACCTCGGCTCGGCCACGGCGGTGTTCACTTTCGTCGACGCGTTCAAGCCCGCAGTGATCTCGCCGGCCGGTGAGGACGATCAGATCATCCCCGGCTACCGCTATTTGATCATGCCGATCCGGGTAACCCGGTAACACCGGGACACCCGGTGGGCGACGATCGGGCAGCGACGAAGGGGGCACACCGTGCAGTTGGGCATCATCGGCCTGGGCCGGATGGGCGGCAACATGCGGGACCGGCTACGCGACGCCGGTCACCAGGCGTACGGCTATGACCGGGACCCGGCGGTCAGCGACGTCGCCAGCCTCGCCGAGCTGGTCGACCGGCTCGCCGCTCCGCGGGCCGTCTGGATGATGGTCCCGGCCCAGGTGACGTCGTCGGTCGTCGACGAGCTGTGCGGCCTGCTCGACGCCGGCGATCTGGTGATCGACGGCGGCAACTCGCGGTTCAGCGACGACGGGCCGCGCGCGGCCCGGCTGGCCGAGCACGGCGTCGGCTACCTCGACGTCGGGGTGTCCGGCGGGGTGTGGGGCCGGCAGGCTGGGTACGGGCTGATGGTCGGCGGCGACGCCGAGCACGTCCAGCGGATGATGCCGATCTTCGAGACGCTCAAGCCGCCGGCGAAGCACGGCTTCGTGCACGCCGGCCCGGTCGGTGCCGGACACTACGCGAAGATGGTCCACAACGGCGTGGAGTACGCGTTGATGCACGCCTACGCCGAGGGCTACGAGCTGATGCTGCAGAGCGAGCTGATCACCGACGTGCCCGGGGTGATCAAGTCCTGGCGGGACGGCACCGTGGTCCGGTCCTGGCTGCTGGATCTGCTGGACGCCGCGCTCGACGAGGACCCCCAACTGGCGGCGCTGCGCGGGTACGCCGAGGACACCGGCGAAGGGCGCTGGACGGTCGACGAGGCGATCCGGCTCGGGGTGCCGTTGAACGTGATCGCGGCGTCGCTGTTCGCCCGGTTCACCTCGCGGCAGGACGACTCTCCGGCGATGAAGGCGGTCGCCGCCCTGCGCAACCAGTTCGGCGGGCACGCCGTGCAGTCCAGCCCCTGACCTCCGTGTACGTTCGCCGTCTCGAACTGATCGACTTCCGCTCGTACCAGCGGGTCGAGCTCACCTTCGAACCGGGTGGCAGCGTGCTGGTCGGGCCGAACGGGGTCGGCAAGACCAACCTCGTCGAGGCGCTCGGCTACCTGGCGACGCTGGGTAGCCACCGGGTCGCCACCGACGCGCCGCTGGTCCGGGTCGGCGCCGACTCGGCGATCATCCGCTGCCTGGTCGTGCACGACCAACGGGAGCTGCTGGTCGAACTGGAGATCGTGCCGGGTCGGGCCAATCGGGCCAGGCTGGGCCGGTCGCCGACCCGCCGGGCACGGGAGGTGATCGGTGCGCTGCGGCTGGTGCTGTTCGCCCCCGAGGATCTGGAGATCGTCCGGGGCGACCCGGCCGAACGCCGCCGCTACCTGGACGAGCTGCTGGTCACCCGGCTGCCCCGGTTCGCCGGCGTGCGGGCCGACTACGACCGGGTGGTCAAGCAGCGCAACGCGCTGCTGCGCAGCGCGTACCTGGCCCGCAAGACCGGTGGTGACCGGGGCGGCGACCTGAGCACGCTAAGTGTCTGGGACGCCCATCTGGCCCGGCACGGAGCCGAGCTGCTTGCCGGCCGGTTGGAGCTGGTCACCGCGCTTGCCCCGCACGTGGCCAAGGCGTACGACGCGGTGGCGGCCACCAGCGCAGCGGCCGGCATCAGCTACCGGCCGTCGATCGAGCTGCCGGATGCCGGGACGGTTCCGCCGGCGGCGGACCGGTCCATGCTGGAGTCAGCGCTGCTGGCCGCGCTGGGCGAGGCCCGCCGCAGTGAGGTCGACCGTGGCGTCACCCTGGTCGGTCCGCACCGCGACGACCTGCATCTGACGATCGGCAGCCTGCCGGTGAAGGGGTACGCCAGCCACGGCGAATCCTGGTCCTGCGCGCTGGCGCTGCGGCTGGCCGCGTACGACCTGCTCCGCGCGGAAGGCATCGAGCCGGTCCTGGTCCTCGACGACGTGTTCGCCGAACTGGACAGCGGCCGCCGGGAACGGCTCGCCGAGTTGGTCGCCGGGGCCAGCCAACTGCTGGTGACCTGCGCGGTGGCCGAGGACGTCCCGGTAGCGTTGCGCGGGGCACGCTTCGAGGTCAGCCGCGGGGAGGTACGCCATGTCGGATGAGCCGCAGCACGGTGAGTCGGCGCAGGCTGCCAACCAGCCACCGATCCTGCCACCGCCGTCCACCGGCCCGCAGTTGGCCAGGGCGGTGCTTGACGCGGCCCGCGCCCGTCGGGGGGCGAATCGGCCCCGCCGCCGGACCGGTGGCGGCAGTGACGCGGGGGGAGCCGGGTCGGGCAGCCGACGACTGCGCGGCTACTCGGGTCCGGGGCCGGACCCCCGTGATCCCCAGCTGTTCGGCGACGTGCTGGCCCGGCTGGTCAAGGCGCGCGGCTGGCAACGGCCGGCTGCCGAGGCGACCGTCTTCGGTGCCTGGGAACGGGTGGTCGGGCCGGAGGTGGCCAAGCACAGCCGCCCGGTCAAGTTGGAGAACGGCGAGTTGACGGTCGAGGCGGAGTCGACCGCGTGGGCGACCCAGCTACGTCTGCTCGCCCGCTCGTTGCTGCGCCAGATCGCCGCTGAGGTCGGGCACAACGTGGTGACGAAACTGCACATCCACGGCCCGGCCGCGCCGTCCTGGTCGAAGGGTCCGCGGCGGGTCCGCGGTCGTGGCCCGCGGGACACGTACGGTTGATCCCATCCGGCCGGTCCGCTCCCTGGCCGACGCCGGTCGCCCGGAAGACGCCGGCCGCCCGAAATCAGGCTTCTGCGTCGGCGTAGACGGCGAAGCCGCGGTCGGCGCAGCGGCGGTAGAAGCGGGACAGCGCCGCCAGCTCCGACCGGGGGAAGCTCCACTGCGGCGCGTCACCGGCGTCGTCGCGTAGCGCGTCGAGCCGGCTGGCCAGCCAGCGCAGCTGCTGTTCGGCGAGCCGGGCCCCGGCGAGGGCGTCGCGCAGCACCGCTCCGACCGTGTCGAAGGTGACGGTGTCGCCGTACCGGTCATGGCCGTCGACGAACCGCTCCAGGCCGCCGGCGATCCAGGCACAGCCGTCCGGGTCGATCACCGGGTCCTCGTCCTCGGCGGCTGCCTCGGTGGCGTACAGCACTCCGGTCAGCCCCAGCAGCAGGTCCACCAGCTCGGTGTAGGCGGTGGCCCGGACACTGCCGGTCTTCGCGATGTAACCGGCGAGCGCGGCGGTCGGCGCCGCGACGTCGGCCTGCTCCGCCAGTTTGTCGAAGTCGACGAACTCGGCCGGTGCGACCGGTTCGTAGAATTCGCCGACCCGTGGCCATTGCACCGCGACGTTGTCCAGCCCCATCGCAAGCGTCACCCTTCTCCAGCTGGTGGCCCGGGCCGGGTGCGCATCCGAGATGCTGCTGTCCGGTGCGAGCCTGTGCGGTAGCGGCACTGTAGCGGCATCCGGGTAGTCGTTTCACCTTCAGGTGGCCCAGCGGGCCGCCGGACCGACGTTGCGGTGCCCCGTGGCCGTCCGAATGACGGATCTGATGCGTGTGGGGGTGGTCGCGGTGGGTGGGGTGCGGCCGGCTACGAACCTCTCAGCCGCTTTACGGGGGTGCCGCGTCCCGGTTATGTCGGCTCGGCACAGTAGGATCGGAGACAGAGACGAGGGAGACCCGCGCGGCGCGACGATCCGGAGCCCGCCTGGCAGGATCACCGACGAGGTGACCACCGGCAGCCGTGATCGCCAGACCGTACGGGGCCCAGCCGTTCGTGATCCGCGGGTCTGCTGCGGCGTACGGCGCGTTTCGCCACCCGTCGGCGATCCACCCGGAAAATGCGGGTTGTCGGCCATGGTGCCGGTTCGCGTCCGTCCGCCGTCGGAAGATTCGCCGAACCCCGCGTCCCTGTGCCGTCGCGGCCCAGAGGTGCGAGAAAGTGGCTGAGGGTGTCAGCGCAGAACAACCAGGAGTACGGCGCCGAGTCGATCACCGTGCTGGAGGGTCTCGAGGCGGTCCGCAAGCGACCGGGCATGTACATCGGGTCGACCGGTGAGCGCGGCCTGCACCACCTGGTCTGGGAGGTCGTGGACAACGCGGTCGACGAGGCGCTGGCCGGGCACTGCGACACCATCGAGGTGGTGCTGCTCGCCGACGGCGGGGTGCGGGTCACTGACAACGGCCGCGGTTTCCCGGTGGACCTGCATCCCAAGCTGAAGAAGCCGGGTGTCGAGGTCGCCCTGACCGTGCTGCACGCCGGCGGCAAGTTCGACGGTAAGGCGTACGCGGTCTCCGGCGGTCTGCACGGGGTCGGTGTCTCGGTGGTCAACGCGCTGTCCGTGAAGATGGAGGTCGAGATCCACAAGGACGGCCACGTCTGGCGGCAGCAGTACGCCAACTCGAAACCGACGCCGCTGGACAAGGGCGAGGCGACGAACCGGACCGGGTCCGCGGTCGCCTTCTGGCCGGATCCGTCGATCTTCGAAACCACCGAGTACGCGTTCGAGACGATCTACCGCCGGTTGCAGGAGATGGCCTTCCTCAATCGTGGGCTGACCATTCAGCTGCGGGACGAGCGGGTGGCTGATGAAGACGGGAAGCACCGTGAGGTGACTTTCTGCTACAAGGGTGGCATTTCGGACTTTGTCCGCCACCTCAACGCCTCGAAGAACCCGATCCATAAGAGCGTGGTCGAGTTCGGCGCGGAGGAGGAGGGCATGTCGGTCGAGCTCGCCATGCAGTGGAACGAATCATACGGTGAGTCGGTCTACACCTTCGCCAACACCATCAACACCCACGAGGGCGGCACCCACGAGGAGGGCTTCCGATCCGCGTTGACCAGCGTGGTCAACAAGTACGCCATGGACAAGAAGCTGCTCAAGGGTGACGAGAAGCTCTCCGGCGAGGACATCCGGGAAGGGCTTGCCGCGATCATCTCGGTCAAGCTGGCCAACCCGCAGTTCGAGGGCCAGACCAAGACCAAGCTGGGCAACACCCCGGTGAAGAGCTTCGTGCAGCGGGTCTGCAACGAGTGGCTCGTCGACTGGCTGGACCGTAACCCGGCCGAAGGCAAAATGATCATCACGAAGGCCACCCAGGCGGCCCGCGCCCGGATCGCCGCTCAGCAGGCCCGCAAGCTGGCCCGGCGCAAGTCGTTGCTGGAGTCCGGGTCGATGCCGGGCAAGCTGGCCGACTGCCAGTCCACCGATCCGCGCGAGTCGGAGGTCTTCATCGTCGAGGGCGACTCGGCCGGCGGCTCGGCCAAGCAGGGGCGGGATCCGCGTACCCAGGCGATCCTGCCGATCCGGGGCAAGATCCTCAACGTGGAGAAGGCCCGGATCGACCGGGTGCTGAAGAACAACGAGGTCCAAGCGCTGATCACCGCGCTGGGCACCGGCATCCACGACGACTTCGACATCGAGAAGCTGCGCTACCACAAGATCGTGTTGATGGCCGACGCGGACGTGGACGGCCAGCACATCCAGACGCTCCTGCTGACCCTGCTGTTCCGGTTCATGCGTCCGTTGGTCGAGTTGGGCCACGTCTACCTCGCCGCCCCGCCGCTGTACAAGATCAAGTGGAACCGGAAGGGCGACGACGCGCAGTACGCGTACTCCGACCGGGAGCGCGACGGACTGATCGTGCTGCGCCAGCAGAAGAAGCCGAACGCCAAGCCGGACGACATCCAGCGCTTCAAGGGCCTGGGCGAGATGAACTACCCCGAGCTGTGGGAGACGACGATGAACCCGGCGACGCGTACGCTGCGTCAGGTGACTCTGGACGACGCCGCAACCGCCGACGAGTTGTTCAGCGTTCTGATGGGTGAGGACGTCGAGGCGAGGCGCTCCTTCATCCAGCGCAACGCCAAGGACGTCCGCTTCCTGGACATCTAGCGCCCCGCGCGGCCGGGCGACCCCCGAACCGGTGCCGGCCCGGCCGCGTCATCAGCAACTTCGCCAGCTTCCACAGCCGTTGTCCAGCACGGTACGACGGTTTAAAGGTTGATAAGGGTTAACTGTGACGGATACTCCCGAGTCCTTTGGCAGCGAGCCGGATCCCGTGGCAGCCGCTGCGGCGGCGGTCGCCCGCCACGACCGCATCGAGCCGGTCGGGCTGGAAGTCGAGATGCAGCGCTCGTACCTCGACTACGCGATGAGCGTGATCGTCGGGCGGGCGCTGCCGGACGTACGGGACGGGCTCAAGCCCGTACACCGCAAGATCCTCTACGCCATGTTCGACTCGGGCTACCGGCCGGACCGGGGCTACGTCAAGTGCTCCCGGGTCGTCGGCGACGTGATGGGCCAGTTCCACCCGCACGGCGACTCGGCCATCTACGACGCGCTGGTCCGGATGGCGCAGCCCTGGTCGCTGCGGTACCCGCTGGTCGACGGCAACGGCAACTTCGGCTCCCCGGGCAACGATCCGGCAGCCGCGATGCGCTACACAGAGTGCAAGCTCGACCCGTTGGCGATGGAGATGCTGCGGGACATCGACGAGGACACCGTCGACTTCCAGGACAACTACGACGGGCGGGCCAAGGAACCGGTGATCCTGCCGGCCCGGATCCCCAACCTGCTGATCAACGGCTCCGAGGGCATCGCGGTCGGCATGGCCACCAAGATCCCGCCGCACAACCTGCGAGAGATCGCGGCGGCGGTGCAGTGGTGCCTGGAAAATCCGGAGGTCGACGAGGCCACCACGCTCGACGCACTGATCGAGATCGTCAAGGGTCCGGATTTCCCGACCGCCGGTCTGATCGTCGGCACCACCCCGATCCAGGACGCCTACCGCACCGGTCGCGGGTCGATCCGGATGCGCGCCGTGGTCGAGGTCGAGGAGGACAAGAAGGGCCGGACGTCGCTGGTCGTCACCGAGCTGCCGTACCAGGTCAACCCGGACAACCTTGCCGAGCGAGTCGCCGAGCTGATCAAGGAAGGCAAGATCGGCGGGATCGCCGACATCCGCGACGAATCGTCCGGGCGTACCGGCATGCGGCTGGTGCTGGTGCTCAAGCGCGACGCCGTCGCCAAGGTGGTGCTCAACAACCTCTACAAGCACACCCAGCTGCAGGAGACGTTCGGCGCCAACATGCTGGCCCTGGTCGACGGGGTGCCACGCACGCTGAACCTGGCGCAGTTCATCCGGTTCTACGTCGAGCACCAGATCGACGTGATCCGGCGGCGCACCGCGTACCGGCTGCGCAAGGCCGAGGAGCGGGCGCACATCCTGCGCGGTCTGGTCAAGGCGCTGGACATGCTCGACGAGGTAATTGCCCTGATCCGGCGGTCGCCGACGGTCGAGGACTCCCGGCAGGGCCTGATGCGGCTGCTCGACGTCGACGAGATCCAGGCCACCGCGATCCTGGACATGCAGCTGCGCCGGTTGGCGGCCCTCGAACGGCAGAAGATCATCGACGAGCTGGCCCGGATCGAGCTGGAGATCACCGACCTCAAGGACATCCTGGCCAAGCCCGAGCGGCAGCGGCGGATCGTCTCGGAGGAGCTCGGCGAAATCGTCGCCAAGTGGGGCGACGAGCGGCGGACGAAGATCGTGCCGTTCGACGGCGAGGTCTCGATGGAGGACCTGATCGCCCGCGAGGACGTGGTGGTCACCATCACCCGCACCGGGTACGCCAAGCGGACCAAGGTCGACCTCTACCGCTCGCAGCGCCGGGGCGGCAAGGGCGTCAGCGGTGCGACGCTGCGCCAGGACGACATCGTCAGCCACTTCTTCATTGCGTCCACCCATGACTGGATGCTGTTCTTCACCAACAAGGGCCGGGTCTACCGGGCGAAGGCGTACGAGTTGCCGGAGGCGTCGCGTACCGCCCGGGGGCAGCACGTGGCCAACCTGCTGGCCTTCCAGCCGGACGAACACATCGCCCAGGTCATCCGGATCCCGAACTACCAGGTGGCGCCCTACCTGGTGCTGGCGACCCGCAACGGCCTAGTCAAGAAGACCCGGCTGGAGGAGTTCGACTCGAACCGGTCCGGTGGCATCATCGGCATCAACCTGCGGGACGCCGACGAACTGGTCGGAGCGGCTCTCGCCGGCGGGGCCGACGACCTGCTGCTGGTCTCCAAGAACGCCCAGGCGATTCGGTTCACCGCGACCGACGAGGCGCTGCGCCCGATGGGCCGGGCCACGTCGGGGGTGATCGGGATGCGGTTCACCGACACCGACGAGCTGCTCGCCATGGCGGTCGTCCGAGAGGGGATGGACCTGGATGTTTTGGTCGCCACCAACGGCGGGTACGCGAAACGTACCCCGATCGAGGAGTATCCGGTGCAGGGCCGGGGAGGCAAGGGCGTGCTGACTGCAAAGATCACCGAGCGCCGCGGTGGTCTCGTCGGCGCGGTCGTCATCAGTCCGGGCGACGAACTCTTCGCGATCACCAGCAACGGTGGCGTGATCCGGACCCCGGTGAAGCCTGTACGACGTACCCGGGACCGGAACACAATGGGGGTCAAGCTCATGGACCTCCCAGACGGCGTGACCATCGTGGCCATTGCTCGCAATGCCGACGAGCCTGACGAACAGGACTAGTTGATGACGGAGACCCAGGCGAAGTCGGGGGGCACAGGATCCTCGGCGGCTCCGGTCGACGAGGAATCCGCCGCCGGAGGCACATCAACGGCCACCGGCCGCGCCGCTGTCGGCCGGGCCAGCGTGCCCGGTGATTCGCCGTCGCCCAAGTTCACCCGGGCGCCAGGGATGCCTCCCCCGCCCGACAGACCTGCCGACGACTCAGCCGGTGACACCGGCGACTCCGTCGACGGTTCGACCCGCGCCGGCGGCACCGGCGACAGCGCCACTCAGCTCGGCGGCAGCTCCGCCTCTTCCGGAAGATCGGCACCTCCTGTGACGTCGGCACCTCCTGTTTCATCCGCTCCGCCGGCCAGCTCCGGCAGCGGATTCACCGGTGGAGCGCTCGGCGCCACTGCGGCAAGTGGCACCCGACCGGGCGGTGGGCTCGGACCCACCGGGCAGTTCGGCACCATCGGCGGCACGGCCCGGGTGGGAACGGCCACCCCCGGCTCGCGGACCGGGCTGGGTTCGCCGACCGTACGCACGATCGGTGGTGCCGGCGCCGGCGCGGCGCGAGTCGGCCCGGACGGTGCCCGGACCGCGCGACCCGGGGTCAGCTCGGCTGCCTCGCGAGGGCCTCGTCGTGCTCGACTGAACCTGAAGCGGATCGACCCCTGGTCGGTCATGAAGTTCTCGTTCGCGGTCTCGCTGGTGCTGTTCATCGTGGTGATCGTCGCGACCTCGGTGCTCTACCTGGCGCTCGACGCGATGGGCGTGTTCCAGAGTGTCAACGCCAGCCTCGGTGACCTGATCGGCACCGGAGCCGGGGACGGTCCGAGCCTGCGGATCACCGCCCAGGGCGTGATCGGCACGGCGGCGTTGTTCGGGCTGATCAACGTGGTGCTCTACACCGCGCTGGCGACGCTCGGCGCGTTCATCTACAACGTCTGCGCCGACCTGGTCGGCGGGATCGAACTGACTCTGGCCGAGCGGGACTGACCTGGCCCACGCAGGGAAGTGGAGGACGGCCGGGCGGGTCGATACCCATTGGCCCCGGCCGTCCGCGATCCGGTAGTCTCCCCATGGTCCGGCGCTCCGTTCGCCGGGACGCCGGTGGCTTTCGCCCCGAGTTGGGGTGTAGGGCACGGGTGCGGTAACCTTGCTCGTCGCGTACGGGGCTATAGCTCAGTCGGTTAGAGCGCAGAGCTGATAACTCTGAGGTCGCTGGTTCGATTCCAGCTAGCCCCACTCCACGACAGTCGAGCGTAAGGGGACACGCCCCATGGTCAAGAAGCTCCTCATCATCGCCGGGGTCATCGGCGTAGCCGCGCTGATCGCCAAGAAGGTCAAGGAGACCAGCGACGAGCGTGCCCTCTGGCACGAGGCGACCACCGCTCCTGACCTTCGCTGATCCGACTCCGGTCCCCCGACGGCGGTCGGCACCGTTGGCGCGGGACCGCTCGGGGCCATAGCTCAACTGGCAGAGCACTGCCTTTGCAAGGCAGGGGTTAGGGGTTCGAGTCCCCTTGGCTCCACCCACGTTTTGGCTGGTCAGTGTGCCAGGGCATCGACCTTGGTCACGCTGACCAGCCGGGCCATGAACCAGAATCAGCGAATCGTCAGCAGAAGTCGCCGAACACGTCCCGTACGTCGTCGTGGTCGGCAGACGGGTGCACGTAGAGGTTGAGAGTCGTTGACGCGCGTTCGTGCCCCATCACCCGCTGAACGGGCGTCGACCGGTACCCCGTCGCTGATGAGCCACGTGGCATACGAGTGCCGCAGGTCGTGGAAGCGGAGCCCGCCAGCGGCCTTGAGCGCGACCTGGTCGACGGCTTCCCGCTCGGTCGCGAACTTGGCCAGCAATTCGACGCTGGACGCCGGACCTGTCGACGAAGGTTCGACCGCCTGAGTGGGCTGCCGTCCCGCGTGGCGAACACCAGCGCGGCCGGCTTGGGTTCTGCGGGCTGTGCGCCGAGTCGCGCACGCAGCTGCGCAACGATCGGGCAGTCTGGTGTTCACTACGGACATCGGGCAGTCCAACGCCACCCAGGCCTGCCGGCGGGTAGGCCAGGGGAACTAGGTAGTGTCCGTGGTCTGGCAGGTGGCCGACCAGGCAGGCGTGAGCGTACTGACCGGGTTGATCGACGACTACCAGCTGACGGTCCAGGCCAGCGCCTGAGCCGTGCGCCGGACGACGATCTGGGGGCGGCACAGCTGTGCCCACCGCGCGGTCGAGCGTGGTGGGCACAGCTGTGCGGTGTGGGCTTGTTGACCGTCAGCGCTCCCGGTTCGGATAGCGGCGACGTTGGGTCAGGTGGACGAGAATCACTCCGCCGACGATCAGCACCAGGCCGACGACCAGGAAGTTCATTGTGTTCGCACCGGTCAGTGCCAGCGGACTGGCTGACTCGTCAGCGTCCGCTTCGTTTGCGAGGTTGTCCACGGCCGGCGCATTGATTCCGCCGGCGGCGGCAGTCGGGCTCGGGTCCGCGCTCGGCTGTGCGGTCGGCTCTGGGGTCGGGTCGGCTTCGTTTTCCTCTTCGGCAGCGGGCTCGGTCGGCTCCGGCGTGGGCTCGGCGTCCTGCGTCGGCGGTGCCGGATCGTCGGTGATCTCCGCCTCGGGGCTGGCCGGCGCCGGTGTCTCCTCGGCCGGTGGTTCCTCGGCGGGCGGTTCGTTGGCGGGCGGTTCCTCGGCCGGTGGTTCCTCGGCGGGCGGTTCGTTGGCCGGTGGTTCCTCGGCGGGCGGTTCCTCGGCGGGCGGTTCCTCGGCCGGTGGTTCCTCAGCGGGCGGTTCCTCCGCTCCGCCGGCTCGGACCTCGATACGGACGGCGTCGATCGCCGGGGTCTGGTTGGCCCGCTGCATCATCGGGATCCGGTGCGATCCGTCACCGGCCCACGATGCGCACTGGGCGATCCCCTCCTGGGGCAGCCCGGGCACCTGGATGGTGACCACATCCGGCTCGGCACCGCCGCCACCGTCCTCGGTCGCGACGAAGAAGGCCGGCACCGGCTCCGGGTCGAGTGCCTCGGTGGTACTGGTCAGCATTCGGCAGGCGGTGTGGAAATGGCCGCGGGTCAGCCCGTCACCGGTCAGCAGCGCGGACTCCACGTAGTACCCGCCCTGAGCCGCCGGCAGGAAGCGGTCCCGGACCAGATTGCGGGTGCTGACCCGTAGTTGGAACGGTTCGCCGACGCCGACCGATTCCGGCGACTCGGTGATCAGCAGCGTCGGGTTCTGCTCTGCCGCACCGACCTCGCCGAACGCTGTCGAGACGCAGCGGCTGCCCACCTGGAAACCGTCGTGCGGCTCCAACGAGCTGTCGTCACATCCGGTACCGAGCACATCGAGTCCGTTGACCTGCTCGCTAGCCTTGCGATCCGTTCCAGCACTGGAGATCTGACTGACAGCGATCAGGACCCCGAAGGCGGACAGTGTTGCGACCGCGATGGCGGCGCGGCGCGCCCGTCCGCCCTTCGCGGGTCTGGCGGCGCGTCTGTGAGCCGGTTGTCCCATGTGCACACCTTCCGAATGCTCACCATGCTGTGATTTCTGTATTAGGCTCGGGCACGACGGTGCCGGCGGGGGTTTACCGGGAGCGGACGACTGGTCGTCCCAGGCCATACGCACACGTTAGGGAGCGGTTCAATCAAGAATCAACTTCAGCGCCAGAAATGATGATTTCTTGAGGCGCAAGTAAAGAAAACTTATGGCACCGGCCCTGAACGCTCGACATCACCCGAACGGCTGATGTCGGTGTAGTTACTGTCGGTAGTGGCCGGATGTTACCGGCGGTCGTCGTGCAGCAGCTTCTTCTGCACCTTACCCATCGCGTTGCGTGGCAGGTCGTCCACGATGCGCACTTCGCGTGGCCGCTTGTGGGCGGAGAGTTCGGTGGCCACGAAGTCGATCAGTGACTGTGGGGACACGCCCTCGGCCACCACGTACGCGACGACCCGTTGCCCGAGGTCGGCGTCGGGTGCGCCGATGACCGCCGCCTCGCGTACCGCCGGATGGGTCAGCAGCACGTTCTCCACCTCGCCGGCACCGATCCGGTAACCACCGCTCTTGATCAGATCGGTCGAGGCACGGCCGACGATACGGTGCCAGCCGACCCGGTCGATCGCCGCGACGTCGCCGGTGCGGAACCAGCCGTCCGGGGTGAAGTCGCCGCGCCCGGCGGCGCCGAGGTAGCCGTCGAACACCATCGGGCCGCGAACCTGCAGTTCGCCAATCGTTTCGCCGTCCGCCAGCAACTGCTCGCCACCCTCACCGGCCAGCCGGGTGTGTACACCGGCGAGCGGCGTACCGACCCAGCCGGGTCGCCGCTCGCCGTCGGCGCGGCTGCTGACCGTGATCAAGGTTTCGGTCATTCCGTACCGTTCGACCGGTGCCTGCCCGGTGAGCTCGGCGAGCGTGTGGAAGACCGGGGCGGGCAGGGCCGCCGAACCGGAGACGAGGAGCCGGGCGGCGCGTAACGCCCGTGCGGAGGGCCGGTCGGCGCAGATCCGGGACCAGATCGTCGGTACGCCGAAGTAGAGCGTGCCACCGGCGGCAGCGTACGCCTCAGGGGTGGGCCGGCCGGTGTGCACCAACCGGCAGCCGACGCGTAACGCGCCGATGACGCCGAGCACCAGACCGTGTACGTGGAACAGCGGCAGGCCGTGGACCAGGATGTCGTCCGGCGTCCACGCCCAGGCTTCGGCGAGGGCGTCGAGGTCGGCGGCGATGTTGGCGCTGGTGACCGGTACACCTTTCGGTGCGCCGGTGGTGCCGCTGGTGTAGAGGATCAGCGCGGGAGTGTCCGGCCCGGGCCCGTTGGGTGTCCGGCCGGTCGAGTGGCCCGGCTGATCGACTGGAGCGACGGTCAGACGCTGGCCGGGCCTGCCCCGGTCGGAGCCACCCCCGGCCGGCATCGTCGGGTCGGGGCCGAGCAGCAGTTGGGCCCCGGAGTCGCGCAGGATGTGGCCGCGTTCGACCGGGCCGGCGTCCGGCGGTACGGGGACCAGCGTGGTGCCGGCCAGCAGGCAACCGGTGAGCGCGACGACCGTGTCGAGGCTGGCGGTGGCGTCGACTGCGACGGTGTCGGCGTCGGCGACCTGCCCGGCGACGGCCGTCGCGGCTTCGAGTAGGTCGTCGCCGGACATCGACTGGTCGCCGACGGTGACCGCGGCCGGCCGGCCGGCCGGTTGCGTGAGGTTCAGCAACGCCATCTTCCCGACTCTCCTCCTGCCGGTGGGTGGACCGGCTCCGGTCCATTGTCGGGTCCGTGGCAGGGCTGCGCCGAACCGTCGCCGGGGCCGACCGCCCCGACGCGGTCCAGCGGCTGATCGACGCCGCCCCGCCCCGGCTGATCGATGTAGAGGTGACGACGGCCGACGGCGAGCCGGTGCTGGTCGGGCTGGCCTTCGGTTACGACCACCGGGTGACGACCGGGTCGGCGCAGTTGCTCGGTTGGAGCGTCGGTGAGATGGCGCTCGTCCCAGGTGAGTACCGGGTGACGCTGGCCGACGCCGAGCGGTACGCCGGTGACGGCGTGGCCGGGTTCGCCGTCGGTCCGCTGCCGCCGGAGCCGGACGGACGGGCCGCCGCCGCAGGTCTGGTCGGCCCGGCCGCCGGACTGCTGGTCTGCCTGGTCACCCTGATACTCCGGCAGCGGGCGACCAGCCGGGGGGCCCGACCGTGACTGCGACCGTGAGCCGATGCCCGGGTGTGACCAGATCGGTAGGGGGTGACGCCGATGGATCCGGACAAGCCGTTGCAGTCGTTGAGTGAATCCGAGCCCAGCAGTGCCCGGTGGGGTGAGCGGGCTGGCGCCGAGCAGGAGACGTACCGGCGCGAACCGGAGTGCCAACGGCATGAACATGAACGGCGGCTGGAGGAGGGACAGCGGTCCAGCGGCCCGCGCCGGCTGGGTGCCGGCCCGGCCCGCTGCCTGCCGTCGGTGGTGACGCTGCTGATCCGGCTGCCGTCATGACGAGCGCCGTACTGAAGTTCGTCAACCGGGTACGCCTACCGCTGCGTGGGCTGCTCACCGCCGGATCGGCGGCCGGCGGTGGACTGCTGCTGGTGCTCGGGTCGGTGCTGCCCTGGGTGACGGTGGCCCTGTGACGTCGAGCATGACCTGCGGGTGCTGGCCCGCCGCGCCGAGCGGCTGGCCAGCGCGGCCTGGGCTTCGAGGCGATCGAGAAGCAGCAGCGACTGCTGCGTCGCGCCCGGCGCCGTCCGGGCTGGCAGGATTCGCGCGGCTGTCCTGTTCATGACAGCCTGGGGACCGGTTCGTCGAAGCGGGGGAGGCGGCAGGTGCGGCAGCAGGTTCACTTCGTCACCGTGGCCACCGCCGACCTGGCCGCCGCGCGGCACTTCTACCGAGACGGGCTGGGCTGGCGTCCGACGCTCGACGTACCCGGGGAGATCATCTTCTTTCAGATCGGGCCGGGCCTGATACTCGGCCTGTTTGACGCGGACGCCTTCGGCCGCGACATCGACCCGGCTGCGGCGGTGGTGACCCGGCCGGGCGGGTTCACGCTGGCGCACAACGTGCCGACGCCGGAGGACGTCGACCGGGTGCTCGCGGAGGCGCGGGCGGCCGGTGGGACGGTCCTCAACCCGGGCCAGCGGGCCGACTTCGGCGGCTACCACGGGCACTTCGCCGACCCGAACGGCACGGTCTGGGAGGTCGCCTGCAACCCGGGCTGGCGGGTCGAGTCGGATGGCACCGTCGTGCTCGGCCCGGTCGATCAGATCAACTAGCTAGGGCTCTTTTCTGACTGCTACCGGTCAGTTCTGAAACACGTCGTCGGATTCCTGCCACAAATGTTCGTCGCTGCCTCCGGAAACTCATATGGCTTGTATTTCGGATGTATATCGGGATGCTATGGGATAAATGAGACGTGAAATCTCTGATTCTCTGTGGCGCTCTCTGATCACATGATGTCGAAGCGTTTGGTGAAATTTGGATCCAGCGGTTCTGGTTTGCATCTACCCAGCTCAGGCGGCAAGTTCCGCGAGTGTCCGTGATCAGTCATTCTGCTTGCGTTGTGATCAATGGAAATTTGCCAATACGCTGCTAGCGCCCAGATGGGTACCAAGACAAGGGAGGGTCTCTTGAAATCCACACTGCGCTGGTCGGCGATGGCCGGCCTGGCACTCGCGCTGGTCGTCACCGGCGCGCCGGCGGCCCAGGCGGAGTCGTCGCCGTTCAAGTCGGACGGCAACACGAGCACCGTCGCCCGCACCCTCGATGGCCGGGCGATCACCAACGCGAAGATCGCCAAGGAGGTCACCGACTTCTGGACCGAGGAGCGGATGGCATCGGCGGTCGACCTGACCTTCGCGAGGTCGGCGAAGGGTGTCGAATCGACGATCGTCGACGCCAAGCCCGACGGGCCGGCGGGTGCGGTGGCGCCGGTCGCGCCGAGCCTCGGCAGCCGCGGTGACGTCGGACTGATGCTCAACGAGTCGCAGGCCGTCGGCAAGGTCTACTTCACCACCCCCACCGGTGGCACCGCCTCCTGCTCAGCCAGCACCGTCGCCAGCGGCAAGCGCCGGTTGGTGATGACCGCCGGGCACTGTGTCCACCAGGGCCCTGGCGGACAGTGGTACAGCAACTGGCAGTTCGTCCCGCGTTACCGCAACGGCGTGCGGCCGTACGGCACTTTCGTGGCGAACAGCCTGAACACCCGTACCGCGTGGATCACCAGCGGAAGCTTCGCCGAGGACATGGGCATCGCCATCATGAACAACGGTGGCATCTTCGGCGCCAAGGTCGTCGACACCGTCGGTGGCCACGGACTGCGCTGGAACTACAGCTACAGCGTCTATGTCACCGCTCTCGGATACCCGTCCAACCTGGGCGGCGGTGAGAGCCAGTACTACTGCCAGGGCACCACGTGGAACCCCGGCGGTCAGCAGATCCGGATGTACTGCAACATGACGTACGGTTCCAGCGGCGGACCCTGGCTGCAGGAATACAACGACTCGACCGGCTACGGGTACATCAACAGCGTGGTCAGCCACGGTGACAACCCGGGCAATGGTCAGTTCGACGGCCCGTACTTCGACAACGACATCAAGAGCCTGTACGACTTCGCCGAAGGCCTTTCGCCGGCCTGATCCGACCCGTCCACCTGATCCGTCCCGTCCAAAGGTAGCCTCGGCCGATCCGGCCGGGGCTACCCCCGCTGCCAGTCCGTCAGCGGCTGCCAATCCGCTGATTGGCAGCCGCTGATTGGCGTGGCCTGTCCTCCGCCGCGAACCAACGTCGTTGTCACCGGTACGGTCACCGGTGCTCAGCGGCTCGTTGTACGACCTCCTCGGTCGTCAACGGGCTGTGCGGGTGGTGGCTCAGGCACATCGGCGCCTGCAGCTTGACGAACCGCGCGCCCTCCACCGCTGCGTAGAACTGTCCGGTAGCCATCTTGCCGACGTCAGGGATGTCGGTACCCTTGGCCCGCGCGACGTCACGGGCCGCCTCGATCTGCACAGGTGCGGTCAACAGGCCGAAGAACTGGGTGGCAGCGTTGCCGGGGATCTGATTGTGCAGCGCCTTCGGGGCCTGGGTCGCGAAGACCAGACCGAGCCCGTACTTACGGGCCTGTGACGTCAACGCGAGGGTGCTCTGGGTGCAGGCGGTGACCGAGCCGGATGGTGCGAGGGTCTGGGCCTCATCCATCACGAACAGTCCGCCGAGTGGCCGGTCGCCGGCCGGATTTCGCTTGATCCAGGTGAACAGGGCGAGCTGTAACTGGTTGACAAAACTCTGCCGCTGGTGGTCGTGTGGCAGTCCGACGAAGCTGATCACCGAGACGCGGGCGTGTCGCCCCGGCGGCGGCGTGAGTAAGGTGCCCGGGTCGACGGGAGTGCCGTCACCGCCGAGCAGCGGATCCTCGATCAACGCTGCCTTCAGCAGCTGCGCCATGCCTGCTGCCAGCTTCGGCGCGCTGTCGAGCTGGCTGACCCCGTCCGGTAGATCGTTCAACAGCTCGGTGAACGCCTGCAGGTCGCTGCCACCGTTCTGGACGTACCCGGTCAGCGCCTCACGCAGCACGGCCCGCCCCAGCCTCGCCTTGTCGGTGCCGCCGTCGACCCGGGCATGTGGCGCGAGCGTGGCGACGGCTGAGTCGACGGCGGCGCGGAACCCGTCGGGGTCGTCGAGCACGTCACCGAAGTTCGGCAACGGTTGAAAACTCAGCGGGCGGCCAGCACGACGCCCAGGCGTCCAGACGGCCACGTCGGTGCCGGCCAGGTAAGCGGCAGCCCGATCAGGATCCTCCGGACCCCAGCCGGTCGGCGGCTCCGGCCAGGCATCGCCGAGTCGGGCGAGGTCGTTGTTCGGGTCCAGCACGATCGCGGACACGCCACGCAGCGCGCACTCCTCGACAAGCCGGCGGATCAGCACCGTCTTGCCGGATCCCGAGCCAGCGAATATCACCGTGTGCCGACGCAGTGACTCCAAGCCCATCCGGACCGGTTCCGCCCGGCCGGCGACGGACCCGATCGTCAACTGGGGCGGGTCGATCCCGGCCGGCACCGCCAGCTTCTCGGCGGGCCCCCCTCGACCAGCGGACGAGTTCCCGCTAGCCGCCGGCCGCACCGATACGGAGGCCCGGCCGACCGCCCGCACCGGCGGGCCGACCGGTTGCATGGCCGGATCGGGCTCGGTTGGTGCCGTCGTGTCGTGACTGTCAGCATGGCTGTACCTGCCGGCGTCGGCACCGCCATCGAGCGCGTCGCGTAGGAAGGCGACGGTGGAGGCCGGCTGCCGGGTGGCGAACCATGGCCGCAGCCGTTCCAACCCGTACTGCTGAATCAGCCGTTCCAGGGCGGCAAGGCGCCTGATGTCCGCGGTGGGGAAGGGAAGCGTCCGCCCGCCGGCTCTGGTGAACGCGTCGAGCAGTTCCCGGGTACGTGCACCGGCCGACCAGTCCGCGCTGCGGAGCAGGAAGAGTCGCCGCTTGGTGACCCCCTCGGTCAACCCGGCGGTGGTCATGGCGTTGCGGATCCGGTTGAGCGCCGCAATGTGGTGCGGGGCGCAGACGGCCCGGAACGACCAGTGCTCTTCGTCCTCGGTCTCCTCGTCGAGCATCCGCCGTAACCGGGCGTGCAGAGCCGGCTTGCCGCTGAACGGCAGCGGGTCGAGGCTGAACTCAGCGGCCGATCCGCCCTGGGCGGCGATCCACGCGGTCAACCCGGCCTGTAGCAGCGCCGGCACGCTCAGGTCCTCGCTGGACGGCTGCACCGCGCTTGCGGTCTCGGCTGACTCGATCAACTCGGCGTAGCTGATGTCGATCTTGACGAACTGGTCGGACTCGGCCGGCACCGGCTGCGCGGCGCCCTGCACCTCGGACTTGTCGGACCGATCGGGTGTGGAAACGGCATCGGACCTCGTGGCCGGGCCGTCGTTTCCGGACTGCGCGAGCAGCAGGTGGGCGAGCTCGCGCACCTGCCCGTCGGCCAGGCAGGAGCGCACCTGGGTGTCGATCCGACGGAGCAGTTCGCGCGGCGTGAACTGGATTACCTCAGCGAAGGCGGACGGGTGAATCGGCCACGTCGGGTACGGCGGGGTGAAGCCCAGCTCGTCGAAGACCAGGCCGAACCGCTTCTCCACCAGCTCTCGGCCGATCTCCGGCGACGGAATCTTCTTGAGCCGTACCGCTTCGCGGAACCGATCCTGCACGGTGTCGGTGGCCTGTTCCTTGATGTTCTGCCAGGTGTGCGGCAGGCAGGAGACGATTGACAGCGAGCGACGCATTGTTTCCCGTAGCGACATCAACCCGGTCGCCACCTGCTCCAGGAGCAGCGAAGCCTGCCAGTCGACCTCACCACGGGTCTCGAGGCTGGTCGACTTCACTGACTGCGCGACAAGCAGGTCTATCTGGTCGACTGCGACGACTGTCGGGCCAACCATCGCCAGCAGCCGGGACGTGTCGCGAACCACTTCCTGGGGAGCCCGCCGGTGGCGTCGCATACCCCAGTCGGTCCGAGCGCCGACTTCCTCCTCGTCGTTCGAGCAGAGGAAGTCGTGGCCGACATCCTGCGCGGTGCCGATGTCCGAGGCGAACAGAACCAGCGCCCGTGCCGTGTCCTGGCATTCAGTGCCGATGTGGCGGTCGGTCTTACGGATCTGATCAACAAAGGCATCAAGGGCATGCCGGGTGAGTTCACCATCGCCGGTGATGGCCCGGCGGACGGCTCTCGGCGCCTTGATCTTGTCTGCCAGCCGGAGAAGGAAGCTGCGCACCTGGGTCGTACCGTCGGGCAGCGGCCGAGCGAAACCATCTATCATCGACAGCGCCGCGCTGCGCCAGAAGGCGCTAGCCTCCAGCAGGCTTACCAGGAAAAAGAAGCCTCCGGCTCCCTGTACGCGGTGGCGCACCTCGCCGAGCAGGTGCGTCTTACCGGTGCCGCGTTGCCCGAGGATCGCCAGTCCCACCGGGCTGGAGTCGATCGTGTGGTGGGCTTCGGCAAAGCTCTCCATCACCAGCTGGACGATTTCGTGGTGCAGCCCGTCGACGTGAAACGGGGCTGGCTTCCAGACGTCGTCCGGGGTGGGTGCCCAGTTGAACCGGAGCGCGGCGAGGGCGCGCCGTTCCTGCTCCGTCATCATGACGAGATGGCAATGAGGTGCTTGTCCTGGTTGCCGATGCTCACTGCTGCTGCACGGTTTTGTGGCGTGAGTGACTTCTGGTTGGACTCCGGGATCAGGTCAACGTCGGGGTCCTGGTTGAGCTTGATCAGCGCGGCGTCGAGATCGTCGCGAGACAGATCGGCGAGCGCGGCCCGCAGCGCGGCCAGCATGACGTAGTCGCCGGGCTTGTCGATCAGCTCGTGGTACGCCCGCCGGATCCGCGTGGCCGCGTCGACCTGGCTCGCTTCGCTGCCGTTGGCCGGCGTCGCGACCGGCTCTGCCGGGTCAGTGGTGGAAGCGATTTCGTTGGGCTTGAACTGCATCCGGAACAGGTCGTCGGCTGGCACGCCCGAGTGGTCGATCAGCCGACGAACGAAGTCGAGCACCGTGTAGAGCGTCGCACCGGCGGTGCCGGCACCCTTCGGTGGCTCGTCCTTGCTCAACTCCGCCTTGGCCGCCCGCCACCCGCTGTCGGTCAGGTGCAGGGTGATCGGCTTCTCCGTCACCTCGATCAGCCCGAGGGATTTCAGGGCGCGGCGATGGGTCGCTTTGAACCCGGTGACGCCCGCGACGTTGATCAGGTAGCTCTGCTGCAGTGGAGCGGCCTTGACCATCAGGTTGATGAGTACGCACCGCTCGACGAGGGTGAGTTCCTTCTCCGACATGCGGTGCTCCTCAAGGGGCGTGAGCGGTCGCATCGACATGGCGATGATCAATAGCTCGGGGTGGCCGGGAAGATGGGTGCTGGGCCGGGGGCGGCTGGGCACTGGCCGATTCTGCCGATACCGCCGGATCGGCGCAAGGTCCGTCCGTGCGGCGCAGATAGCTGACACTCCGCGATGAGTTGATCTTCAATGTCGCAGGGCAGGAGGTCACCTGAAACACCTGTTCGCAGGGGCCGGAAAGTGATCATGAATAGAACCGTTGCCAAATCTCGTCGGTGAGAGGCAGCATGGCTGGTCGGTGCAACCCGGGTGGCGGTCCGCAAAGCGCGGGCTGCGGTCTTATGCCCGTTTCTGGCGGGCAGCGGAGGTGTGCGGTGCAGTCCGAAGTGGTCCGCTACCAGGTCGACGACAAGACGGTAGCGATGGTCGAGATTGATCCGCCGGTTGGTTTTCAGCCGGCCGGGGTCGGCGACGTCGTTGGCTGGGTACGGGAGTCCGCCGCACCTGCCATCGCCGCCGCCAGCGTGTTGTTGGACCAGGTGAAGGCGGTCTCCCCGGACGCCGTCGAGGTGAAGTTCGGCATCAAGGCGACCGGCACGACCAACTGGGTGGTCGCCAAGGCGGCGGCTGAAGGAAACTTCGAAGTCACCCTCGGCTGGTATCCGGGTGGGCCGCCGGACGCCGGCACCACGATGCGGCGCTGACCGGGACGGAGCGGCTGGTGACCGCAGGACCCGACGACTGCTCCTGGCTGGTCGCCCTGCACCGTGGGCAGCACCAGGACACCCCCGTCGGTACCGGCGTCGTTGTGGAGAGCAACCTGGTGCTGACCTGCCACCATGTCGCGTTCGGCAACGACGGGCAGCTGTACGACGACCTCTGGATCTCATTTCCACTGGCCGAGAAGGTCACCTGGTTCGACCGCCGCCGGATCGGCGGATGCCCGCACGACGGAATGCGGGGCGCCAAGGTCGACCTGGTCATGCTTGAACTCGTGGAGCGGGTGCCGGCCTCGGTGACCCCGGCCCGACTTCGTTGTCTGCCCCCCAAGCCGCTGGCGGGAAGTACCTACTGGACGTACGGGTTCCCGACGCACGTGGTCGGCGGCTGCCATGCCGAAGGTAGTGTCGGCCAGCCCGGTGGGTGGGGCCGCGTCATGATCCACACCTCGCCGGCCACCCAGCTGAGCAAAGGGTTCAGCGGCGGTGCCGTCTGGTCATCCGAGTACCAGGCGGTGGTCGGCGTCGTTGTCACCGCCGACGCTCAGGGCGGCGGCCAAGCCGTGACCCTGCACTACGCCGACCAGCAACTACCGGACATGAAGCTGGCGACCCTGTCCGCCTGGCGGGCCGCCGACGCGGACGACGCCGCCCTCGCCGCCTGGGGATGGGCCCTGGCCACCGACGGCGAGGCTGGCCGACACTGGCTGCCCAGGGCACGCGGGGTCGCGGTCGACACCGAGGGCGGCGCGCGGTTCCGCGGCCGGGCCGCCGCCCTGCGCCGCATCGTTGACTGGATCGACAGCGCCGAACCGGTCCGCCGGCCGCTGATCGTCACCGGGTCGCCGGGGGTCGGCAAGTCAGCCGTACTCGGGCGGATCGTCACCACCGCCGACCAGCAGATCAGCGGGGAGCTGGCCGACACCGACGTGGCCGTCCGAGCTCCGGTCGGTGCGGTCTCCTGCGCGGTTCATGTCAAGGGCAAGACCGCCCTCGAAGTCGCCGCCGAGATCGCCCGTGCCGTCGCCGTCGAGCTGCCCGGCGTACCGGCTGATCTGATGCCTGCCGTGCGTGACCAGCTGAACCACCGGCGGACCCGGTTCACCCTGATCCTAGATGCGCTCGACGAGGCGACCGACCCGGCGCAGGCGCGCATGGTGATCGACGACATCCTGATGCCCCTGGCCCGTGACTGTGGCCCGCGGGGCCTGCGGATCGTGATCGGCACCCGGCGCTCTGACGATCACGGTGACCTGATCAGCCGCTTCGGCGGTAACGCGGAACTCGTCGACCTGGACGCGCCCGAGTACTTCGCCGAATCCGACCTGGCCGACTACGCCCAGGCGACGCTGCAACTGATCGGTGCCGAACGACCAGGCAACCCGTACGCCGATCCGACCGTCGCCGCGCCGCTCGCCCGCCGCATCGCCGCGCTCGCCAAGGGAAACTTCCTGGTCGCTGGCCTGGTCGCCCGCGCTCACGCACTGCGCGACAACACCGCGATCGACCCGGACGAGGTGTCGTTCACCGCTACCGTGGCGCACGCCCTGGACACCTACCTGGCCGGGCTGCCGACCGCCGGTCGGACATCGGCCCGGCTGGCGTTGACCGCCCTGGCGTACGCCGAGACGCCGGGACTGCCGCTGCCGTTGTGGCAGTCCGCGATCGAAGCCCTCGGCGGAGCGGTCACCGAGCCGGAACTCGCGGACTTCGCGCGTACCTCGGCGGCGAACTTCCTCGTCGAAACGGGCGGCGGCGCTCAGCCCGCGTACCGGCTGTTCCACCAGGCGCTCAACGACGCGCTGCTGGCCGATCGCGACGCGCAGGCCTCGCGGCGCGACGACCACGCCCGGCTGCTGGCGAACTGGACCACCATCGCGCGAGCTACCGGATGGGCCACAGCGTTCGACTACCTGCTGCGGTCGCTGCCGCAGCACGCGGCCGGCGCCGGCGCAGTCGACGAGCTGCTCACCGACGACGACTATCTGCTGCACGCCCACCTGGACCGGTTGCTCACGGTGGCGGACGCGGCCGAGGCGCCGCTCGCCGTCACCCGTGCCCGGCTCCTGCAACGGACCCCGCTGGCGGTGGCAGCCGCACCGGCTGAGCGGGCGGCGTTGTTCTCCGTCGTCGACCGGCTCGACGGCCTGGACAACGGGATCACGGCGGCGGCCGCCCCGTACCGGGCAGGCTGGGCGCACACCCCGCCTCGGCAGGAACGCAGCATCCTTGACGGACACTCCGAGGCCGTCTACGACGTCGCGGCGATCGTCATCGACGGGCGTCGGCTGCTCGCCTCGGCCGGCGACGACGGCACGGTGCGACTCTGGGATCCGCTGACCAACCAGGCCGAGCAGACGTTCACCGGCCACGACGACACGATCCACGGTGTCTGCGCGGTGCGCCTCGCCACCGGTGAGGTGCTGCTCGCCACGGCCAGCCACGACGGCACCATCGGCCTGTGGGACCCGCGTTCCGGGCACCGCCGGCACGAGCTGCGTGGCCACGGCGACTGGGTACGCAACATCTGCGCGATCCCAATGCCCGACGGTGACCTGCTCGCCTCCGCCGGTGACGACCGGACGGTGCGGTTGTGGGATCCGGGCACGGGCAGACCGGGCCATGTGCTGAGCGGGCACACCGGCTGGGTGACGGCGGTGACCCACGTTCCTGTCGGGGACCGACAGTTGCTCGCCTCCACCGGCTACGACGGCACGGTGCGGCTGTGGGACCCAGCGACCGGTGGGGAGCCGACCGGAGTCCTCACCGGTCACCTCGGCTGGGTCAACACTTTGTACGCGGTGCGTACCCCCGGCCGTACCCTGCTCGCCTCGGCGGGCTATGACGGCACGGTGCGAATCTGGGATCCCGTGGCCGGGGCGTGCGTCCAGGTCCTGCGAACCGGAGGTCCGCTGACCGATCTGTGCACAGTCGATACCAGTGACGGCTGTCTGCTGGTCTCGACCGGTGAGGACGGACTGATCCGGATGTGGGAGGTGCCGACCGGCGCCCCGCAGCAGACCTGGATCCCCCGACCGAGCTTGCGCGGGCATGCCAGCTGGATCCGGGCGGTCTGCGAGCTGCCGACGGCGAACAACCGGATGCTCGCCACCGCCGGCGACGACGGCACCGTGCGACTGTGGGACCCGGGCGGTGGACCGCCGGGAGCGGTCGCCGAGCACGACCGGATCGGGGCGGTGACCGCGGTGTGCCCGGTGCCGGGCGCCGAGGGCCGGCTGGTCGCATCCGCCGGACTGGACGGGCAGGTACGGATCTGGGACGCGGTCACCGGTGCCCAACTGCGCGAGTTCCGGGCGTCGGACGGCCCGGTCAATGCGCTGTGTGTCGTACCCGACGAGGAGGAGCCGCGCATCCTGACCGCTGGCGATGATCGAGCCGTCAAGCTGTGGGACGCGCGGGACGGGACACTGCAGGGGGAGATGAACGGCCACTACGAGCGCGTCGCCGCCGTCTGCCCGGTGCGGCACGACGCGGAGCTGTTGGTGGCCTCTGCCGGTGACGACCAGACTGTCCGGCTGTGGCGTCCGTACTCGGGCGACGTGCGCCAGGTGTTACTCGGGCACGTGACCCTGGCCTGGGTGACGACGCTGGCCACGGTCGCCGGGCCGGCCGGCGAGCTGCTCGCCTCCGCGGACAAGAGCGGCACCGTCATGCTCTGGGACACCGACGGCACGCAGCTCTGGTCGCAGCAGGGGCATCAGGACGCGGTGAACGCACTCTGCGGGCTCGTGGTCGCCGGCCGTCCGGCGCTGGCATCGGCCAGCGCGGACCACACGATCCGGTTGTGGGACGCCGAGCTGGGTCAGCCGATCCACTGGCTGACCGGGCACACTGGGCCGGTGACCGGGCTTAGCCTGGTCCGGGTGGGTGGGCGTGACCTGCTCGCCTCGACCAGCCACGACCGCACCGTCCGGGTCTGGGACCCACCGACCGCTCGCGCGGTACGCACGATCCCCGTGCTCCATCCAGCGCTGGCCTGCTGCACCGTCGACGACACGCTACTGATCGGGCTGGACCAGGGCCTGCTGGCGCTCACGATCACGAGTTGAGTGCATCGAGGAGCCCGAGCCGTTGCAGCTCTGCGGCGATCGCATCGACCTCGTGCAGGGTGCCGTCGGCGACCGCGAGCATGAATTCCTCAGCGCGGTCGACGTCGACGTCCGGGATCGGCGTCCCGGTGTTGAGGTTGATGAAGACCAGCGCGGCGGCCCACGCCAGGCGTTTGTTGCCGTCGACGAGTGCGTGGTTGCCGCAGATCGAGTGCAGCAGACTGGCTGCCTTTCCTGCGAGGTCGGGGTAGGCCTCCTGCCCGAAGACGATCGTGGTCGGTCGGGCGGCGGCGGAGGCGAGCAGCCCGTAGTCGCGGACCTTGACTGGCGTGCCGAAGACGATCGAGCCGATCTCCAGCAGGTCTTCGACGTCGAGGTGGACGGTCACTGGGCCAGTCGGTCGAGCAGTTCGCGGTGGCGCTCGGCCACGTCTGCGGCCAACCCACGCACCTTGGAGCGCTTGCTGTGCCTCGCGACGTACTCCTCGATCGCGACGACGATGGTGGCGTTGGCCGACCGGTGCTCGGTCTCAGCGATCTGCTTGAGCCGCGCGTGCAGATCGTCCGGCAGGTTGACTGTGGTAATCATAGGAAAATCATACGACTTACAAGTGACACTGGCCCTGCGGCGGACCGGTGACCTGGAGTGGATCAACCGGGTGGCGTTGCCGAGTCGGATGATCGGGTCGGAAATGCACCAGATGGCGGGACTTACCGTGCGTACCCGGGCGGTGATTGAATCGACGGACTGTCAGTGGTGCCGGGCCGGGGAGCAGCGGTGGACGTCTTCGATGTACGCGACAAGCTCATCGAGGACTACAAGGAGTTCACGTCCAGTTTCGTCGACCCCCGCGACCCGAAGATCGCCGAACACCTCGCGGAGTTGACCGCCCTGGGCTACCAGTGGCCGGCACCGTTCCTGTCGCTCAATCCCAACTTCGCCTCCGGCGGCAGGGTCGACGAGCTGGTGCAGCAGGGCCTGCTGCACCCCGACAACGAGCGGATCTTCCGGATCAAGCGCCAGCCGGACGACCCGGGGGCGCGGCCGCTGCGGCTGCACCAGCACCAGCGGGAAGCGATCGAGATCGCCCGGGACCGGCACAGCTACGTGCTGACCACTGGCACCGGTTCCGGCAAGAGCCTGTCGTACATCGTGCCGATCGTCGACCGGGTGCTGCGGGCCAAGGCCGACGGCACCTACCGGCCCGGGGTGAAGGCGATCATCGTCTATCCAATGAACGCGCTGGCCAACAGCCAGCTCAACGAGCTGACGAAGTTCCTCAGCTGGGGCCTGCCGGGCGGGGCCCCGCCGGTGCGGTTCGCCCGCTACACCGGGCAGGAGAACACCGAGGAGCGGCGGCGGATCCTCGCCGACCCGCCGGACATCCTGCTCACCAACTACGTGATGCTGGAACTGGTGCTGACCCGGCACGCCGAACGTGGGCCGCTGACCCGGGCCGCCCGTGGCCTGTGGTTCCTGGTCCTCGACGAGCTGCACACCTATCGCGGCCGGCAGGGCGCCGACGTGGCGTTCCTGGTCCGCCGGGCCCGGGACGCCTTCGCCGCGCCGCAGGTGCAGTGCGTCGGCACCTCGGCGACGATGGCCTCCGACACCACCGGCACCGACCAGCGGATCAAGGTGGCCGAGGTGGCGAGCCGACTGTTCGGCACCACCGTCGACCCCGGCCACGTGATCGTCGAGACGCTGGAGCGGGCCACCGGAGCGCCGGCCGGTGGCGCACCGGCCACCGGGGTGCCGGCGGGTGCCGGCGCGGACCCCGCCGGTCTTCGCGGCCGGGTCCTGCGGTGGGCCGCCGTCGAGCCGCCACGGCCGGACGTCGACGGGTTACGTACCGATCCGTTGGCGGCGTGGGTCGAGGGCGCGTTCGGGGTGGAGCCCGACCCGGCAACCGGCCGGCCGGTGCGGCTGCGCCGGCCCCGGACGGTCCCGCAGGCCGCGGATCTGCTCGCCGGGCTGACCGGGGTGCCGGGCCGGGAGTGCGCCACCGCGATCGAGGCGGTGCTGGCCGCCGGTGCGGGGCTCGACGACCCGGGGACCGGGCGGCCGTTCTTCGCGTTCCGGCTGCACCAGTTCCTGTCCAAGGGCGACAACGTCTACACCACGATCGAGCCGCCGTCGGTGCGGCATGTGACCAGCCGCTACCAGGCGCTCTCCCCGACCAGCACGGTCGACCAGGCGAAGGCGCTGGTGCCGTTGGCCTTCTGCCGCGAATGCGGCCAGGACTATCTGATCGTCCGGCGCGCCGACCACGGCTTCGAGGCGGGCAGCGAGGTGGAGTCGGCCACCGGTGACGCCGGCTACCTTTACATCAGCGACGACCAGCCGTGGCCGGCGGATCTCGACACGGTGCTCAGCGACGCCCGGCTGCCGTACTCGTGGACGCTGTTGGCCGACGACGGCCGCACCATCGTGGCCCCGACGAAGGAACGCCACCTGCCGGAGCTGGTGTATCTCGACCCGATGGGCACCGAGCAGGCACCGGGGCAGGGGGTGCCGGCGGCCTGGATCTCGTCGCCGTTCCGGTTCTGTCTGCGCTGCCAGGTGTCCTACGAACGCCAGCGCGGCAAGGATTTCGCCCAGCTGGCGAAGCTGTCCGTCGAGGGCCGCAGTTCGGCGTTGTCGGTGGTCGGGGCGAGCGTGGTACGCGCGTTGCGGGCCGCCCCGCAGTTGCCGGCGGAGGCCCGCAAGCTGCTCGCCTTCGTCGACAACCGGCAGGACGCCTCGCTGCAGGCCGGCCACTTCAACGACTTCGTCCAGGTGGTGCAGCTGCGCGGTGCGCTTTACCGGGCGGTGGCGGCAACTCCGGACGGGCTGACCCACGAACGGGTGGCGCAGCGGGTCACCGAGGCGCTGCGACTGGAGCTGGGGCAGTTCGCCCGGACACCGGAGGTTCGGTACGGCAAGGACGAGATCTGGCGGGCGCTGCGCGAGGTGGTCAACTACCGGCTCTACCTCGATCTGGAACGCGGCTGGCGGGTCACCATGCCGAATCTGGAGCAGACCGGCCTGCTGCGGATCGGCTACCGCTATCTCGACGAGGTCGCCGTCGACGAGGAGATCTGGTCACGCAGCCACCATCTGCTGCGCGACGACAAACCGGAACGCCGCCACGACGTGGCCTCGACGCTGCTGGACGAGCTGCGCCGCAACCTGGCGATCGACGTACGGTGCCTGACCGAGAGCGGCTTCAACGAGATCGACCAGCTGTCCCGCCAGCAGCTGGCCGAGCCGTGGAAGCTGGGTGAACGGGAGCGGGCGGTCGTCGCCGGGGTCGCCTTCCCGAAGCCGAGTGGCAAGGGTGAGCGGCGCAAACTGCTGCACCTGCACCTGTCCGGCCGGGGCGCGTTCGGCAAGTACCTGATCCGCCAGTACGGCAAGGACGGCTGCACGGTCGCCGACGCGCAGGACATGATCCGCGACCTGCTGGCGGTGCTGGCCGAGGCCACGTTGGTCATCGAGGTGCCGCCGGACGGCGACGACCTGGTCAGCGGCTACCGGCTGAAGTCGGACGCGCTGATCTGGCAGGCCGGGGACGGCACGGTGGGCGCGGAGGACCGGGTCCGCAAGGTGCTCTCCGGTGAGGCCGGTGCCCGGGTCAACACCTTCTTCCGGGACCTGTACCGGGACACTTCGCATCTGCTGGCCGGGTTGCAGGCGAAGGAACACACCGCCCAGGTGGAGGCGGCGGACCGGCAGAAGCGGGAGAAGCAGTTCCAGGAAGCGGCGCTGCCGCTGCTGTTCTGCTCGCCGACGATGGAGCTGGGCGTCGACATCAAGGACCTCAACGCGGTGGCGATGCGTAACGTGCCGCCGACGCCGGCCAACTACGCCCAGCGGGCCGGGCGGGCCGGCCGGTCCGGGCAGCCGGCGCTGGTGGTCACCTACTGCTCGACGGGCAACGCACACGACCAGTTCTATTTTCGACGCCCGCAGCTGATGGTCGGTGGTGCGGTGCAGGCGCCCCGGCTCGATCTGGCCAACGAGGATCTGGTGCGGTCACACGTGCAGGCGATCTGGCTGGCCGAGACCGGGGCCGAGCTGCCCAGTTCGCTGGTGCGGCTGTTGGAGACCGGTGGGGAGGCCCCGGCGCTGCGGATCCGGCCGGAGTTCGTCCGCAAGCTGCGCGACGACGATGCCCGTAAGCGGACGCTGGCCCGCGCGGAAGCGGTCCTGGCCGGCGATGTCGGCGGGGCGTTCGGCGGGACCCCAGGCGGGGCGCTTGCCGGGGCACCGTGGTGGCGGGACCGCTGGGTCGCCGACACGGTGGAGCAGGCGTACGACGAGTTCGACGCGGCGTTGGGCCGCTGGCGGCAGCTCTACCAGGCGGCGCTGCGCGAGTACGAGGTGCAGAACCGTCGGGCGGTGGACACCAATGTGACCGGCAAGGCACGTGAGGAGGCGAGCCGGCGGGCCAACGACGCCCGGGTGCAGCTGAACCTGTTGGCCAACGAGGACTCCGACGAGCCGCAGACCGACTTCTACACGTTCCGCTACCTGGCGTCGGAGGGCTTCCTGCCCGGCTATTCGTTCCCCCGGCTGCCGCTGGCCGCGTACGTGCCGGGGCTGGCCGGTGGGCGCAAGGGCGACTACATCCACCGACCCCGGTTCATCGGAATCAGCGAGTTCGGCCCGGGTGCGTTGATCTACCACGAGGGCGCCCGCTACCTGGTGCGCGGCGTGCAGCTGCATCAGGTGGCGTCGAACGCCGACGGGGTGTTGACCTCGTCGGCGCGGCGGTGCGCCGAGTGCGGGCATCTGCACGACGACGAGGTCGGCTGGGACGTGTGTGTGAACTGCGGGCAGGGGCTGGGTGCGACGGACACCAATCTGCTGCGCCTGTACACGGTCCGTACGCAGCGGCGGGAGCGGATCTCGTCGGATGAGGAGGAGCGGCGTCGGTCGCTGTTCGAGATCGAGACGTCGTACCGCTTCCATGAGCACGGTCGGCGGCCGGGCCGGTTGACGGCGACGGTGACCACCGCCGACGGCAGCCCGCTGGCTGAGCTGGTCTACGGCGACGCGGCGACGGTGCGGCGGGCCAATCTGGGGTTGCGCCGCCGCAAGGAGGCCAGCGTCCGGGGCTTCTTCCTGGATCCGGCGACCGGTGACTGGCTGTCCGAGCGTAAGGCGACGGAGAAGAACCGGGCCGACGACGAGGAGCTGACCTCGGATGAGGCGGCGATCACGGGGATCGACAAGGTGGCCGCGCCGGAGCGGGTGATTCCGTACGTGCAGGACCGGCGCAACATTCTGGTGCTGCGGTTGGCCGAGCGGGTGTCCGACGACATGGCGGTGACCCTGCTGTACGCGGTGGAACGCGGCATCGAGGCGCATTTCCAGCTGGAGGATTCGGAGCTGACCGGTGAGCTGCTGCCGGATCCGGATGACCGTGGCCGGATGTTGTTCATCGAGAGCGCCGAGGGCGGGGCGGGGGTGCTGCGTCGGCTGGTCGAGGAGCCGTACGCGGTCGCGCGGGTGGCGGCGAAGGCGTTGGAGATCGCGCACTTCGACCCGGCCGGTGTCGATGTGGACCAGCCGGACGCCGGGGCCGACCACTGTGTCCAGGGCTGCTACGACTGTCTGTTGTCGTACTCGAATCAGGGGTTTCACCGGCGGATCAACCGGCACCTGGTGGCGCAGCTGTTGGTGTCGTTCGCGTCGGCGGCGGCGACGGCTGAGCGACCGGCGACCGACCAGCCGGCGACCGACCAGCCGGCGACCGGCCGGACGCCGGGCGGCGACTGCCCACCAGTGGGCAGCGACGGGCCGGCTGGTGCCGGTAGCGTCGGCGGGTCGGTTGCCGAGTTCGTGGCCTGGCTGGCGCGCGAGTCGTACCGGGGGCCGGATCCGGTGGCGGAACCGGTCGCCGGGGCCAGCCCGGATCTGACCTACCGGCAGCAGCGGGCGGTGGTTTTCGTCGACGAGCCGGGCGCGCAGCCATGCGCCGGGCGGGACGTGGACGCCGAGGAGAGTGTGATCGACGCCGGCTGGACCCCGATCCGGGTGACCGCCGGTGACTGGCAGGGCGTGGTGGATCGGTATCCCGGTGTGTTCGGGCGGCGGCAGGGAGGCAGTGCGTGACGGTGGCGGCGCAGCGGTTCGAGCCGGGGACGTTGGTCACGGCGCGGGGCCGGGAGTGGGTGGTGCTGCCCGAGTCGGAGCCGGAGGTGCTGGTGCTGCGTCCGCTCGGCGGGGCGGACGACGAACGCGCGGCGGTGCTGCCGGAGGTGGAGGAGGTCCGGTCGGCGACGTTCGCGTACCCGGATCCGACCGATGCCGGCAACGCCAGCCGGGCCGGCCTGCTGCGGACGGCGCTGCGGATCGGGTTCCGCTCCTCCGGCGGGCCGTTCCGGTCGTTGGGCGCGGTGGCGGTGGAGCCCCGGCCGTACCAGCTGGTGCCGCTGCTGATGGCGTTGCGTCAGGATCCGGTGCGGATGTTGATCGCCGATGACGTCGGCATCGGCAAGACCGTCGAAAGTGGGTTGATCGCGGCCGAGCTGCTGGCCCAGGGTGACGCGGACGGGCTGGCGGTGCTGTGCAGCCCGGCGTTGGCCGAGCAGTGGCAGCGGGAGTTGGCGGCCAAGTTCGGCATCGCCGCCGAGCTGGTGCTGCCGGGCACCGTACGCCGGTTGCAGGCGTCGCTGGTCGGCTCGACCGATTCGGTGTTCGACCGCTACCGGCACGTGGTGGTTTCCACCGATTTCATCAAGCGGGCGGAGCTGCGCGAGCAGTTCGTCCGCAGCTGCCCCAACCTGGTGATCGTCGACGAGGCGCACGGCTGTGTGCCGGACGACGACCGGCGGGCCGGCAAGTTCCGGATGTTGCGCTACGAGTTGGTACGCCGGTTGGCCGCCGACCCGGCCCGGCAGTTGATCCTGGTGACGGCGACGCCGCACAGCGGCAAGGACACCGGGTTCCGCAACCTGCTGGGGCTGCTGGATCCGGAGCTGGCCACGGTGGATCTCCACCAGGTGACGGGTCGGGAGCGGCTGGCCCGGCATTTCGTGCAGCGTCGCCGCGCCGACATCCGGGGTTTCCTGGAGGACACCCCGTTCCCGGAGGACCGGCACACCGCCGAGCGCGCCTACCGGCTGTCCGGCGAGTACCGCGACCTGTTCGACGACGTGGTGGCGTACGCCCGGCAGGTGGTGCGGGATCCGCTCGGCGGGCAGGTGCACCAGCGGGTGCGCTACTGGTCGGCGTTGGCGCTGCTGCGGGCGTTGGCGTCGTCGCCGGCCGCTGCGGCGGCGACGCTGCGGACCCGGGCGGCGAACGCCGACGCCGACAGCGCCGAGGACGCGGACAACCTGGGCCGGGCGGCGGTGCTGGACCTGCCCGACGACGAGACCCAGGAGTCGGCGGATGCGACCCCGGGCGCGGACCCAGGAGCAGAAAGTGGCGGCGGCAGCGCCGAGCAGCGCCGGCTGCGGGAGTTCGCCCGGCGCGCCGAGGCGCTGGCCGGAGCCGGCGACGCCAAACTGACCTTGCTGGTCAAGGAGGTCAAGACGCTGCTCGGCGACGGCTTCAACCCGGTGGTGTTCTGCCGCTACATCGACACCGCCGAGTATGTCGCGCAGCGGCTGGAGGCGGCGTTGGGCCGTAACTTCGCGGTCGGCTGCGTCACCGGGGCGCTGCCACCGGAGGAGCGGGCCGCCCGGATCGCCGAGTTGACCGCCGACACCAGCCGCCGCCCGGTGCTGGTCGCCACCGACTGCCTGTCCGAGGGGGTCAACCTGCAGGAACGGTTCCAGGCGGTGGTGCACTACGACCTGGCGTGGAATCCGACCCGGCACGAGCAGCGGGAAGGCCGGGTCGACCGGTTCGGCCAGGTCGCCCCGACGGTACGCGCGGTGATGATCTACGGCGCGGACAACCGGATCGACGAGATCGTGTTGAAGGTGCTGCTGCGCAAGCACAACCGGATCCGCGAAACGTTGGGCATTTCGGTGCCGGTGCCGGACGCCAGCGACGACGTGTTGCAGACGATCGCCCACGAGCTGCTGGTGGCGCCGGAGCAGCCGGAGCAGTTGACCATCGACGCGCTGGCCGCCGGCCCGCGTGAGGAGCTGCACCGGCAGTGGGACTCGGCGGCCGAGCGGGAGAAGGAGTCGCGCACCAAGTACGCCCAGCGGGCGATCAAACCGGCCGAGGTGGCCGACGAGTTGGCCGAGATCCGGGCCAGTCTGGGCACTCCGGCCGAGGTGGCCGAGTTCGCGGCGACCGCGCTGGCCGCGTTCGGCGCCGATGTGGTCGAGCGGCCGTACGGGTTCGACGCCGACCTGGCCGGGCTGCCCGGCCAGGTCACTGACGCCTTCCCGCCCCGGCCGACGAAGGCGGGGCAGGGCAAGGCCGGGGTGTTGCAGCTGCGCCGTGAGCTGCCGACGCCGCCGGGCGCGGCGCATCTGGACCGGACCGACCCGTACGTGTCGGCGCTGGCCCGGCAGGTGCTGGAGTCGGCGCTGAATCCGTCGCTGCCGGCGGACAAGCTGTCGGCGGAGAAGCGGCCGGCGCGGCGGGCCGGGGTGATGCGTACGGCTGCGGTGTCGAAACGCACGACGCTGCTGCTGGTGCGGTTCCGGCTGCATCTGACGTTGCCGGCGGGCGCGGCGGCGGGCGGTGAGCCGCGTCCGATGGTCGCCGAGGAGGCGCGGGTGCTGGCGTTCCGGGGTGCCCCGCGGGCGGCCGAGTGGCTGACCGAGGAGGAGACGGCGGCGCTGCTGTCGGCGACCCCGACCGGCAACGTGCTGCCGGACACGGCGACACCGCTGCTGACCCGGGTCGTCGGCCAGCTCGACGCGGTCACCGACCATCTGTCGGCCACCGCCGACGAGCTCGCCGACCGGCTGCGGGCCGCGCATCTGCGGGTCCGGGAGGCGGTCGGGCAGCGGGTCCGCCGGCAGGTCACGGTGACCGCGCAGAAACCGGCCGACGTGCTCGGCGTCTACCTCTACCTTCCCGAAGGGCAGCAGTGATGAGCGGCGCGGTCATCTATCCGGCGGTACGGGTCGACGGCGGTCTGCTGCCCGGTGGTCTGCTGCAGCGCATCGGCCACGGCGACCGGGAGCTGCCGGGGATGGATCCGGCCGCGTACGGCCTGCAGTCGGGTGAGTCGGTGCGCCGCTATGCCAACCGGTCGTTCGCCTACCTGCAGGAGGTGTGGCGGGACTTCAGCCGGCAGCGGGAGCGGGCCGGCGACGGCGCACCGGCCCGGCTGACCCGGGAACGCTGGCTGCTGGTGCTGCTGCGGGAGCTGGGTTTCGACCCGTTGACGCCGGTGACCGGTGGGATCGCCGTCGACGAGTTGACGTTCCCGGTGTCGCACCGGTGGGACGCCGTACCGGTGCATCTGCTCGGCTGGGGGGTGGACCTGGACCGGCGGACGGCGCGGGTGCGCGGCGCGGCCGGCGCCGCCCCGCATTCGATGGTGCAGCAGCTGCTGAACCGCAGCGACCGGCACCTGTGGGCGGTGCTGTCCAACGGGCAGAAGCTGCGGCTGCTGCGGGATTCGACGACGCTGGTCGGCTCGGCGTCGATCGAGTTCGACCTGGAAGCGATCTTCGACGGGGAGCTGTTCGCCGATTTCGTGCTGCTGTACCGGCTGGCGCACGCGTCCCGGATGCGTCCGGCCGATCCGGCGGCCGGGCCGGCGTCGTGTGTGCTGGAGCAGTGGCGGGCGGCCGGTGCCAAGCAGGGCGAACGCGCGTTGGAGCAGCTGCGCGACGGGGTGGAACGGGCGCTGGAGATCCTCGGCACCGGGTTGCTGACCCATCCGGAGAACGCCGCGCTGCGCGGCCAGGTCGCCGACGCGACGCTGCGCCTGGAGGACGTGAAACGGTCTCTGCTGCGGATGATCTACCGGTTGTTGTTCTGGTTCGTCGCCGAGGACCGGGATTCGCTGCTGGATCCGCAGGCGGACGCGGCGACCCGGCGCCGCTACGCGACGTTCTTCTCGGCGGCCCGGCTGCGGGACCTGGCGGTGCGGCGGCGGCATTCCCGCCACGGCGACCTGTGGGAGGCGGTCCGCCTGGTCTTCGACTCGCTGGGCCGGGAGGCGGGCCAGCCCCGGCTGGGTCTGCCGGGCATCGGCGGGCTGTTCGAGCCGGGTCCGCTGGACCGGCCGTTGGCGGCGGCGAAGCTGTCGAACCGGCATCTGCTGGAGGCGGTGGAGGCGCTGGCGGTGCTGCCGCAGCGGCGCGGCGGCGGCCGGCAGCGGGTCGACTTCCGCCACCTGGGCGCGGAGGAGCTGGGCAGCGTCTACGAGTCGCTGCTGGAGCTGCGGCCCCGCTGGGACGCGTCGGCGTGGCGGTTCGGCACGGAACGGCTGGCCGGCAACGAACGCAAGACCACCGGCTCCTACTACACCCCGTCGTCGCTGGTGGAGTCGGCGCTGGATCCGCTGATCGACGAGGCGTGCGACCGGCCGACCGCGCCGGAGCGGGTGGCGGCGCTGCTGGAGTTGACGGTCTGCGACCCGGCGTGTGGGTCGGGGCATTTCCTGATCGCGGCGGCCCGGCGGATCGCGAAGCGGGTCGCCGCGGAGGAGACCGACGAGTTGGAGCCGACGCCGCTGGCGGTCCGCTCGGCGCTGCGCCGGGTGATCGGCCGCTGCATCTACGGCGTCGACGTCAACGAGATGGCCGCCGAGTTGGCGAGGGTGTCGCTGTGGCTGGAGGCGATGGAGCCGGGCCGGCCGCTGGGCTACCTGGACGCCAACATCCGGGTCGGCAACTCGCTGCTCGGGGTGACGCCCCGGCTGCTGGCCGACGGCATCCCGGACGCGGCGTTCACCGCGTTGACCGGCGACGACAAGAAGGTCGCCACCGCGTTGAAGAAGCAGAACGCGGCGGAGGCCGGCGGCCAGACGGAGCTGTTGTGGAGCGGCGGCGTCCAGGTCGGCAACGCCACGCTCGCCGAGGAGGCCGCCCAGCTGACGCGGGTCGAGCCGGGGTCGCTGGCCGACGTGCACGTGCAGGCGAAGCGGGCGCAGGTCCTGGAGCAGGAGCGACGCCACGCCCGGCTGGTCGCGGACGCCTGGTGCGCCGCGTTCGTGCAGGCCAAAACCCCAGATTCCCGGGGTACGGCGATCACGCAGGCGGTGTTGGAGCGGCTCGGCAAGGGTGAGGCGTCGCTGGAGTTAGCCGCGGTCGAGGAGCAGGTGGAGCGGCTGCACCGGCAGTTCCGCTTCTTCCACTGGCACATCGAGTTCCCGCACATCTTCCGGGTGCCCGACCACGGCCCGGTCAACGACGCCACCGGCTGGCAGGGCGGCTTCTCCTGCGTCCTCGGCAACCCACCGTGGGAGCGGGTGAAGCTGCAGGAGCAGGAGTTCTTCGCCGACAAGGACGAGGCGATCTCCGGTGCGGCGAACGCCGCCGCGCGCAAGAAGCTGATCGCCGAGTTGGCCACCGACGTGCGCCCGGCCCGGCAGGCGTTGTACGCCGACTGGATCGCCGCCCTGCACGAAGCGGACGGGGTCAGCCACCTGCTGCGGGCTTCCGGCCGCTACCCGCTGACCGGCAAGGGTGACATCAACACCTACTCGGTCTTCACCGAGACGGCCCGGACGGTGCTGCACCCGCGCGGCCAGCTCGGCATCATCGTCCCGACCGGGATCGCCACCGATGCGACCACCCAGGACTTCTTCAAGGACCTGGTACGCCGTCGGAGTCTGGTGTCGTTGTTCGACTTCGATAACGAGGAAAAGCTTTTCCCCGCCGTTACAAACCGAGCCAGCTACGCGCTGCTGTCAGTATCAGGCCCCGGTCGGAAGATTGACCAGGTATCGCTGGTGTTCGGTGTTCGTCAGGTGCATCAGATTGCCGAGCGGGCGTACTCACTGACGCCTGAGGAGATCAATCTGTTGAACCCGAACACGGGGACGTGTCCGGTGTTCGATACCCGCCGGGATGCGGAGATCACGTTGGGGATTTACCGGCGGGTGCCGGTGTTGTGGCGGGAGGACGCTCCGGACGGTAACCCGTGGGGTGTGTCATTCATGGCGATGCTGCACATGGCCAACGACTCGGGGCTGTTCCGTGGCTACGACGAGCTGGTCCAGGACGGTTGGAAGCTGGAGGGTAATCACTTCGTTCGGGCTGGTGAGCGGATGGTGCCGCTGTACGAGGCGAAGATGACTCATCTCTACGACCATCGGTTCGGCACCTACGAGGACGCGACTGAAGCCCAGCTGAACAAAGGCACCTTGCCCCGCTTTGCCGATGCTGATCACTATGATCCGGCGCGGTTGCCGTTGCCGCGTTACTGGGTACCGAAGCGGGCTGTCGATGAGCGGCTGGCTGACCGCTGGTCGCACGGCTGGCTCCTCTGCTGGCGAGACATCGTACGCAGCACCGACGAGCGCACCCTGATCCCAGCCGTTGTTCCGCGCGTGGCTGTTGGACATACCAGCCCTATCCTGATCCCAGATCAGAAGACGACCATCGTCAGCGCGTTTGCTGCGGAATTGTCTACGTTGGTCTCTGACTACGCTGCACGCCAAAAGATATCCGGCAGCCATCTGACCTATTCGGTGCTTCGTCAGCTGCCGGTGCTGCCGCCGCAGCGGTACGGCGAACCAGTGCACTGGGACTCGAATGCCGTCGATCTGCTGGCGTGGATCCGGCCCCGGGTGCTGGAGTTGACGTACACCGCGCAGGACCTCGTATCGTACGCCCGAGACCTCGGTGAGAATGGCCCGCCGTTCCGGTGGGACCCGCAGCGACGCGAACTCCTCCGCGCCGAACTCGACGCCGCCTACTTTCACCTGTACGGGGTGGATCGGGATGACGTCGACTACATCATGGAAACCTTCAAGGTCGTCCGGGAGAAGGACGAAAAGGCGCACGGCGAGTACCGCACCAAGCGCCTGATCATGGAGCGCTACGACGCGATGGCCGATGCCATCCGCACCGGTACGCCGTACCAAACCCCGCTAGACCCCCCACCCGGCCAGGGCCAGCGGTGAGACTCTCGAACCGACCCGGGACTGCGACCTCCGGAGACCGGGCCCAAATGTCATCTATCTCGATCATGGAGGGTGAGAGTGCGCGCACTCGGCGGAGCGGCCCGGCGGCTCTTTCCTGATCCAGGTGTCCTCGCGGTCACCCATGGATACCACCCGTTGCTGACCGACGCGACCGCGATGCTCGCCACGGGGCTCTTCACGGACGTACTGGTACTCGGCTCCGATTTGCCCGAGCCTGGAGCAGAAGTCGAGCGGATCAGGCAGATCGTCGTTCCGACAGTCAGTCTGCCTGAAGGGGTCTACTGGTTCGGCGGGCTAGATCCGACACCGCTGCTCGTGGTCACCTCAGGTGCGATGCCTGGCGCGGGGATGCACGAGCCGGCTGCGGAGGTGGCGGAGGATTCGCCGGTGGCCTCCGCGCTGGCCTGGTTCGAGCACCTCTGGGAGAGCGCCCCTGAGGTGCCGCTACCCCTGTTCGCCGTGACCGATGAGGTGATGACTCGAGCGGGGCAGGACGGCATGATCAAGTCTCGTCAGTTCGTACACGGTCGTTGGATGTACCAGGTCTTCGCCGGCAGTCGCATCCAGCGCGTCGAAGAGGGTGCCCTGCTGCCGAGGCCGACAGGCGACTCTCCCGACGTATGGGTGCGCTCAGAGCCTGCCCCCGCCGAACGCCTGGCCGCCACCCTGACCAGAGCCAAGCTAGAAAAGCAGTTCACCGATACGGTCTTCTCTTTCCGGGCGACGCGCACCATCTTTCGGCCATACCAGTTCAAGCCAGTGATGAAGTTGCTGAGCACAGGGTCGCTGCGGTTGCTCATCGCGGACGAGGTCGGTCTCGGCAAGACCATCGAAGCCGGACTGTTGTGGACCGAGCTTGATGCCCGCAGGCACGCGAACCGCGTGCTTGTCGTGTGCCCTTCCGCGCTGCTGTCGAAATGGCAGAACGAGATGCGCGAAAGATTTGGGTTCGAGCTGACCGAGCTCACCGGGCCCGGCCTGGCAGATCTCAGGGATCGGCTCGAATCGGACCGCCTACCCAGGAGGATGGCCTGGATATGTTCGGTGGAGCGGCTGAGGGCGTGGAAAGGACTTGCCGACATCGAGCCGTTGGGTCTCCAGCTGGACCTGGTAATCGTGGATGAAGCTCACGTCTTCCGCAACTCGAACACCAAGAGCCACGCGTTGGGTGAGTTGTTGTCCCGCTGGGCAGACGCGTACGTCTTCCTCTCTGCTACCCCGGTCAATCTGCGGAACAATGATCTGTACAACCTTCTTGAGCTCTTGGTGCCTGGTGAATTTCAGGACTTGGCGGATCTACAGGAACGGATCGAGCCTAACAGAATCCTCAATCGGATCACGAGTTCACTGCTCGACGCCTCGGTCAGTAACGCCGCCCGTAGCCGGTGGCTGTCGGATCTGTCCGAGAGCACTTTCGGTCGGATTATCACTATGCGACCCGATTTTACTCTTCTACGTGAGATTCTGGGCCGAACTCACCTGTCCCCGGCTGATGTCGTCCAGGTGAAACGGATCTGCAGCGAGCTGGGCGGGCTTTCGGCCCAGGTCACCCGTACCCGCAAGATCGAGGTCCAAGAGGACAAGGCCGTGCGGGAGCCGCGCCCCGTCCAGGTGCACTGGACCAAGCGTGAGCACGACTTCTACCAGGCATACCTGCAGTGGTGCATCGAGCGAGCGAGAGCCAAGGAGACGCCGCTGCATTTCGGCATGCAGATGCCGCTCCGCCTTGCGGGCAGTTGTCTCCCAGAGGCAGCGGCATTTGTCTTGACGTCGTGGCAGATGGCTGGTGTGCAGGATGAGGTTGACGCTCCAGCGAAGCTCTCGGCGGCTGCGAAAGGTCCGGATGTGCCGCCGTCGCCGCAGTTGCGAGAATTGGCTGCCAGCGTCGACGTGGATACAAAGCTTGAGCAGCTTGTCCGCGTTGTTGACGATCTGATCGGCCAGGGAAGACAGGGCCTCATCTTTACGTTCTCTCGGAGGACATTGTCCTATCTTGAGCGGCATCTACGGGGTCGATGCCGGATCGCAGTACTGCATGGAGATGTGGGTAGGGAAGAGCGCGCGAGGATCATGGCCAATTTCCGGGAAGGCGGCTACGACATCGTTGTAGCTACTAAGGTCGCGAGCGAAGGTTTGGACTTCGAATTCTGCTCCGTCCTAATCAACTACGATCTGCCGTGGAATCCGATGGAAATCGAGCAGCGCATCGGTCGGATCGACCGGATCGGCCAGGCCGAGCAGAAGGTCGTGATTATCAACTTCACGACTCCGGGGACGATTGAGTCGGATATCCTCGAGCGGGTGCTCGCCCGGATCGGCATCTTCGAACACGCGATCGGGGCATTGGAACCGATTATCGAAAGCATGTGGCCCGACGTCGAATCTTCCCTGCTTGACTTCGCATTGACTCCTGCTCAACGCCTGCAGCGGACACAGGAGTTCCTCGCGGTTGTCGCAGAGCAGGAACGGGCGGTTGACGAGATTGAGTCGGCGGCACCGCACCTCATATCAAGTGACGGAGTCGACATCGAGGGCCTCGAGCCCGACCTGCTGGCATCCGGCAGGTATGTCGGGCAACAGGAACTAGCGCTGCTGGTGAGCGACTGGGTGGGTAGCTACGACGGACGCTGTCACATCCGTGGCGACCACCTGACCGTGATCGGCAACAGCGAGCTCGCCGGGCATGTCCGTGACCTCGCACGGCGGGGTGAGAAGACAAGGTCTGAGGTAGATCAGATTCTCAATGACCTGACGCATCAGCTGCCGGTTCAACTGTCCCTGGATCAGGAGGCATCCCGAACCACCGGGGTACCGCTCCTTACGGCCAACCATCCGTTGGTCCGAGCAGCGTTGGACGTGCCGGGGCACCGGCAGACCAGATTCTCCGCGATTTCGATGTCCGCGCACGAAACCACTGTTGCCCCGGGCACCTATCTCGTCCATATGCGCGTCGCCACTTGGAACGGTGTCAGGCCGCTGCACGAGGTGTGGACCGCAACTGTTAACGTCCGGACCCTGCAGGTAGTCGCCGACTTGGGTGACCGGCTAATGGCAGCTGTGGCGGCTGGAAACTTGCAACCCGCGTGGTTCGATGGGGCAGTTGATCTACGGCCTGCGCTCGACGTGAGCGGTGACTTACTGATCCAACGGCAAATCCGGAGCGAGAAGACGTTGGCCGCCGAGAACGAGGCGTTTCTTGCCTCACGACGACTCAGCGTCGAGCAAGTCCATCAGCGGCGGACACAGGCGTTGGAGTCACGAATTTCTACACTGCGGGCCCGCGGCCGGGAACGCATGGTGCCGCTCTTTGAGGCCCAACAGCAGCGGGAGGACAATCGCTATGCGGGACTTCTCCAGGACTTAACGGCACGATCGTCAGCAATGCTCAGTACGGAGGATCTGGCTGTCTGTGTGGTGGAGGTGCAGTAATCGATGGCCAAGATCAGCGACGAGGAAATCGCCTACGAGATCGCCACTAACCGGAGCTATCTGCGGGCGTTGGAGAAACGACTTTCCCGAAGAAACCCCGAGATTTCCGTCACTGCAAATGAACGATACGTCGACAACGAGGCTTATTCAGCAGGGCCCCGATAACCCACAGTGGACCCCCCGATAAATGAGACGGCCC
>NZ_JBHMIQ010000012.1:0-145393 GCF_048060315.1 Micromonospora sp. LOL_013
GTCCACCACGCGATCACCGCGCTGATCGCCGAGGCGTCAGCCGCCGCCGACATCGACCCCGACCGGATATCGTTCACCAGGGTCCTACGCCTGATCCGCCGCACCGCCACCGGCACGGCGGACATTCCCCCCTCAGGACTGGACTGACCAGCTACCGGTCCACCTGACCCGGATCGCCGATCTCATGATCCCCGAACGCAGGGAACGCACCTGCCCCCGAGCGGTCAAACGAGCCCGCCACAACCAGTACCGGGTCAAGAAACCCAACGAACCGGCCAGCGACCATCCACATCTACCGGGTCCAGCCACCACCAAGATCAACTTAAGCTACGTGGCATTGACCACAGGGCCTACCCCGGGGAACCTGTCGTACGGCAACTCCTCGCTGCTGGTGGCCCAAGGCAGCTACCCGCACCCGAGGTTATGATCTTGCTAGTTTCGAAGCCGGGTGGCAGCGTCACGTACCGTGGTGCTGCACGGGGAAGGTCGGAGGTGATTTTCGGGATGAGCCTGGGGGAAATCTGCTCACTCCCCCGGTCCGCTCTGGGCGGTGGAGATCCCGAAGAGAGGTGGTACCAGGATTCTGGGAATTCCCAACGCGGTCAGCCGGGTGGCGCAAATCGCTGCGGTACTGACGCCGGAGCCCGACGAAACTTTGACCTGTCGGAGCAGGAGAACCCCGGAGGGCGGTTCGATCTCTCCGTTGATCACTATCGTTTTCCTGCACTATGGACCGAGCAATGACGCGATCTGCGGGCGACGAGCGAGTCGACGAGATTGTGCAGGCCATTGTGAAGAGTCGGCGCTACCAGACGGTGGCTCCAGTCACCGTGCGACGTCTGGCCAGAGCCGCTCTCGTCGCGGCTCGGGGCGATGTTTCCGATGCGGTGAAACGGACCAAGCGCGGACTACATGAGATTTACGGTGCGTTTTTGCCGCCCAAGCCGCCCAACTATGCAGCGTTACTCAGCCAGATCGAATCTGCCGTTGACACCGGAGATGACGAAGCGCTACAGGGAGCCCTCCGACGTGCGATGTCGGTGCATCTATCCACCCGGGAGCGGCTGCCACACCTGGCGGGGTTCTACCAAGAAGTTTTCCGTGACCTGCCCGAGCCGAGTACGGTGCGTGACTTGGCCTGTGGCCTCAGTCCGCTAGCTGTGCCGTGGATGGGTCTACCCGAGCAGGCCATGTACGTCGCGTCCGACATCGACGCCCGCCTGATCGACTTCGTGGGTTCCGTGCTGACGAGATTGGGTGTACAACACCGGGTGGGGGTGGCTGATATTCTTGAGGATCGGGTTCACGAGCCAATCGATGTCACGCTACTTCTGAAGACCTTGCCCTGCCTGGAAACTCAGCGCCGGGGATCCGGTTGGGAAGCGATCGACCTCGTCAACTCGCCGATTATCGTGATAACCTTTCCGACCAGATCTCTTGGTCGGCGGTCGAAAGGAATGTTTCAGACCTATTCGCGAAGCTTTGAGTCGCAGGTCCGGGAGCGGTCATACAGCTTCCGGCAACTGGAGATTGGCAACGAGCTGGTCTACGTCATTCAGAAGTAGCTTTTGCCTGATTTTTCAGAAGACCTGAAACGAGCGAATTCGCGGCTCAAGGCGGACCGATACCACCTGGGTCTTACCCCTTGTGGATCGCTATCAGCTCCTCCGACGCCAGGCTGGCCCGTGAAAAGCGCCAACCCCGATCGCGGGCCAGCGCGGAGAGCTCTTCGACATGTCGAGAAACGAAGACCGCGGCTCGACCGTTCATGGCCCGGGTAGGGAACGAAACCACCACATCGCGGCAGTCCAGTCGGTCGATCAGCGCCTGCCCGGCACCCGTACGGCGTCCCTCCAGGCAGTGGTACGTCTTCAGTAGTAGCGCCAGGTCCGCGCTCACCGGCCGGCCGTCGGCGAGCACATCCTCGTGCTGGACCTCGCAGTCCGGGTAGGTCCGCGCCAGAAACGCGTTACCCAACGCGACGAACGACGCGTTGAAGTCGTAGCCGACGTACCGGGCCTCGCTGACCTGCCTCAACCAGGGCAGGGTGAACGGGTTCAGCGCGCACGCGAGGTCCGCCACCGTCCGTGGCGGCGGTACCAGTCCGAACAGGATGGGGTAGAAGTCGTCGAGGTCGGGCAGACGCTCGGCGGTGGAAAAGTGGCCACCCAGCATCTGCCGGCACCAGTCCCGCCGGCCCTGCGGATCGTCGAGATCGGCTCGGTCGACGGCCCGTCGTAGCGCCGGTGGCCGGGCGGTGAGCAGATGCAACGCAGCCACTTTGTGTAACCGGGCCCGGACCCGTCGTTCCAGCTCGGTCGGGTCGCCAGTGCCCCGCCCTTCGCGCCGCACCAGGTCGACAATGGTCTCCGGATGGATGTCGCGGTACTTGGCGGCCGAGGTGAGCCGGGCGATCACCCTGTCGACGGCGGGAGGCTCGGCCGTTCGTGCTGTTGACGTGGCGATGCCCGGTGGGTGGGCACCGGCTCGGCCTAGCGGGTGGTGACCTGCTGGCCGCAGGCTGGCCAGTGATTGATCGTGGTCCGGCGCTGGGTCCGGTGGAGGTGTGGTCACCGGTCGGTCATCCCTGCCCGCCCGGCTCGGGTGCGGCGGGTCCGGCCATCTGGCCGGACCGAATCATCTCCAGCAGGCGGGTGTAGAAGCGAAGATTGTGCAGGGTGGCGAGCCGGTCCGCCAGTCCGTCCTTCACCCGGAACAGGTGGTGCAGATAGCTGCGGCTGTACCTCTGGCAGGTCGGACAGTCGCAGGTCGGGCAGATTGGCTGGTCCTTGCGGGAATTCTCCTCGTCGAGGATGTAGATGTTCTGGTAGAAGCTCCGATCCGGAGTGAGCTGCCGGCTGGCGATATCAGGTTTGAACGCGTAGAGGCGGCCGTGTCGGGCGTCGCGAGTTGGGAGCGTGCAGTCAAAGATCCATCGAGTGTCGAGTTCGCAGAGGGCGACCAGATGCTCGGGCCGGCCGACTCCGAGGGCGAACAGCGGCGCGTCGGGCGGAGTGCTCCGGGCGAGCAGGGTGAACATGTCACGCTCCAACTCGCCGGCGGAGTTCAGCGGCCAGCCGCCGAATCCGAACCCCTGCGCCCCCGACTCGACGAGGGCGTCGACGCAGCGTTGCCGCAGGGTCGGATCGGTACCGCCTTGGACCACCCCGACCAACAGGGGCGGCTCCGAGGTCCGGCGCTGCCGACATTGGAGGTCGTACGCCTGTCGGGCCTGCCGGAACCAGCGGATCGTGCGCTCGGTGGAGGCGAGTTGCTGAGCCGGGGAGTCCTCCGGACCGGTGCAGTCATCGAGGGCGATCACCACGTCGGATCTGAGGCCGAATTGCCATTCGATGACCTTTTCTGGGGTGAGTACGATCTTCTTCGTGTCGGGCGATTCTTGAAAAGTCACCCCGTTCGATCGGATTGATCCTGTCTGACCCCGTTTGCGGATGAGAGAGAGTATCTGGAACCCGCCGGAGTCAGAGACGATCACACCGTCCCAGGCCATGAAATGGTGTAGCCCGCCGGCCCGTCGGACGGCCTGGAGCCCGGGGCGCTGGGCCAGGTGCATGGCGTTCACCATCACCGCCTGGATCCCCACTGCTGCCAGGTCACGGCTGTCGACCGCGCGGACCGAGGCCCGCGTGCCGTCGGGTAGGAACGTTGGCAGAGCGATCGAACCGTGAACGGTCTCCAGTCGGTGCCCGGTCTGGGATGGGTGCCCAGCGGGAGCGGCAGGGTCTGCGGAGATCATCAGGTCGCAGCTCCTCGATCGCGGCAGACGGCTTCCCTACGATACGCGACCCGCCGGACACCATCTCAGCCGCCATCTTGTCAAAGAAGCCAAATTCACCTCTTGTCGACGTCGCCGATCCGTCTCGTCTCTGGGTCGAGTTGTCCGCCGGCGGCGAACCGCAGGGCGGCACCAACCAGGATCGCCAGAAGGCCGCTGACAACGAGCGGGCCCAGCGTGCGCCCAGTGACCGGAAGACCGTGATCCGATGCCCCGTAGCCTGGTCCGCCGGTTACCAGTGGCCCTTCCCCGAGGTACCGGAAAGCCATCTCGTTGGAGGTACCGGCCGGGGTGCTGACGGAAATCGTCGTCGCGCCGCCCTCGCAGGCGGGAGCTGGGAAGGTCAACACGTTTAACGCGCCACCGACCGTGACGACCGCCGGCCCGAGCGTCCGGCCGCAGACTGTCACCCGGGTCTGCCCGGGGATGAAGCTGGTACCGCTGACCGTCGCCGTCGTACCGCCGGCGGCGGTACCCTCACCGGGGTTCACCGAGTCGATCCAGGGCGTGGCATCGCTGCGATACGCGGAGCCGATGAGCGCTTCGACGCCCGTAGGTCCTGGTGGAGCCGGGTCGGACGGTTGCGCTGGCCACGCGTACGCCGCCTCGGCAACGGTCGCCGTGGCGACGGGTCCGTCTCCTTCCGCCGCCGTGACCGGCCCGGACGGCGCCAGGCTGGCGAGTGCGCCGGCCAGAGCTGCGACGGCGAGCATGGATGTATCGCGGCGTGTGGTGGTACGCACAGTTCCTCGTCTCGGACTTCGGCCTCACCGACCCAGGTGGGGATGCGACTCGCACCGTCGGGCAGGAGCAGGAGCGGCGTGGCCGGAAGAATCCGGCAACGACAGGCTGAACGACGGAAAATGCGGCCAGTTACGCAATTGTCCCTAGATCCGCCAGATCAGTCAGATTGCCACCGGCTGCCCGGCGGGGCCGGCAGGCCGGCGTGTCAGACTGCCGTACGTGACATCGCGCCCGCAGATCCCCAACGTGCTCGCCGCCCGGTACGCCTCCACCGAGCTCGCCGCTCTGTGGTCCCCGCAGGAGAAGATCCGGCTGGAACGGCGACTCTGGCTCGCCGTCCTGCGCGCCCAGCGCGACCTCGGCATCGCCGTGCCCGATGGGGTGATCGAGGCGTACGAACGGGTCGTCGACCAGGTCGACCTGACCGCCATCGCCGAGCGCGAGCGGGTCACCCGGCATGACGTCAAGGCCCGGATCGAGGAGTTCAGCGCGCTCGCCGGCCATGAGCACATCCACAAGGGGATGACCTCCCGGGACCTGACCGAGAACGTCGAACAGCTGCAGATCCGGGCATCGCTGGAGCTGATCCGCGACCGGGTCGTCAGCACCCTGGCCCGGCTGGCCCGGCTCGCCGTCGAGCACACCAACCTGGTTCTCGCCGGCCGCTCACACAACGTCGCCGCCCAGGCCACCACGTTGGGCAAGCGGTTCGCGTCGGCGGCCGAGGAGCTGCTCATCGCGTACGAGCGGTTGACCGACCTGATCGACCGCTACCCGCTGCGCGGCGTCAAGGGGCCGGTCGGCACGGCCGCCGACCAGCTGGACCTCTTCGACGGTGACGCCGCCAAGGTCGCCGAGCTGGAGCGCCGGGTCGCCGGTCACCTCGGCTTCCGGCGGGTGCTGGACAGCGTCGGCCAGGTCTACCCCCGCTCCCTCGACCTGGACGTGCTCTCCGCCCTGGCCCAGGTCGCCGCCGCCCCGTCCTCGCTGGCCACCACCATCCGGCTGATGGTCGGCCACGAGCTGGTCACCGAGGGTTTTCGGCCCGGGCAGGTCGGCTCCAGCGCCATGCCGCACAAGATGAACACCCGATCCAGCGAGCGGGTCAACGGGCTGGCCGTGGTGATCCGGGGCTACCTGTCGATGGTCGGCGAGCTGGCCGGCGACCAGTGGAACGAGGGCGACGTCTCGTGCTCGGTGGTGCGCCGGGTGGCGCTGCCGGACGCGTTCTTCGCCGCCGACGGGTTGTTCCAGACTTTCCTCACCGTGCTCGACGAGTTCGGCGCGTACCCGGCGGTGGTCGCCCGGGAACTCGACCGTTACCTGCCGTTCCTGGCCACCACCCGGATTCTCGTCGCGGCGGTGCGCGGCGGCGTCGGCCGAGAAGTCGCGCATGAGGTGATCAAGGAGCACGCGGTCGCGGTGGCGCTGGCCATGCGGGAGCAGGGTGCCGCCGACAACGACCTGTTCGACCGGCTCGCCGCCGACGGGCGGCTCGGGTTGAGCCGGGACGAGATCGCAATGGTGGTCGCCGACCGGGCTGGCTTCGTCGGCGCCGCGCCGTCGCAGGTGCGGGCGGTGGCGGACCGGGTGGCCGCGGTGGTCGCCGACCACCCGGTGGCCGCCGCCTACCAGCCGGCCCCGATCCTGTAGCCCTACCTGCCGCCGGAGCCGGCCGAGCCGCCGGTCTCGTTGCCGGCGCTGGCGTCGGCGTGACTCGCGTCGATCTTCGACTGCTTCGAGTCGTCGCCGGCGTCCGGCCGGATCTGCAGCACCACGGCGGCCGTCCCGTACGCACAGAGCTCCATGTGGGTGCTGCCCACCTGCCGGGTGTCGAACCGCATCCCGATGACGGCGTTCGCGCCCTTCTTCTTGGCAGCATCGCCCAGCTTGCCGATGATCTCGGTCCGGTACTTGGTGAGGCTGGCCGGTCCGCCCGGGTCGGACTTGCCGCCCCGCAGCGCCTTGACGCCTTCCTTGAAGGGGTTGATCGAGCGGACCACCGAGGTGACCACCTCACCCAGCACAATCCGGATTTCGTATCCCGGTAGATCGTTCGTCGTCACGATCAGCACGGAACCGATGCTATGAGTGATGGTGTGCCCTGCTCGCGGGCATTGGTGGGGCCTGCGCCATCCGTCAAACGGCACAGCGCGGCCACTTGGTACCTCAGCGGAGCCCGCGCCAGCTAGCGGTCAGCGGACACCCGCTGGGCAGGCACTAGTCAACTGCCGGGAATAGAGGATCCACGGCCGCGGAGCGACGGCCCTCCTCGCCAACGAAACGGCAGTTCATCCGTTTCTTAGCTGGTTGGGGCTACTGGGCGGTTCTGGGCACTCCTGCCAGGATTGCCGCCGTGTCCGACTACGACTACGCGTACCGTGGGCTCTCCCGCCTCCAGGGAGATGCAGGCAGGCTGACCATGCTGCTGGAGACATCCGGCGGGGCGACCCCCGAGGGCCCGGTGACGCATCCGCAGCTGTTCACAGGTTTCCTTACCGCCCCCGTCGCTGCCGCGACCGCGTTCCTCGTCGTCGCCGACGTGGCGGCGACGCGTTACTACCGGCCACAGCTCGCCGCCTCGCTGGACCCGGTGGTCACGGCCAACGGCGACCGGCTGCGGATCGAGTCCTTCTCCGGATGCTGTGGGGTCTACGCCCGCCTCGACATCCTCGACGACGGCTTGGACGGCGAGGTGATCCGGCACGGCACCACCAACGTCGACGTCAACTCGGATTTCCGCCGAGCGCTCAACCGGGTCGGTGCTGCCACGCCGCTGCACTTGCTCGTCGGGGCGGACGAGGTTGCCGTCACGACGCTCGACGGGCGGTACGTGGAAAAGCAGGTACCCCTGCCGTCGCGGTGGGTGCGCGGCTTCGCCGAGGCGCAGGTGCTGGCCACCGGGCTGAGCCTGCGGGCGGAGGTGCCGCCGGCGGACGCGGAGGCGGTCCTGCGGGCAGCGCCACGCCCTACCACCCGGTCAGTCATCGGCACCACGCACTGGGTGAGCGCGACCGGCCGCGGCCTGCGCCCGGCCACCCGCCCCGGACCGGGCACGATCGGCCTGCCCGGCGTCGAGCGGCTGACCACGCTGTGGCCGGTCCTGCCGTACGCGGACGCCGTCCGGATCTACGCCCCAGCCGACGGAACCCTCGGGCCCGTCGCGTGGGAGGCACGGCTGCCGGGGATGCGGCTGACCTTGATGCTCTCGCCGGCGGCGGCACGGGGCTTCTCCGGCGAGGGCGGGGTGCTCGACGATCTGGCCACTTCGACGGCGACCGAGGACGCCGCCCTGGTGTCCGCGCTGCTGGCCTGGGACCCGACGATCGATGTCGACCAGCTGGCCCGGATGGCGGACCTGCCGTCACACCGGGTCCGGGCAGCCCTGACCACCCTGGGCACGGCAGGTCAGGTCGGCTATGACCTCGCCGAGCAGTCGCACTTCCACCGCGACCTGCCGTACCGACCGCAGCAGGTCGAAGGGCTCAATCCGCGGCTGCGGGCAGCGCGCAAGCTGGTCGCCGCCGGTGCCGTCACGATCGCCGACGGGTTGGCGACCGTCGGTAAGGGCAAGGAGATCCACACCGTACGGTTCGGTGCCGGTGCCGGTGCCGGTGCCGGTGCCGGGGCGAGCTGCACCTGCCTCTGGTGGGCGAAGTACCAGGGCGGACGGGGGCCATGCAAGCACGTGCTCGCCGCCCGTATCACCACGAACTCGATGTGAGGCTACAGTGGACATAATGGACCGGATCGTCGCTGGTGACGTGGCCGGGGTGGGCCGGGCGATGAGAAATCTCACCCCGGCGCAGCGCGCCGGACATGCCGAGACGCTCGCCGAGTTCCGGACGGCACTGCTGTGTCACAAGTGGGAGAAACTGCCTCAGCCGGAGCGGTTCGCGCGCCTCGCCGCCGAATTCGCCGCGCAACCCGACCCCAGCACAGCCGGAAAATGGCTCACCCGGATGGAGAACCACTACTGCCAGAAGGCTGACATCAGTTGGGAGGACGACAAGAACAAGACCGCTGGGCCGCACCGGTGGGTGGTCGAGGTGGTCGACCACTGGACGGCCGAGCAGCAGACCGAGCTGGTTGCCGCGATCGACAGCGCAAGGAAACTCTTCCCGCTTGCCGACTACCTGATCCGGCGCACCGGCTGCCCCCCGCCGACCTCCCACCCGTTCCTGCTCAACTGGCTCTCAGCCCGGTGGTACGGCGGGGACCCGGATCTGGTCCCCAACCCGCCCGGCGCGACGTTCGGTGAGCGGATGCGAAACGACCCACTCACGCCGGTCCTGCTGCCCATCGTCGAGAAAGAACCATATTACTATATGTCGGACTCGGCACAGGCCGAACTCATCGAAGCTGGCCTCATCAGCGGGGACTACGTCGTCGACCTCATCTTCCGCCGAGTCGACAACGGCGATCTCTGCTCGCCGCAGGGGGACAAGGCGCTGGTGCGGTTGATCGCTGATGATCCGCGGTGGCGTGCGCTGGCGGCGGCGTACTGGTCCGAAAGGCTGCAAGAGTGGCTGGAGCAGGTCCGGCAGACGAGCGAACGCAGCGTACTGCGCCGTCGTTTGGAGATGGTCGACGATATGCCACCCACCTTGGCGCAACATGCCGCAGTGGGCCGCGACTATCTCACCTTTCTGGACCTGTGGGTTCCGGTGGCCGAGTACGCCCGGGTCCGCCTCGCCGAGCTTGACGAGGCCGGCCTGATCGAGCCGGAGCTGGTCACCGAAACGACCCGACGACTCCTTCGCCGAGCGGACAAGAAGCTCATCCGGGCGCACCTGACGTGGCTCGACCGGACAGCGCGACGAGACCCGGCACGAGCCGGCCAGCTGGTGCGATCGGCAGCTCTGGCGTTCGGACATCCGGACATCGCTCTGCAGGAGCAGGCGCTCAAGGTGGTCGCCCGGCATCTGGATACCGCGTCGGCGGCGGAGCACGCCGGTGCCGACGAGCCGATCCGGACTGCCCTTGCGGCAGCGGCGGCCCGGTTGACGCCCGCACTGTCCGCGCAGGCCGCTGACCTGTTCGGACCGGTGGCGCGGCGCGACGAGCCGTACGTCGAGACGCTGCCGCTGGTCGAGGCGCCCACTGCGGTGCCGGAACCGCTCGGCACGCCCGCCGAGGTCGCCGAACATGTAGCCGCCGTGCTGGCCGGCAGCCCGGACATCGTGGTGTTCGAACAGGCGCTCGACGGACTCGTCCGCCACTCGGTCCGCGACCGGGTCGGACTCGCCGCAGCGCTGGCCCCCGTCGTGCGGCGGGTACCGGGACGGCCGAGTGACTGCACACCCGTACACCTGTGGGTCGTCGTCCAGGCGGTGACCGGAGCGGTGCCAGACGACGACTGGCTCGTTGCGCGCTGCTGCTGTTGCCGCGGCGAGTTCTCGCCTCCAGGTCAGCTGCTCGCCGCACGTATTCGGGAGGCCGCCGGGGCGGTACGCGCCGGTGACCTTCCGTACCTGCTGGCGGTCCCGACCGACGCCACCGGAGCCCTCGACGCGGCGGTACTCGTGGAGCGCCTGACGGGGTATGCCGAGCGTGGCATCGCCGCGCGATCGGTCGATCTTAGTCAGGCCCTGCTGCGGGTCATTCCCACCACCGACGAGCAGATCATCGATGCGGCCGAGAGGCTGCCGGGCGACGCCGGTCGCCGCCTGTCCAGCTGGCTACGGGCCGGCGGCTACCCGCATCAGCCGTCGACACCGGACGACTGGGAAAAAATTAGTGCCTTCAACATCGTGCACAACTTGATCGACCTGCCCGGGGCCGTGACCGATCTACAACTACCGGCCGACGCCGAGCGGCTCTTCCGTACCGGCACGAGGTGGGATCGGCAGTGCCGCAACCAGTTGGCGGCCTGGGTGGCCACGTTGCCGCACCACCGGGACAGGGTGGCGAACTGCTACTACGACTACAGCGCTCGTGAGCCCTACACGGAGCGGGACAGGCGGGCCTGGATGCGTCTGCTTCCGCAACTGGCCGAGTCGGGCGGCCCGGCCGATTTCGCCCTGCATCTCAGACTCGCGCTGGCCATGGACGCCGACCGTCCTCGGGAACGCGCGGCGGCGATTGACGCGATCCTGGTCCTGGCTGCCCGCGGTGACCTCAACGGCGAACTGCTCGGCCGGCAGATCGTGAAGCTTGGTCCCGAGGGGTATTCGTTTGTGACTCTCAGCCGGGCAATCGAGACTCTGAGGGAGATGGCCGCTACCGGTGCGTACGCCACGGTGTGGTCGGTGTGTCGAGGCGCGCTCCCCGGCCTGCTCGAAGGCGAACCGGTGGCGCGGGGGGTAGGGAAGTTGCTGACCCTTGCGGTGGAGTGCGTGCTGCGGTGCGGGGCGAGCGGCGAGATTCCGCGGGTGACCACCGTGGCGGCGCGTCGTGGGTCGAGCGAGCTGGTCAAGAGTGCCCGAGCGCTGGTGGCGGCGCTCGCCGGCACCCGTCGGTAGCGACCGGATGCCGCACAGTCGGTGAGAGCACGGCGGCGCGGACCCCGTGATCTGTCCACGGGGTCCGCGCCGTCGCGCGTCAGCACCAGTCGGTTCCAGACCAGGTTCAGCTCGGGTCAGACGCCGGCTACCGACCGAATCCAGGACCGGTTGTACGCCACGCTGCCGTAGTTCTGGATGTTGACGCCGTTGGCGGTGGAGGCGACGCCGACCTGCTGGCCGTTGTAGAACTGCGGGCCGCCCGAGTCGCCGCGCCACGCGTTGCCGTTGATCCGGGTGCTGCGGATCGCCCGGCCACCGTACGCGTCGCTGACGCTGGTGCTGGTCACCCGGACCGAGGCGGTCTTGAGCTGGGTCGACGCGCCGCAGCCGCTGTAGCAGGTCATGCCCCAGCCGTAGATGCTGTTGGTCGAGCCGACCGGCGGGTAGCTGCTGGACAGCGTCACGTAGCTGGTGCTGACCGGGCTGGAGAAGTAGAGCAGCGCCAGGTCATAGCGGCCGTACGCGGAGCTGATCGTACGGGTGACGCCGCCGGAGGAGCGGTTGACGCTGCCGATCCGGACCGACATGGATCCGCTGACGCAGTGCCGCGCGGTGAGCACCCAGTTGGAGGCGATGATGCTGCCGGAACAGGTGAACGAGCCGTTGCTGAAGACCGCGGCGGCCCATGGGGCGGACGATACCGTCCCGCCGCCGATGATCTCCTCCGGTGCGGCCGTCGCCGCAGTTGGCGTGGCCAGCAGGCCGATCAGGGTGGTGGCTACTGCTGCCGCAGCCAGACGAACGCGCATGGGTGGGGCTCCTTCCGAGGGAACAACCCGGGGTACGGGTCGGTGAGCCACGCCGCCGGACGGGTATCCGGCAGCGGAGTTTGTTACAGCGCCCGTCCGAAGGTCGTCACCGGGCGTTTGACGAATGACGTTAAGCGCTCCGATGGTCATCTACAAGGATCAAATCGAAGTCATACGATGCATTGATGTCCCGCGACGGCGTCCCGCGCCCCTCGGGGCCCCGCGCTGCCCGCGTCGTGTCGGCCGGTGGTCGCCAGCCGGGTGTGGCAGGCCGTTCGTGGGCGCCCGGTCCGCCGATGAGCCGGTCCGTCGGCGGTGACCGATGTCGTCGTTATCGGTTGGTGGCTGATTTGTGGCCCGATCACCGATTCGGCTCTCCGACCGCCGGTGCGTCGTACCCGGTGCCACCAGGTAGGCTGAGGGGTGCGCGGCCCGTTCGAGGCCGGCACCCCCAACGCGTACACGGTCAGGAGTGCCACGTGGCTCGCGTCGTCGTCGACGTCATGCTCAAGCCGGAAATTCTCGATCCTCAGGGTCAGGCTGTCGCGAACGCGCTGCCGAGGCTCGGTGTCAGCGACGTCTCGGCGGTGCGCATCGGCCGGCGGATCGAGATCGAGTTCGCCGGCGAGCCCGACCTGGATCGGGCTCGTGAGATCGCGGACAAGTTACTGGCCAACCCGGTCATCGAGGACTACCAGGTCCGGCTGGCTGAGCAGCCTGAGACAGCCGGTGATCCGTCATGAGCGCCCGGATCGGTGTGGTCACCTTCCCGGGCTCGCTCGATGACGGCGACGCCGCCCGCGCGGTGCGGCTCGCCGGTGGGGAGCCGGTCCGACTGTGGCACGGCGACGCCGATCTGCGCGAGGTCCAGGCTGTGGTGCTGCCCGGTGGCTTCTCGTACGGCGACTATCTGCGCTGCGGAGCCATCGCCCGGTTCGCCCCGGTCATGCAGTCGATCGTCGCCGCCGCTGGTGACGGCCTGCCGGTGCTCGGCATCTGCAACGGCTTCCAGATCCTCTGCGAGGCTCACCTGCTGCCCGGCGCGCTCACCCGCAACCAGCACCTGCACTTCCGCAACCGGGACCAGATGCTTCGCGTCGAGACCGCCCGGACCGCGTTCACCAACGCGTTCTCTCCGAAACAGGAAGTCCTCGTCCCGCTCAAGAGCGGCGAAGGCTGCTACGTGGCCGACGAACAGACCCTCGACGAGTTGGAATCGACCGGCCGGGTGGTGGCCCGCTACGTCGGCGGCAACCCCAACGGTTCGCTGCGCGACATCGCTGGCATCACCAACGCCGCCGGCAACGTCGTCGGGCTGATGCCCCACCCGGAGCACGCCGTCGAGGACCTGACCGGTCCGTCCCGGGACGGGCTTGGCTTCTTCACCTCCATCCTCAAGCACCTCGCGGGAGTGCCGGCATGACCACCCAGTCGGAGGCCGCCGCCGCCGGCCCGGCAGCGACCGACCTCGGCGTACCGGTCGACCGGTACGCCGGTGGCCCGGACACCGTCGAACGCGCCACCGACACACCTGATGAGCTGCAGCCGTACACCGAGCTGGGGCTGCGCGACGACGAGTACGAGCGGATCCAGCAGATCCTCGGCCGTCGGCCGACCCAGTCCGAGCTCGCCATGTACTCGATCATGTGGAGCGAGCACTGCTCCTACAAGTCGAGCAAGGTGCATCTGCGGCAGTTCAGCGAGAAGGCCCCGGCCAGCGACCTGATGCTCGCCGGCATCGGGGAGAACGCCGGTGTCATCCGGGTCTCCGACACCCTCGCCGTCACCTTCAAGGTCGAATCGCACAACCACCCCAGCTTCGTCGAGCCGTACCAGGGTGCGGCCACCGGCGTCGGCGGCATCGTCCGCGACATCCTCGCCATGGGTGCCCGCCCGGTCGCCGTGATGGACCCGCTGCGGTTCGGCGCCGCCGACCACCCGGACACGGCCCGGGTGCTGCCCGGCGTCGTCGCCGGGGTCGGCGGCTACGGCAACTGCCTGGGCCTGCCCAACATCGGCGGCGAGGTCGTCTTCGACCCCTGCTACCAGGGCAACCCGCTGGTCAACGCGCTCTGCCTCGGCGTACTGCCGGTGGACCGGCTGCAGAACAAGGCCGCCGCCGGGGCTGGCAATGTCGTGGTGCTGCTGGGGGCCAAGACCGGCCGGGACGGCATCGGCGGGGTGTCGGTGCTGGCCAGCGCCACCTTCGACGACGCCAGCCAGCAGCGCCGCCCGTCGGTGCAGGTCGGCGACCCGTTCATGGAGAAGCTGCTGATCGAGTCGTGCCTGGAGCTGTACGACGCCGGGCTGGTCGTCGGCATTCAGGACCTCGGCGGCGCCGGCCTGACCTGCGCGCTCACCGAGACCGCCGCTGCGGCCGGCACCGGCATGCGGGTCTGGCTGGAGCGGGTTCCGCTGCGTGAGCCGTCGATGGAGCCACACGAGATCCTGGCCAGCGAGTCGCAGGAACGGATGCTGCTGATCGTCGAGCCGGCGCAGCTCGACGCGGTGCTCGCCACCGCGGAAAAATGGGGCGTGCTGGCCACCGCGATCGGTGAGGTCACCCCGGCCGAGTCGGACGGTCGAGTTGGGCGGCTGGTGATCAGCTGGCGTGACCATGTGGTGGTCGACGTACCGCCGGGGTCGCTGGCCGACGACGGCCCGGTCTACGCCCGGCCGATGCGCGAGCCGGCGGACCTGATCCTGTTGCAGGCCGACCGGGCGGAGACGCTGCCCCGCCCCGGCACCCCGGACGAGTTGCGGGAAACCCTGCTGCGGATGATCGCCTCGCCTAACCTGTGCGACCGCAGTTGGGTGACCGAGCAGTACGACCGGTACGTGCTAGGCAACACTGTGTTGGCCCAGCCCGAGGATGCCGGGGTCATCCGGATCGACGAGCAGAGCGGCCTCGGTGTCGCCCTGTCGGTCGACGGCAACGGCCGGTACGCCCGGCTCGACCCGTACCAGGGGGCGAAGCTCGCCCTTGCCGAGTCGTACCGCAACGTGGCGGTGACCGGTGCCCGCCCGGTGGCGGTCACCAACTGCCTCAACTTCGGCTCCCCCGAGGACCCGAGCGTGATGTGGCAGTTCGCCGAGGCGGTTCGCGGCCTCGCCGACGGCTGCGCCGAGCTCGGTATCCCGGTGACCGGCGGCAATGTCAGCTTCTACAACCAGACCGGTGCCGCCGCGATCCACCCCACCCCGGTGGTCGGTGTGCTCGGGGTGCTCGACGACGTGGCGCAGCGCGTCCCGATGGGCTTCGTCCCGCCGTCACACAGCGACGGTGACCTGATCATGCTGCTCGGCGAGACCGAGCTGGAACTCTCCGGATCGGAGTGGGCCTGGGTCACCCACCGGCACCTCGGCGGTACGCCGCCCAAGGTCGACCTGGATCGGGAGCGGGTGCTGGCCACCGTGATCGGGGCGGCGGCCCGGGTAGGGCACATCACCTCGGCCCACGACCTCTCCGACGGCGGGCTCGCCCAGGCACTGGTCGAGGCGTGCCTGCGCCGGTCGATCGGGGCGCGGATCGCGTTGCCGCCGGAGTTCAGCGACGGTTCGATGCCGTTCGTGTTCCTGTTCAGCGAGTCGGCGGGGCGGGCCATGGTTGCCGTGCCGCGCGGGCATGAGAAGGCGTTCACCGCGCTCTGCGTGGAGCACGGACTGCCCTGGACCATGATCGGAGTGACCGACCCGGCGGCCCGGCTGCTGGAGGTCCGCGACCAGTTCAGCGTCGGCCTGGACGAGCTGCGCGGTGCCCACACCGGTACCCTGCCGGCGCTATTCAGCGCGGTGGGGCCGCGTAACGTGCCGGCGGACCCGCAGGATCCGGACGCCGTCGGGGTGTTGGCCAGCGAGGCGGTCGCGATTGACGCCCCGGCCGGTACGCCGGAGCAGACCACGGCGACGGTGGACGTCGACCCGGACAGCGACGAAGCCGAAGCGGTGACCGAACCTGCTGCCGCGGTGACCGAGCGGGAGACGGAAGCAGTCACCGACAGCGAGGCGGTAGCCGAGGAAGCGGCAGACAGCGGCGGCGTAGCGGCGGCCGAGGAAACGGTGGCCGACGACGCGACCGCCGACGACGCGGCCGACGACGCGGCTCAGCCGGTGGACCGCCCCGACCCGTCCGCCGGCAAGCCGAAGAACCAGAGCTGACCGGGCGGACGGCAGACTGACTCACCGATGAGATGGGCCGGACCCGATCGGGTCCGGCCCATCTCATCGATGAGGCGTCGAGTAGCCGTCAGTCGTCGAGCCAGTCGAGGGAACGTCGCTCACCCCGGTTGCCGGCCTGCGGCGTGGCACCGTGCCGAGTTTGGTCGCCAGGCGGCTGCTCGGCGCCGTAGGGCTGCTGGTCGTAGGGCTGCTGTCCGTACGGCATCTGCTGGTCGTAGCCGCCCCGTTGGTCAGGGACGCGGCGGTCGTCGTAGCCGCCCCCAGGCGGGTAGCCGCCACCTTGGTCGTAGCCGCCACCGGTTGGGGGGCCGTACCCGCCCGGTTCCCGGCCGGACTCGTAGCCCGCCGACCCGCCGGGGCCGTAGTCCGGTGACCCGTAGCCCTGGTCGGAGCCGTATCCACTGCCCCGGTCGCCACCGTAGTCACCGCCCGGGTAGCCCGCGTCGGGGTAACCGCCGGCCTGGGGCGGGCTTTCTCCGTAGCTTCCGCCGTAGCCCGCACTCGCGCCGTAACCACCGCCATCCGGCCCGTAACCGGGGCTGCCGCCCCGGTAGCCGGGCTGCGGCGGCTCCGGACCACGCGGTGGTGGCGGCACGTCGCCGCGCCCCTGATCCGGGCCGGGGTAACCGGCGGATTCGTACGGTGGGCCGGACTGCCCGTAGCTGCCCGGCTCGTAGCGCCCGGTCGGCTCGTCGTAACGATCGGTGCCGTACCCTCCGGCGGAGTCCGCTCCGTACCTGCCGCCGGAGTAGCCTGCGCCGCCGGCGTCGCCGTAGCTTCGGCCACCGCGGTAGCCGCCGGCCTCGTCGGCTGGCGGCCGACCGGCCGGCTCGCCGTACGGGCCGCCGGACGAGGGCGGGGTGCCGTAGGTGCCGGGTGCCCCCGACGACGGGGCGTTGCCGCCGTACTGACTGCCGCCGTAGGTCCCGCCGGAGCGGGCCGCACCGCCCGGTCCATCGTAGCCGGACCCGGCCCCACCACCCGGCTGGTCGGCGCCGGGAACCGCGCCGTAAACGCTGGTGGCACCGGCGGGGTCGGAGCCGTAGCCGGGCTGGGTCGGCGGTCCACCCCAGCCCGGGCGCTGGTCCGCGCCGTACCGTGGCTCGGGCCCGGCCGGTGGGTTCGGACCGGGCGGCGGCGGAGCACCGTACGGGTCGGGGAACTCGTCCTTGATCGGTGGCATCTGGTGCAGCATCGTCGGCGCGTCCGATAGCGACGGCCGGGTCACCATCGTGGCGTCGGAGACCGGGCCGGGCGGCATCGGCGGCATCGCCACCCGGGTCGCGTCGTCGGCACCGTGGTAGACGCCGCGACTGCCCGGCAGTGCGGCCCGCCCGTCAGCTGGGTCGTCGTCGGCCGGCTCTGGGTCGTCGTCGACGTCGCCATCCTTGCGCCGCACCAGCAGCAGCACGATGGCCCCGACACCGAGCGCGACCAGCAGGCCGCCCATGATGATCAGCAGCCAGGAGCCCATCCCCCCGCCGCTGCTCTCGTTCGCCAGGTTCTGGGTGTCGATCGGTGGGGCTTCGGTGGCCGCGCCGCTCGGGGTCGCCTCGGCGGTCGCCGACGGGGTCGCCTCCGGAGTGGCCGACGGGGTCGGCTCCACGTTCGACTTCAGGGTGATCCGGTCGACGGTGATCGACTGCCCGGCGGCGGCGGTGACGACCTTCACGTCGCTGTCGTTGTACTCGTCGGCGGTCGCTGCGATCCGGATGTCGCCGGGGACGATCGGCCGGTCGTTGCTGGAGGTGAACCGGTAGTTGCCGTTGCCGTTGGTGGTGGTGTCGTAGCTGTTGCTCTGCGAGTCGCTCATCACGACCACGGCGCCTTCGATCGGTTCACCGGTGGAGACGTCGGTGACCTTGCCGGCGACCTCCTTGACCCGGGGCGCCTCCTGCGGCCCGCGGACCGAGACGTCGCGCTGGACCCGGCCGTTCTCCCCGTCGACGACGGCGACGATCTCCACCCGGCCGTTGCGGTTCTGGTTGGTCCCGAGGTTGCCGGCGATCAGCTCGACCGTGTAGGTCTTGCTCGCGCCCCGGTCGATCGTGTCGGTGAAGTCGCACTGCCCTTCGCACCGGAGCTCGTTGATGTTCGTGGCGACCCGGATGTTGAAGGAGGTCCCGCCCTCCACCTCTTCGCCCGCCGGGTTGTTGTTGCGGACCTCGAATTCGAGGGTGGCCCGGCCACCGGAGCTGAGGTTGGCGTTGGAGAGGCTGCGGATGGTGACTGTGGGTGCCTCGGCGGCCGCTGGCGCGGCGGGCAGGCCGACTAGTGCGACGGCAGCCAGCGCTGCGACAACACCGGCCCGCGAAAGCCAGGCTCGTAGGTGTGTTGTCACGTCCACCGCCTTCCGGTTTGATCCTTCCCCCGCACCAGGATTCGGGCAGGGGTCACCCGTGACGAGTACACCGTCGGCAACTATGCCTTGCCGAGACGGATGTGCGCGACCCAGGGGCGGGAGCCACTGGCACCGGAGCTAGTCGTATCGTCCCGATGTGTCCTCTCCGTACAGTAAGTTCACTACGGTCGCCGCCGTGCGGGACGCTTTGGCCGCCGGTGCCGTCCCCGCCCGTGTGCAGCTACGCGATGCGGTCCGCCTGCTCTTGGCGGCGCTGGCCGAGCGAGCGCCGGGCCGATCGGTGGAGGTCCGTGTCCCACCTTACGGTGCAATTCAGTGTGTAGCCGGGCCGCGACACACCCGAGGCGCCCCCGCGAACGTGGTGGAGATCGACCCGGTGACCTGGGTGCTGCTGGCGACCGGCGAGCTCGACTGGGCCTCGGCCGTGCTGGATGGACAAATCTCCGCGAGTGGTCCGAGGTCCGATATATCCCCGTACCTGCCGCTGTGAGGCGGGCTGGCGATTTGCCAGCCAGCTGCGGCGGTCACCCGGCTGACTGCGGTGGACACCCGGCGGGTGTGGGGCCAAATGGAGCACACTGGGCCAACCGGAACCTCGCGTACACTGTTCGGCGACGGTAGTCCGGTGACACCCCGCGCTGAGGCGTGCAGGCCACATGCAGGCCAGGCGTCAGTGCAGACCAGTACGAGGGAGCGGCAGGTGCCTCGAGGCGACGGCCGGTTGAGTCACGATCTTGATCCCCAACGACCCGGTCCGCAGGACGCCTGTGGCGTATTCGGCGTGTGGGCACCGGGGGAAGAGGTCGCGAAGCTCAGCTACTTCGGTCTCTACGCCCTGCAACACCGGGGTCAGGAGGCCGCCGGGATTGCGGTGAGTGACGGCTCCGGCGTGGTGGTCTACAAGGATCTCGGCCTGGTGGCCCAGGTCTTCGACGAGCCGACCCTGGCCAGCCTGCGCGGTCACCTCGCCATCGGGCACGCCCGCTACTCCACCACCGGCGGCTCGACCTGGGAAAATGCCCAGCCGACGATCAAGGCGACCAGCGCCGGCACGACGATCGCCCTGGCGCACAACGGCAACCTGGTCAACACCGCCGAGCTGGCCCGCGAGGTGGTCGACCGAGGGCTGTCCGGTGACGGCTCGACCTCGGACACCGCCCTGGTCACCAGCCTGCTGGCCAGCCGCCCGGACCTGTCGGTCGAGGCCGCGGCGCTGGAGGTGCTGCCGACCTTGCGGGGCGCGTTCAGCTTCGTCTTCATGGACGAGACCACGCTGTACGCGGCGCGCGACCCGCACGGCGTCCGGCCCCTGGTGCTCGGCCGGCTGGAGCGGGGATGGGTGGTCGCCAGCGAGACCGCCGCGCTGGACATCGTCGGCGCCACCGTGGTCCGCGAGGTGGAGCCGGGCGAGCTGATCGCCATCGACGAGCACGGGCTGCGGTCGGCCCGGTTCGCCCCGCCGGAGCCCAAGGGCTGCCTGTTCGAGTACGTGTACATCGCCCGCCCGGACACCACCATCGCCGGGCGGAACGTGCACGCCGCCCGGGTGCAGATCGGCCGCCGACTGGCCCGGGAGCACCCGGTCGAGGCGGACCTGGTGATCCCGGTGCCGGAATCGGGCACGCCGGCCGCGATCGGCTACGCCGAGCAGTCCGGCATCACCTACGGCGCCGGCCTGATGAAGAACTCGTACGTCGGCCGTACGTTCATCCAGCCCTCCCAGACGCTGCGTCAGCTCGGCATCCGGTTGAAGCTCAACCCGCTGCGCGAGAACGTCCGCGGCAAGCGCCTGGTGGTGGTCGACGATTCGATCGTGCGGGGCAACACCCAGCGGGCAATTGTGCGGATGCTGCGCGAGGCGGGTGCTCTGGAGGTGCACGTACGCATCTCGTCACCGCCGGTGAGCTGGCCGTGTTTCTACGGCATCGACTTCGCCACCCGGGCTGAACTGCTGGCCAACGGGCTGGACACAGAGGGTATACGCCGGTCCATCGGTGCGGATACTCTCGGTTATGTCTCGCTTGCCGGTCTGATAGCGGCAACCGAGCAGCCGAAGACACGATTGTGTCGGGCATGTTTCGATGGGGAGTACCCGATCGAGTTGCCAGCTGGCAATCTGATCGGCAAGCACGTGCTCGAAGGTGTGGACCGCCGGGTCGCTGGCGGGGTCGGCCATCCGGGGGACATCACCGAGCAGGACTATCAGGCCGGCGGCGACCGGACCGGCCCGGGCGCTCAACGGTTCGCTGTCAGCACTGGCGGCCCCGAGGCCCTGCACCGCCCGTAGCACCGGCCGGACCGGCCTCGGTCGTCCGACCGGCAGCCCGAGTCGAGCGATCCTCGACAGCTACCCGACGCGGCCTCGCCGCGAGAAGCACAAAGGGGAGAACCGTGACGCACGTGACTGAGCGCGGCAGCGCGGACGTCGGCCCGCCCGCCGACGACTCCGGCGCCCGGACGGTCAACCGCCAGCCGTGGACGGCCAGCGCCGGCCGGTCCGGCCGCAAACGCACGGTGACGTACGCGGACGCCGGCGTCTCCATCCATGCCGGTGAGCGCGCCGTCGAGCTGCTCAAGTCGAAGGTGCACAAGACCACCCGGCCCGAGGTGATGGGCGACATCGGCGGCTTCGCCGGGCTCTTCCGGCTCGACGTGCAGAAGTACCGGCAGCCGATCCTGGCCTCGTCGACCGACGGGGTGGGTACCAAGCTGGTCATCGCCCAGCAGATGAACATCCACGAGACGGTCGGCATCGACCTGGTCGCGATGGTGGTCGACGACCTGGTCGCCTGCGGGGCGGAGCCGCTGTTCCTGCTCGACTACATCGCCTGCGGCGAGGTCGTGCCGGACAAGGTCGCCGAGATCGGCGCCGGCATCTCCGATGGCTGCCGGTATGCCGGCTGCGCGCTGCTCGGCGGCGAGACCGCCGAACACCCCGGGGTGCTGCGGCCGGACGAGTACGACGTCTCCGCGACCGGCGTCGGCGTGGTCGAGGAGAGCGAGATCCTCGGCCGGGACCGCGTCGAGGTGGGCGACGTGGTGATCGCGATGCGGTCCTCGGGTCTGCACTCCAACGGCTACTCGCTGGTCCGCCACGTGCTGCTCGGCGCCGGCCGGATGCGGCTGGACACGGTGGTCGAGGATTTCGGCCGGCAGCGGACCCTGGGCGAGGAGCTGCTCACCCCGACGAAGATCTACGCCCGGGACTGCCTGAAGCTGATCGAGGAGTGCGAGGTCCGGGCCCTGGCCCACGTGACCGGCGGTGGCATCCCCGGAAACCTGGTACGGATCCTGCCCGAGCACGTCGACGCGCTGGTCAACCGCGCCACCTGGAAGCCGCAGCCGATCTTCGACCTGGTGCAGGCGAAGGGCCGGATCGAGGACAACGAGATGGAGTCGACGTTCAACATGGGCGTCGGCATGTTCGCCATCGTCTCCGCCCAGGACGCCGACCGGGCGCTCGCCTGCCTGACCGGCAGCGGCATCGAGGCCTGGCAGGCCGGCGACATCATCGAGGGCTCCGGCACCGTACAGATGGTCGGTCACCACACCCGAGGCTGACAGCGGGCCGCTGCCGCGTCACCTCGGCGGGCCGTCGCCGCCGCGCTCCGGCGGGCCGTACCGCCGATTCACCTCGGCAGACCCCGACACCTAGCCTGGAACGACATCCGTCACAGGCAGGAGGATGGGGATGAGCAGGGCCGAAACCCGGCAGGACCCGACCGGTGGGGGGCGGCCGGCCCCCACCGGCATGCGCGGCGTGGCGACCGTCCCGAGTTACGTCGTCATGCAGCCCACCACGCTGTGCAACCTGGACTGCAGCTACTGTTACCTGCCGTTGCGGGCGGCCAACCGGCGGATGCCGGTCCCGGTGGCCGCCGCGGTCGCCCGACCGGTGAACACCTGGGCCGCGCAGCAGGGACGCCGGTTCTCGGTGGTCTGGCACGGCGGTGAGCCGTTGGCCGCCGGGCGGGACCACCTCGCGGCGCTGATCAGCCCGTTCAGCGCCGACGTGGAACACCACGTGCAGACGAACGCGACCTTGATCGACGACCCGTGGTGCGAGTTCTTCCGGGAACACCGGATCCGGGTCAGCGTCAGCGTCGACGGCCCGCGGGCGCGAAACGACGGCCGGCACACCCGGGGTGGTCGGCCCGCCTACGACCAGATCCGGAGCGGTGTCGAGGCGCTACGCCGGCACGGGATCGAATTCTCGGCGCTCTGCGTGGTCAGCGACCCGAGCCCGGGCCTGGCCACCGAGCTGTACCGGTTCTTCCTCGACCTCGGCTGTGACGTGCTGGGCGTCAACATCGAGGAGACGGAGGGCGTGAACGTACGGTCGAACCGCTGGCCGGACCGGGCCGTCGCCGGCTTCTGGGCGGAACTGGTCGGAGCCTGGCGGCAGGCACCGCGGATTCATCTACGCGAGGTGGAATGGTCGCTGCGGTACGCGGCAGCCGTACTCGACGGCACGGCCGACGAGGTGCTGCCCCGCCAGCTCGACCCGATTCCCACCGTCGGGTACGACGGGTCGGTGGTGCTGCTCTCGCCGGAGCTTGCCGGCTTCTCCGACCCGCGGTACGGGGACTTCACCAGCGGGAACGTGTTGGCTAGCGGGCTGGCCGAGATCCTCGCCACGCCGGAACGGACACCCTGGGTCACCGAGTTCGTGGCGGGCGTCGAGGCATGCCGGACCACCTGCCCGTACTTCGGGTTCTGCGGAGGTGGTCACGCTGCCAACCGTTACTTCGAACACGGGCGTTTTGATGGTACGGAGACCAACCACTGCCGTAACAGCAAGATCCATCTACTGGAGGGAGTGTTGGCCCATGCCAGAGACCAGCCGGCAGCGGCCTGAACCGGTCCGCGCAGCCCCGGGAGCCACCGTCGCCGAAGCAGGTGGCGACGATCAGATGGCGGACCGGGTGTACGCCGTCCGGGACGGTCTGGAACTGCTGCTCGCCGAAGCGGAACAGGCCCGGCGGCGTCGCGCCGAGGTAGCCGGTGCCGACGGCGCGGTCTGCGCCTGGAACCACTTCGAGAACATCCCGACCTTCTACAACTGGAACAACCGCCCCCGTTGACCGCTCCGACCAGCCGCGTACCTGGCGCCCTGCCCGGACCCGTCCCCCGGGCAGGGCGGCACCGATCAGTCGCCCGCCTGGCGCGACGACACCCGGTGGTGCCTACCCCGCCGGGGTAGGCACCACCGGATGGTGGCATTCCGACACACGTACGGCGACCAGCCGGTCCGGAGTCCTCGTCGACATGAATCAGCACGCGGACACTGACCGCGTGCTCTGATCAGTCGGACCCTCAGCGGGACGATGAGGGTGTCCAGTTACCCCGGTCGTCGTCGGCTGGGTCGTCCTCGTCATCGTCGTCGAGGTACGGATCGTACTCGTCGTCGAAATCACGGTCCGACTTGCCGCTGCCGGCGAGCTCTCGCTGCAAGGCGGCGAGGTCGGTGTTCGGGGAGTGGTATTTCAGCTCCCTGGCCACCTTTGTCTGCTTGGCCTTAGCACGGCCGCGCCCCATGGCTCGACCCCCTCGCACAGAATTCGGGGCAGCCCGAAGGCGGGCCCCGATGACGTCAGGCATCTCTCGTGGCTCTTACGGTACATGGGCGGACCCAGGTTCGGCACCTCGGGTTGCATCGGGTCGCTCCCGCGCGTCATCGGCGGCCGACATCGTCACGGGCAGCGGCGGGATTCGTCACGGGCAGCGGCGGGGTAAGGAGCCCGATCCCCGCCGCTCGTGACCCGTACGGGTGATTCTCCACACGCCCGGTGACGGCCACCCGGGGCGGACCGGCGGGTCAGCGCCCGGGACGGCGGCGCTCGGGTTGGCGGCCGCTCACCGGAGATGGATCGCGCGCAGCCGACCGACCTCGGCCATCCGGCGTTCGGCGAGCCGGTCGGCCGCCACCGCCGGGGGTACGCCTTCCCGGTCGGCGCTGCGCAGGATCTCCCGGGTGGTCTGGTAAATACCGGTCGCCCGGGCCTTGGCCCGGTCGAAGTCGAACCCGTACCGGCCGTTGGCCGATGGTGTGGCCGCCCCGGTCACCTCATCGGCCACCTGGATCACCCCACCGGCGTTCACCACGTAGTCCGGGGCGTAGAGGATGCCCCGTTCGGCGAGCAGCTTCTCGACGCCGGGGTGGGCCAACTGGTTGTTGGCGGCCCCGGCGACGATCTCGGCCCGCAGCGCCGGCACGGTGTCGTCGTCGAGCGCCCCACCGAGCGCGCAGGGCGCGTAGACGTCGATCTCCTGGCGGATCAGCACGTCGGTGTCGTCCACCAGGTCGACCTGCGGATAGGTGTTCCGGGCCCAGTCCACCGCCCGTTCGCTGACGTCGGTGGCCACCACCGCGGCTCCGTCGTCGAGCAGGTGACCGGTCAGGTAGCGGCCCACCTTGCCGAGCCCGGCGATACCGATTCGCCGCCCGGCGAGGCTGGCCGAACCCCAGCGGTGCTCGGCGGCGGCGCGCATGCCCTGGAACACCCCCCAGGCGGTGAGCTCGGAGGAGTCACCGGCCCCGCCCTGCGCACGGCTACGCCCGGTGGCGAACCGGGTCTCCCGGGCCACGACGTCCATGTCCGGCACGTAGGTGCCGACATCACAGGCGGTGTAGTAGCGTCCGCCGAGCGATTCGACGAACCGGCCGTACGCGCGCAGCAACGGCTCGGTCTTGAGCTGCTCCGGGTCGCCCCAGATGACTGCTTTGCCGCCACCGAGGTCCAGTCCGGCCATTGCGTTCTTGTAGGCCATCCCCCGGGACAGCTCCAGCACGTCGTGCAGGGCGTCGGCCTCGGAGGCGTACGGGTAGAATCGGGTGCCGCCGAGCGCCGGCCCGAGCGCGGTCGAGTAGATGGCGATGATTGCTCGCAGCCCGGTCGGCTGGTCCTGGCAGAAGACGACCTGTTCGTGCCCGGTGGCGGTGCCGGGGCCGGCAGTGGTGGTGAAGACGCCCATGTCTGCTCCTGAGACGGTGTCGGCACCCTCGTGAGGTGCGTCCGGTGCGCCGGGCCGTGGGCCCTGCTGGCTCCGAGCCTAGTATCGGCCGCAGCGCGACGGACCAGCCCGCTGCGGGGGTGTTTGCCCCCGGCCGGGGCGGTGTCGTGCGGTTTCGTGGGAGGATCGCGCCGTGCCGTCCCTCTTCGCTTCCTTCGCCTCATACCTGCGGGTGTACGAGCCGCTGGCCGCGTTCGACCGTGAGCGTCAGGTCTACTGGCGCCGATACGTGCGGGAAGGCCGCGCGGTCGGCCCGCTGGAAGGGCCGGGCCGGCAGCGGACGGCGGTGATCGAGGCACTCGGCGCGGGCTGGACCCGGCTGCCCGACCTGCCGGACGAGGCGTACGTGCTGGAGTCGGACGACACGCTGCTGGTCTGCCCGTGGAACCTGCGGGTGCGGGTAGCGGAGGCGGCGTTGAGCGCGCGCGACGGTGTCCCGTCGGTGTTGGCCGACGCGTTCGTCCCACCGGTACTGGCCGGTCAGGCCAGGGCGGTGATCGACGACTGGCGCAGCGGGGCCCGGGTACTGGAGCACGGGGTGCCTCGGGTGCATGAGCAGGCCGCCACCTGGGGGGTGCCGTTGCGATGGTTCGTCTTCGTGGACCTGGCCGAGCGTGACTTGATCGTCACTGGCGTGCGTCGGGCGCTGCGCTATCGGACCGAAATCTCCAAGGCCCGTCGCCGGGCGTCGCGCGGACTGTCGGTGTTGCGCAAGTCGGTGGGGGATGCGCCGATCACCGAGGCGGTGGAGGAGAGCGCCCGGTGGCTCGAGGAGTTTCATCCCCGGTCGGTGGTGGAGCTTGACTACGGTGGGTTGGTGCGGCTGCTGCCGGACGAGACGCTGGAGGCCGACGATTCGCCGGGTCTGGTGAGTGCCGGGCTGGCGGCGCTCGGCCGGGGCGACGCCGAGGCGGCCGGCGAGGCGTACGAGAAGCTGGTTGCCCGATGGCGTGCCGTTCAGCTACTGGAGCGCTGCAACTAGTGGTCGACCAGAGGGACGAATCGGTTTCAATCACCGGGTATCAGGCGCAGATTCTGCCGCGAATCCTGAATATGATTCGTAATCACCCGTTCACGACCGGTGATCAAGAGTCCGATTATGGTATGTTCTGTCACAAAAAAGGGATAAAAATCGGTCATTGCTCATCCGTCCATCCAAGGACGTTCGGCCGTTCGGCCCATGTCGGACATCGGGGACTAGCCGGACCATGGGAGACGCGTCGGCCGGCGGGACCCCGGCCGATGTCTATAGCACTGTGGAGGAGTGACTGATGGCATCGCGTACGCACGAACCAGAGCCGTTGCTCACGCCGGCCGAGGTGGCGTCGATGTTCCGAGTCGACCCGAAAACCGTCACCCGGTGGGCGAAGGCCGGCAAGCTCAGCGCCATACGGACGTTGGGCGGCCACCGCCGATACCGGGAGTCGGAAGTACGTGCCCTGCTGCAGGGGCAGATTCCCCAGCAGCGGCAGGGTGATTGACTGGCCTCTCCAAGTGGCTGACATCGGCTACGCCAAGGGGCGGTGATCTCGGCTCGTCCGGGGTCACCGCCCCTTGTTTCATGGACGTCGACGTGCACTGCGTCGACGGCGGCCCGGCGGAGATCCGCCGGGCCGCCGTCGTCACGATGCGTACCGTACTCAGCTCGCCGGCGGGTGCCCGCCGTCGCCGTCGACCACCTCGTCCGGGGTGCCGTCCTCGTCCAGATCGACCATGGTGATGTCCACCTTGCCGTCTCCGTCGGTGTCGAACTGGTACATGTCGGCCTTGCCGTCCCCGTCGGTGTCAACCACCCAGACGTCGGTCTGCCCGTCGTTGTTGGTGTCGGCCTTGAGTAGATCGACGCGATCGTCACCGCGCGTCTCCACCGACTCCTGTGCCTCGGTCATCCCAGGTCCCTCCATCGCTCAGTCACAACAGCTGCGGATGTCGACAGTAAAGTGCCATCCGGCCGGTCGCGACCCGGGCGCGACCCGGCCTCACCTTGTCGCGTACGGGTTGACCGTCGGATGCAGATAGGTCACCGTCTCGGGCACGCCGTCCTGGTCGGCGTCGCGCAGCGTCTGGTCCGCCCGACCGTCGTAGTCGGTGTCCTGAACCCAGGTGTCCGTCCGGCCGTCGTGATCGGTGTCGGCCGCCACCTGGTCGATCAGGCCGTCACCGTCGGTGTCGGTGGCGACGACGTCGATCCAGCCGTCGCCGTTGGTGTCCGCGCTGACCTCGTCGACCAGCCCGTCGCCGTCGAAGTCGCGCAGCATGCTCTCCAGCCGACCGTCCCCGTCGCCATCGACGTACGCGGCCTCCGCCAGACCGTCGCCATCGCTGTCGTGCAGGACCACGTCGGCGAGGCCGTCCCCGTCCCGGTCGACCAGCACGTCGGTGGAGCCGTCAAGATTGTGCTGGACGATCGTGTCGGACCCACCGTCGCCGTACGGCTCGACGCCGTAAGGGCCGTCGCCGTACGGCTCGTAGCCGGCATCGTCGTGGCCAGGGCCGCCGCTCGGGCCCAGCCCCTGTTCAGCTTCGACTGCCTCGTCACCGAGGGCCGGATCGACCCACTCACTCATCCTGCCGCCTCTTCCGCAGATCGTCCTGGCCGCTGACAAGGGAAACCGTACGCAGCGGCGACCTGCCTGTGATCCCGAGAAAGTGCCAGCAGGACGGACCGGCCGGCGGGGCCCGGCGACCGCCGGCCCGATCTGCTACCGGCCCGGTCCTACTCGGCGATCGGCAGCCCGGCTGCGGCCAGCGACTTGATCACCTCGGCCGACTCGGCGAAACCGATGATCAGGATCGCGTCCGCGCCGAACGCCTTGATTTCCTGGGCTTCACTGTCGAAGTTCACCGGCGGCGCGTCCGCGCCGGCCGGCGGCTCGTAACTGAGCAGCTTGAGCCGGTCCGGTCCGACCCCGGCACGGTCCAGTTCCGCCCGGACGTTCTCCTGCAGGCCCTCGCCGTACGAGTCCCTGCGGGCCACCAGCGCGATCCGCTGCGACCCGTCCCGCAGGATCACGTCGGCGAGCGCCCGCCCCTGCAGCAGGTCCGACGGCGCGGTACGGAAGTACAGCCCCTGATCGTCGACCTCGCTCAGCCCGGCGTCGGTGTTGCTGGGCGAGAACAGGATCAGCCCGGCGGCCGCCACGTCCGGCAGCACTTCGCGGGAGATGCCGGACGCACCGGCGCCGATGATGACGTGCACCCCTTCGTCGACGTGCCTGGCGACTGTCCGGCGGGCCACATCCGGGTTGGTCCCGTCGTCGCCGTCGAACCATTCGACCGGCTCCCCGAGCACCCCGCCGGCCTCGTTGACTTCCCGAACCGCGAGCGCCGCGCCGGCCGCCAACGGCGGGTACGCCAACGCCAGGTCGCCGGTGCGCGGCAGCAGGCCGCCCAGCTTCAGCGGCGCCTCGGCGCGGGTGACGAAGGTCTCCGGTTCGGCCGGTGGCGGCGCGGCCGTGGTGGTCGTGGACTCGTCTCCGGCGCCGACGAACTCGGTCTTTCCGTCGTTGATCTGGCCGTCGCCGTCGAAGTGCAGGGTGGCGTAGCTGGCGGTGGACGGCTCCCCGGCGTCGGTGAAGCCACCCCGTTTCAGGGAGACCCCCCGGTAGGCGATGTCCGTCCCGTCCCGGGCCAGCTCCAGGCACACCGCGACGACGTCGCACTGCTCGCCGCCGGTGGTCACCCCGTTGATCTGGGCGGCGATGTCGGTCGGGTCGGTGCTGCCGGCCAACTGGGTGGCGAGCGCGCTGATCACCACCGCGTCGTACGCCTCGCCGGCGTACAGGAAGCCGTTGAGTTGCCGGTCGACCGCGCGCAGCCTGCTGATGAAGTCGTCCGGCAGCGGGGTGAGCGGGCTGGTGCCCTTCATCCCGGTCAGCAGCGTGGTCTGCCCCTCGAACTCTGCTCCGAACGAGTTGCTCATGTTGCCGTCGGTGCCGTACAGCCGCACCGAGTTGACCTGGGACTCCTCGGTGGCCGCCGGTTCGGCGCAGCTCGCCGCGCCGACCAGCATGATTGCGCAGAACGCCAGGGCGGCGGTGCGGGAGCCGCGTGACACGAGCATGGGGACGTCCTCCATCGGCCGAAGGTCCGCAGGGCACCTTAGCGCCTCCTCGGCCGGAACGCGACGTCAGCCGGCCCGCCGGTGACGGCGACCCGGCCGGTGCCTTGACCTCGCCGCCTACCCTTCGGCTCATGACCGACCGACGCGATGGGTCCGACGAGGCGTTCACCGACGCTGCGGAGATCCTGCGCTCCGCCCTGGCCGGTGACAGCGACGGCGTCGCGGACGTCTTCGACGCGGTGGTGGACCGCAACGGCGTCACCGGGGCGTACGACGTCGCGTGGTGCCTGGCCGCGACGATGGTCGGCGACGACGTACCAGCCGGTGGCTGGGCCCTCGACTTTCCCGGCATCGACGAGGCGGGCTATGACGCGCGGTGGGTGGCCAGGTTCATCAGCGCGTACGCCAACTCGGACGGCTCGACCGGGGAGGCGCTGTTCGGTGCCGCGCTGGCCGACGGACAGCTGCCGGAGTGCCTGCTCACCCTGGCCGGGTCGGCGGTCGCCACACTGCGTCGCCGCCGGGCCGCCTAATGGGAGCCCGGTTGGCCGCCGGTCACCTGCTCCAGTCGTGTTTGGCCGCCCGGACCAGCTTGTCCTTCAGCTCCCGGGTGTGCCGTCGGGAGACCGGCAGCTCGGTGCCGTCGATCACCACCACGTACCCGGAGTTGGCCAGCCGCAGCTCGGTGATCAGCCGGAGCTGGACCAGGAACGACCGGTGGACGCGGACGAAGCCGGCGTCGGCCCAGCGTTCGCCGAGGGTGGCCAGCGGCACCCGGACCAGGTGCGAGCCGTCGGCCGTGTGCAGCCGGGCGTAGTCGCCCTGCGCCTCCACCCAGCGCACCGCCGACCGGGGCAGCATCCGGGTGGTCCCGGCCAGCTCCACCGGGATCGCCGGGTCCTCCTCGTTGCGGGCGATCGCCGCCGGATGGGTCGGCACCACCCGGGCGGTCAGCACCCGGCGGACCGACTCGGCCAGCCGCTCCGCGCGTACCGGCTTGCGGACGTAGTCGGTGACGCCGAGGTCGAAGGCGTCGACCGCGGCGTCGTCGTACGCGGTGACGAAGACGATCGCCGGCGGCCGGGCGAACCGGCGCAGCACCCGGGCCAGCTCCATGCCGTCCAGCCCGGGCATCCGGATGTCGAGGAATACGGCATCGACGTCGGTGTCGCGCAGCACCCGCAGCGCCTCGGTGGCGTCGGCGGCGGTGTGCAGCCGAGCCACCCGGGGGTCGGCCCGCAGCAGGTACCCCAGTTCGTCGAGGGCGGGGGGTTCGTCGTCCACCGCGAGTACCCGCAGGAACGGGGTCACGACAGCACCTCCCACCGGCCGGTCGCGCCCGCCCCCGGCCGTACGTCGGGGTGGAACTTCGGCACCCGCATGCTCACCTTCGTACCCGCTCCCACCGCCGTCTCCACCACCAGCCCGAACTCGTCGCCGAAGACCGAGCGCAGCCGTTCGTCGACGTTCGACAGGCCGACGTGCTGGCCGGCGTCGTCGGCCGGGTCGGCGCCGCGACGTACCGGGTCGGCGCCGCGACGTACCGGGTCGGCGCCAGCGGTCAGCACCGCCGGGTCCATCCCCACCCCGTCGTCCTCGACGGTGATGTGGCACTCGGTCCCGGCGTCCCGCGCCTCGATGCTGACCGTGCCGAGCCCCGGCTTGCGCGACAGCCCGTGCCGCACCGCATTCTCTACCAGTGGCTGCAGGCAGAGGAAGGGCAGATGCACCGGCAGCACCTCCGGGGCGATCTGCAGCCGGACCTGGAGCCGTTCGCCGAACCGGGCCCGTTCGATGGTCAGGTACCGGTCGATCGACCGCAGCTCCTCGGCGAGCGTGGTGAACTCGCCGTGCGCCCGGAACGAGTAGCGGGTGAACTCGGCGAACTCCAGGATCAGATCCCGGGCCCGTTCCGGGTCGGTGCGGACGAACGACGCGATCGCGGTCAGCGCGTTGTAGATGAAGTGCGGGCTGATCTGCGCCCGCAGCGCCCGTACCTCGGCTCTGGCCAGCCGCTCCCGGGACGAGTCCAACTCGGCGAGCGCCAGTTGGCTGCCGGCCCACCGGGCGGTCTCCAGGGTCGCCTGCACCAGCCCCGGCGCCGGATCGTCGTCGACCACCGCGACCAGCGCGACTGTGGCGTCGCCGTCCGGCCCGGTGAGTGGGGCGACGACGGCCCCGCGCACCAGGCAGTCGGGCCGGTCACAGGGCAGGTCCCGGGCGGTCAGCACGAGGGAGCGGCTGGCGTCGAACGCCTGCTGGGCTGCGGCGGTGAACTGCTCGGCATGGTGCTGGCCGCGGCCGTCGAACGCGAGTACCGCCTCGCTGCCGGTCAGCGCCGCGCCCGGGGCGCCGACCAGCGCCCGCAGATGCCGGACGGCCTTGGCCGCGTCGGTCGCTCCCAGCCCGTTGCGCAGCGGTTCGGCGGCCAGGCCGGCGGTGTGCAGGACCTGGTACGTCGCCCGCTGCGTCGCGGTGGCGATCCCGCGCCGGGCGCGCAGCCGGACGACCGCGTACACCGCGGCGGCCAGCGCGGTCACCAGAGCCAGGACCGCCAGTGGTGCGGATAGGTTTGCCGGCACGGACAGATCCTGTCCGCTACCGGCGGTGCTGCCAAGCGGAAGGCGACGATCGGTCGGTCAGCGGTCGGCTGCCCGCTTTCGACGGACTTCTGTCATCCGTCGGCATCCGGGTCGGTCAGTAGGCACCCTTGCGGGCCAACACGACGCCGATGGTGCGCCACAGGATGCTCAGGTCGTAGGTCAGCGACCAGTTGTCGACGTAGTAGAGGTCCAGCCGGACCGCTTCGTCCCAGGACAGGTCGGACCGGCCGGAGACCTGCCACAGTCCGGTCATCCCGGGCCGGACCAGCAGCCGCCGCCGGACGTCGCCGAGGAAGTCACCGTCGTCGGCGGGCAGCGGCCGCGGCCCGACCAGTGACATCTCGCCCTTGAGCACGTTGATCAGCTGGGGCAGCTCGTCGATCGAGCTGGCTCGCAGGAACCGACCGATCGGGAAGACCCGCGGATCGTTGCGGATCTTGAACAGCATCCCGTCGGTCTCGTTCTGGTCGACCAGCGAGGCGAGCCGCTCCTCGGCGTCGACGTACATGGTCCGGAACTTCCAGACCCGGAACACCCGGCCCTCGTGGCCGACCCGGGGCTGCCGGAAGAAGACCGGCCCCCGGTCGGAGAACCGGATCGCGATCGCCACCGCCAGGAACAGTGGCGCCAGCATGATCAGACCCAGCCCGGCGGCCACCCGGTCCAGCAGGTTCTTGGCCAGCCAGCCGAGCCCGGAGAGGGTGGGCTCCTCGACGTGCAGCAGCGGCAGACCTTCGATCGGCCGAATGTGCACCCGAGGACCGGCGATGTCGGTCAGCTGCGGTGCGACCACCAGGTCGATCCCGCTGCCCTCCAACTGCCAGGCGAGCCGGCGTAGCTCGCCCGGCTCGGAGCTGGCTGAGCCGCAGACCGCGATGGTGTCCGCGCCGACCTCCCGGACCAGCGCGAGGACGTTGCGGCCGGCGTACACCGGCACCGGGGTCTCGAGCCCTCGGGCCGCCGCGTAGCCGTCGGTGAGGTGGATCGCGACCGGCATCAGCCCGGCGGCGGGACTGCGGGTCACCGCAGTGAAGACCTCCAGGGTCTCCGGCAGGGTGCCGACCAGCACCATCCGGTGCGTGGCCTGCCCGATCCGCCGACGCAGTACGTGCAGGGCGTACCGGGCGAGGAAGCGGAACATCAGGATGAACGCCAGGGCGCCGAGCAGCGCGGTGGCCACCGAGAGCCGGGACAGGTCGGTCTTGGTGGCGAAGGCGAGGAACGAGACGCTGGCGGCGACCGTCACCCCACCGCGCAGCACCCGCTTGAACTCGTCGGTGCCGAGCCCGAGGTAGCGCCGGTCGTAGGAGCCGGTGCCCCAGAGCACCACCACCCAGCCGAGTGGCAGTAGCAGGTAGGTGACGGTGTGGAACCAGGTGGCGTCGGCGTCGGAGAACCCGGAGGTCGCCTTCTCGAACAGCGAGATCGACAGGTAGCTGGCCAGCACCGCCGCCGCGAAGTCCAGCGCGAGCAGGGCCGCGGTGTACGGACGGTGCCAGCGCGACGCGCGACGCCGTGCCCGCGCCCAGGCGGACCGGGGTACGCCGTTGGTCGGTGTCGGCGTCGGCGGTTGGATCTCGAAGCTGTCGACGTGGCGCACCCTGTTGCTCCGGCTGGTGTTGGATACCGGGCGCTGGAGGCTTGTCGTCACCTCACCCACGTCCTCCCGCGTGACACGTGCCGCCCACTCTCCGTGAAGGCTTGGCTCGCCCACCAGCTCAGTCTCTCACGGTGCCCGTACACGGACGGTAACCCGAAAGACTCTACGCCCCCCGGCCGAACGGTGGGGACCGGCGGTTCCGGTGGTGTTGGAGCATTGGGACCGGGCCACTATACCGATGGAACGGCTCCGAGGAAGTCTCCGTTGTGGTGCAGATCGCCGTGGCGCGGGACGTACGGCCTTCTGTGCTCTATTTGGTCACCTAACGCACAAGACGGGACAACCGTCGGTCAGCGAGTGGGCGGCCGCCGGTCTGGCAGGTGGGGCAGTACTGCAGGCTCGAATCTGCAAAAGAGACTTCTCGCACCTGATCGCCGCAAACAGGGCAGAGCAGGCCGGTTCGACCGTGCACCCGCATCCCCGAGCGCTTCTCGCCCTTCAGTTCGGCTGCCCGCTGACCCACCGACCGGTCCACCGCGTCGGTCAGCACCCGCCGCGCCGCCTCGTACAACCCCGCCAGCTGCTCGTCGGTGAGCCGGTTCGTCAACGCGAACGGCGACAACCGCGCGGTGTGCAGGATCTCGTCCGAGTATGCGTTGCCGATGCCGGCCAGCACCTCCTGCTGGGTCAGTACCCCTTTGACCTGACCCCGTCGACCGCGCAGCCGCTGCGCGAAGGTGTCCGGGTCCACCGCGAGCGCGTCCGGACCCAGCCGGGCCACCCCGGGCACCTGCGCCGGATCGGTCACCAGGTACGCGGCCAGCTTCTTCTGCGTACCGGCCTCGGTCAGGTCGAAGCCCGAGCCGTCGGCGAGGCGGACCCGTACGGCGATCGGCCCCTTGCCCGGCTTCAACGGCGCGGCCGAGGGAAACGACTCCCGGTAGTGCAGCCAGCCGGCCCGCGCCAGATGCACCACCAGATGGAGGGTGCCGTCCAGTGCGACGTCGAGGAACTTGCCGTGCCGGCCGGCGCCGGTCACCGGTCGACCGGCTACCACCGACGGCGGCGGGTCGTACGTCTTGAGCACGTTGATCGCCGACACTTCGACACGCTCGACCCGGCGGCCGACCGCGCGCTGGCGCAGGTAGGCCGCGAGCGCCTGTACCTCCGGCAACTCGGGCACCCTCAGACGGTAGCGTCTGACGACGTCGAGCAGGAGGGTTGACCGGGTGAGAGTCGTCGTGGCGCACAACCGATACCGGCAGGCCCAGCCGTCCGGCGAGAACGTCATCGTCGACAGCGAGATAGACCAGTTGGCCGCCGCCGGTGTCGAGGTGATCCCGTTTCTGCGCAGCTCCGACGACATCCCGGCGCTGCCGGCCACCGGCAAGGCGCTGCTGCCGATCTCGCCCAGCTACGCCCCGGCCGCCCAACGCGACCTGGACCGGCTGCTCACCGAGCACCGGCCGGACATGCTGCACCTGCACAACCCGTACCCGTTGATCTCGCCCTGGGCGATCCGCACCGCGCACCGGCACCGGGTGCCGGTGGTGCACACCGTGCACAACTACCGGCAGGTCTGCTCGGCCGGGCTGTACTTCCGCGACGGCCGAATCTGCACCGACTGCCGGGGCCGGGCGATCGGCCTGCCCGGCGTGGTGCACCGCTGCTACCGCGGCTCCCGGGCGCAGAGCGCGGTGATGGCCGCGACCCTGGCCCTGCACCGGCCCACCTGGCGGTCGGTCGACCGGTTCATCGCGCTCACCTCGGCGGTCGCCGAGCATTTGCGCGGGTACGGCATCCCCGACGAGCGGATCGTGGTCAAACCGAACGCGATCGCCGATCCCGGCCCGCCCGCACCGCTCGGCGACGGCTTCCTGTTCCTCGGCCGGCTCACCCCGGAGAAGGGCATCGGCCTGCTGCTCGACGCCTGGCAGCGGCACCCGGACGGGGCGCTCGGCACGCTGCGGATCGGCGGCGACGGCGAGCTGCGGCCGCTGGTCGCCTCGGCCGCCGCCGGCCGCACCGACATCGACTTCCTCGGCCCGCTGGACAGATCAGCGGTACGCGACGCGCTGCGCGCCAGCGCCGTGGTGCTGGCCGTCTCCACCTGGCACGACGTGCTGCCGACAGTGGTGATCGAGGCGTTGGCCAGCGGCCGGCCGGTGCTCGGCACCGCACTCGGCGGCATCCCGTACCTGGTCGGTGCCGACACCGGCGCTGCTGGCGTTAGGGCTGCTGGCCCCGCCGGCTGGGTGGTACCGCCGGAGGCCGCCGCACTCGCCGCCGCCCTGCCGGTCGCCCGTGACGGGGCCGCCGCACTGGCCGGCGTCGCCCGCACCCGTTACGAGACCACCTTCCACCCCGACGTGGTGATGAAGCAGCACCTGGCCGTCTACGACGCGGTCAGCGCAGGGCAGCGCGGGCCGAGAAGGTGATGCTGGCCAGCAGGAAACCACCGTTGACCACGGTGAACGCGGCGATCAGCCAGACCGTCAGCGCCGGAGCGGCGATCAGCACCAACCCGGCGACGAAGATCACCGCGCCGTAGTCGCGGATCAGCTTCACCAGCCGTACGGGCAGCGAGGTCGAGGTGACCATGCTGGCCGCGTTCGGGCCGGCCTGCATCACCGAGGTCACCAGGTTCACCATCCAGGTGCCGGCGAACGCCGCGAGCAGCCACACCGGGGTCTCCGGCAGCTGCGCCACCGCCACCGCGGACAGCGCCGTGACCAGCGCGATCTGCGCGGCGACGTCGCAGAGCACGTCGACCCGGGCACCGGCCGCGCTGGTCTGCCCGGTCACCCGGGCCAACTGCCCGTCGGCGCAGTCCAGCGCGTACGCGATCTGCCAGCCGACCAGCGCCACCAGCCCGATCAGCCAGGCCGGGACGGAGCCGTCGGCCACCGCGTCGGCGGTCGCGATCACCATCACCGACGCGGCCAGCCCGAGCAGCAGGTTCGCCACGGTCAGCACGGTCGGTGGCAACCGCAGCCGGGCGGCGGCGTACGCGAACACCGCCCCCAGCCGCTGGCTGACCGCCTCGCTGAACAGCCCGCCCCCTCTGTTCGCCTGAAAGAAGTCCTTCAGGAACGGGGTAGACACTGCTTGTTCACCTTGCGGGCATGCTGAGGGCACCGAGGTATTCTGCCAGCCGCTCCCGGACGGCATCCGCACCGAGGTGCAGGTGTTCCAGGACGGTGTACCGGTCCGGCCGGGTGTGCGGGGCGTGCAGCACGGCGGCGACAAAGTCGTCGTCGGTCAGCCCCAGGTCAGCGGGGCGCACCGGCAGCCCGTGCCGACGCAGTGCCGCCGCCAACTGCCCGAACCGCAGCTGGTCGCCGCGCAGGAAGGTGCAGAACAGCGCACCCAGCCCGACCTGCTCGCCGTGCGAACCGGCACCGGGGTGCAGCAGGTCGAGGGCGTGCGAGATCTCGTGGCAGCCGCCACTGGCCGGCCGGCTCGACCCGCACACCGCCATCGCGATCCCGCCCAGGATCAACGCCTCGGCGAGGGTGGTCAGGAACGCGTCGTCGCCGAGCCCGCCCGGATGGCTGATCAGCGCCTCCGCCCCGGTTCGGGCCAGCGTCACGGCGAGACCGTCGATCGGTTCGTCGCGGACCGCGTGCGCCAACTCCCAGTCGGCGACCGCGCTGAGGTTGCTCAACGCGTCGCCGATGCCGGCCCGGGTCTGCCGGTCCGGGCCGGCATCGACGAAGTCCAGGTCGACCACGATCGCCAACGGGATGTGCACCCCGTACGACCCGCGTCCGCCGTCGTGGTCCAGCGACGCCACCGGGGAGGCGATCCCGTCGTTGGCCAGGCTGGTCGCCACACTCACCATCGGCACGGCGTACCGGGAGGCGGCGTACTTGGCGGTGTCGATGGTCTTGCCGCCGCCGATACCGACGACCGCGTCGTAGGAGCGTTGCCGCAGCTTCTCGCCCAGATCGTGGGCGGCGTCCAGGGTGCCGCCGGCGACGGTGAAGACGTCGGCCCGGCCGAGCCCGGGAGAGATCAACTCGGCGATCCGTTCGCCCTGTCCGGGGCCGACCACCACGGCGACCTCGCCGCCGGCGGAGATCCGGCGGTCGGCGAGTAGCGCGCCCAGGCCGGCGACGGCACCCCGGCGTACGTCGATGGCGAGCGGGGTGTGCACGGTACGGGCTAGTAGCGGCATGCGATGTCCCGAGCCTTGATCAGGTCGTCGTGGTTGTCCACCTCGACCCAGTCGACGTCGCCGATCGGCGCTGCCCGTACCTCGCCGCCACGGTCGGCGTACTCCTGGTAGCCGTCCTCGTAGTAGAGGTTGGGGTCGCGCCGCCAGGTCGCCTCCAGTGCCTCGGCGAGCCCGGCGGCGGCCGACGCCTCGATCAGCGTCGCGCCGATGTACTCGCCGTGCGCCTGCGCCGGATCCATCAGCTTGGTGATCCGGGTCAGCTGTCCGGCGTCGTCTAAGACGACCTTCATCTCCTCGTCGGCGAGCTTCTTGACCGTGTCGACCGCGAGCAGGATGCCCGGCCCGCGCCCGGCCAGCAGCGTCTGCTCGACGCTCGCCGGGTGCACGGTGTCGCCGTTGACCAGCAGCGCACCGGCGGCGAAGTGGTCCCGCGCCAGCCACAGCGAGTACGCGTTGTTCCATTCTTCGGCGCGGTCGTTGTCGACCAGGGTCAGTTTCACGCCGTGCCGGTCCTGCAGGTCGGCCTGCCGGGTCCGGACCGCGTCCGCGGCGTAGCCGACGACGACGACCACGTCGGTGAGCCCGGCGGCGGCGAGGTTGCGCAGCCCGATGTCCAGGATCGTGGTCTCCCCGTCGACCGGTACCAGCGCTTTCGGCAGAGTGTCGGTGTACGGCCGCAGCCGCCGTCCCGCTCCGGCAGCGAGCACGAGACCGATCATCAGACGGTCCTCCTGGTGAGGGGTGGGTGGGATACCGGTGGAGGATAGCGGCATCAGCCGGGAAGCGCGGCGAGGTCGGCGAGCAGCGTCAACCGCTGCTCCGGCTCCAGCGCCTGGTGCGGGCCGGCCGCCCGGCGGTCGGTCTCCTGCTCAATGGCCAGCCGGGCCGGGCCGGGTGGCAGGTCGACGATGCTGCGGGCGGTGTGCCCGGCGGCGGTCCAGGCGGCGGCGTGCGCGTCTGCCCGGTGGTGACGCAGCACGGTGAGCCGGTTGAGCAGCAGCACCCCGGCCGGGGTGCCCTCCGGCTCGTACGGCGGGGCGACCGCGCGGAACGCGTCCTGCCCGCCGGTGTCACTACCGGCCAGCGCGGCGGCCAGCAGCCGGCCGGTCAGTTCGACCAGCCGGACCAGCCGGGCCGCGTGTTCGGCACCCCAGATCTGCCCGGTGACCGCGGCGTGCAGCCCGTACAGGTCGGTGAGGAAGGCGGCGCCGCGTTCGGTGGCCCGCAGCGCCCCGTCCGGATGGCGTACCAGCATCCCGTACGCGACCTGCTTGTCCAGCACCCGCTGGCAGCTCGCCGCGTCCTGGTAGCGGGTGACGGCGGCGAACCCGGCGGCGTCGACCAGGCCGCTCGGCGCGGCCAGCCGGGTCCGCAGGTCGACCAGGTAGCCGACGGCGGCCGGACCGCCGTACCGCTGACGTAGCTCGACCCCGGCGGTGTCGGCGGCGGCCATCGCGGCCCGGTGCACCCGGTCGATGACGGGGGCGGTGAGCGCCGCGCACCGGTCACCGGGCAGCCACAGCTGGTCGCCGGCGCTCACAGGCCCAGGGAGCGCAGTACGGCGAAGCCGTTCTCGGCGATCCGCCGGATCAGCCCGTCGTTGACGTGAGCCGATTCGTCGAGCACGTCGAGCGCGTCGGCGGCGAGCCAGCGGAACTCGGTGTGCTTGCCGGCTTCGAGCTGCGGATTGGCCAGGTCACCGTCGACCCGTACCAGATAGTCGAGCTCGACCCGGGCGATGCCGTCGTTGCCGACGTAGGTGTACTCGCCGACCTCGGCGAGAATGTGGGAGACGGTCCACCCGGTCTCCTCGCGTACCTCCCGGTGCAGGGCCTCGATCGGCGTCTCGCCGGCTTCGAGGTGGCCGCCGGCGATGTCCCAGGTGTCGGGGAACAGTCGACGCTGCGGCGAGCGGCGCTGGAAGAAGATCCGGCCGTCGTCGTCGACGATCAGCGCCGCGACGCAGCGCAGCGGTTCGGGGGGTGGGGCGGACACGCCTGTGACCCTAGCGAGCACCCCGGGGGAAGAACCAGGACCAGCATGTGTGCTGGCGCACCAGCCGACGGTGATCGGCCGGGCAGGTCGTACGCTGGCACCCATGAGCGCCGAGCAGCTGATCTCGTTCGCCCGTGGGGCGCCCTCGCTGGACATCGTCGACATCGACGGGCTGAAGGCCGCCGCCGGCCGGGCCTTCGACGCCGACCCGGCCGGGGTGACCGCCTACGGCACCTCCGTCGGCTACGTTCCGTTGCGCCGCTGGATCGCCGACAAGCACCGGGTCGCGCCGGAGCAGGTGCTGGTGACCAACGGGTCGCTGCAGGCCGACGCGTTTCTCTTCGACCACCTGGTAAAGCCGGGCGACGCGGTGGTGGTGGAGCGGCCGACGTACGACCGGACGCTGCTCAACCTGCGCCAGCTCGGTGCCGAGGTGCACCCGGTGACGCTGCAGCCGGACGGGCTGGACACCGAGGAGCTGCGCAAGCTGCTGGAGTCCGGGGTGCGGCCGCGGCTGGCGCATGTCATCCCGAACTACCAGAACCCGGCCGGGGTGACCCTGTCGCTGCCGAAGCGGCGAGCGTTGCTGGAGCTCGCGGCCGAGTTCGGGTTCACCATCTTCGAGGATGACCCGTACGCCGACATCCGGTTCCGGGGCGAGGCGCTGCCGTCGATGCTGTCGCTGGACACCGCCGGCGTGGTGGTGCACGCCTCCAGCTTCACCAAGACCGTCTGCCCGGGGGTCCGGGTCGGCTACCTGGTCGGCGAGGTCGGGCTGGTGAAGGAGATCGCGGCGCGCGCCACCAACCTGTACATCTCGCCGGGCATGGTAGCCCAGGCGATCGTGCACCAGTTCTGCGTCTCCGGCGACCTGGACCGGTCGATCACCACGGTGCGCACCGCGCTGGCCGAGCGCGCCCGGGTGCTGGCCGAGTCGTTGCGCAAGCACATCCCGGGAGTACGGTTCACCGAGCCGGACGGCGGGTACTTCCTCTGGGTCGACCTGCCGGACGATGCGGCGGTGGACGCGCTGGTGCCGGCGGCCGCGCAGCGCGGTGTCGCGGTGGTCAAGGGCAGTGACTTCCTGCTCGACGGCGGCGAACACGCGCTGCGGTTGGCGTACTCGGCGGTCACCGTCGATCAGATCGACGAGGGCGTCCGCCGGTTGGCGGCCGCGATCGACGAGGTACGCGCGGGGTAGCCGGCTGGCGTCTCTGCCGGCTTCGGCCGGCCGGGTGCCGGGGAGCCGGAGTGCCGGGAAGGAGACGGGCGGATGGCGGACCAGGACCGTGGGCAGCAGCGGTGGCCGGACGGCGGGAGCAGCCGGGCGTTGTCGCGGGCCTGGACGTCCCCGGTCCGGGCGGTCAGCCGGATGCTCAACTCGACCGAGACCCCGCTCGCGCCGGACCCGGCGCCGGTCGAGGAACGCAGCGGGGTGGTCGACTGCGCGCTCTACATCGACGGCATCCGCCAGCCGGGCTCGTGGCAGCATCCCGAGGCGCTGGCCACCGCCCGTCGGGAGCGCAACGCGTTCGTCTGGCTGGGGCTGCACGAGCCGAGCCTGGCCGAGATGGCCGGCATCGCCGACACGTACGGGCTGCACGAGCTGGCCGTGGAGGACGCGGTCAAGGCCGAGCAGCGACCGAAGCTGGAGCAGTTCGGCGAGGTCAACTTCCTGGTGCTGCGGACCGCCCGGTACGTCGACCACGAGAAGCTGACCAGCGACTCGGAGGTGGTGGAGACCGGCCAGGTGATGCTGTTCATCGGGCAGGGTTTCGTGATCAGCGTGCGGCACGGCGACGCCTGCCGGCTGGCGCCGGTGCGGGCCGACCTGGAACGCAACCGGGACCTGATGGTGCAGGGGCCGTGGGCGGTGGCGTACGCGATCACCGACCGGGTGGTGGACCTCTACCTGGAGGTGGTGGACCGGGTGGAGACCGACCTGGACACCGTCGAGGCGGACGTCTTCTCGCCCGAGGCCAGTGACAAGGTGCACGAGATCTACCAGCTGAAGCGGGAGCTGGTGGAGTTCAAGCGCACCGTCGCGCCGCTGCAGCGGCCGATGATGACCCTGACCGCCGAGATCAACGAGGACGTGCCGGCCGAGATCCGCCGCTACTTCCGGGACGTGCAGGACCACCTCAGCCGGGTGGTGGAGCAGGTCAACGCGTACGACGATTTGCTGAACTCGATCCTGCAGGCCCGACTGGCGCAGGTGACCGTGGCGCAGAACAACGACATGCGCAAGATCGCCGCCTGGGCCGGTATCGCCGCGGTGTGGACCGCGTTGGCCGGCATCTACGGGATGAACTTCGAGTTCATGCCGGAGACCGGCTGGAAGTTCGGCTACCCGGTCGTGCTCGCCCTGATGCTGAGCATCTCACTGGTGCTGTACCGGTCGTTCCGGCGCAACGGCTGGCTCTGAACCCGCCAACCGTGCGCCGGTCCGACCGCCGGTACTCAGGCGCGCCCGTTGTGGGCGGTCGCCGCCGTCGGGTCGCTGTCCATCGCCGAGATCGGGTCGCCGTGCGGCTTGCCGCCGTCGGCCGGCTTCGGCGTGACCGACTCGTGGGTGGCACTACCGGCCGCCCGCATCGTGTCCAGTGCCTGACCCGGGTCGTACTCCTCCCACTGGGCGGCCTGGCGACGTCGTACCGCGATGGTGCCGATCGCGGCTCCCGCCGCGAGCACGCCGACGATCATCGGCCAGCGGCGGCGGCTGTGCTTGGCACGCTTCGACGGGGTGAGCTTCGCCTTCATCGCCGGCATCGCGGTCCGTTTCGCTGCCTTCATGTTCTTCATGTTCTTCGTCTTCGCCTTCCTGGTTGCCCGGCGGGCCTGGCGGGCCCCGTCGGCGGCGGCCACCGCCAGCGGCGCCAGCGTGGCCATGGTCGCGGTCATGCCCTGGGACGCGGAGCCGCGTACCCGGTCGGCGGTGGGTGCCACCGCGTCCCGGGCGGCGTGGATCCGGGGTCCGACGGTGGCCCCCACGCCCCCGGCCGCGTGCGTCGCTGCCTGCATAAAATGATCTAGGCTCTCGCCGAGCTCCGCTCGGACGAGATCCCGCCGCTTGGCGCGCCTGGAGATCCTCAACACCGCTGCCTACCTCCTGTGCCGTCGTTGCAACGTCATCCTCCACCTTCGGGTGCCTCCGTGTGACCGGATCGGGGCACATGGGAGGATCCGCATGGAACTGACCAACAACTGAGGAGTACCCGTGGCTGAGGCTGTCTACGCCACCTTGCACACCAATCACGGACCGATCCGGTTGGAGCTGTTCGCCAACCACGCACCGAAGACGGTCCGCAACTTCGTCGAGCTCGCCGAGGGCACCCGGGAATACACCGACCCGCGTACCGGTCAGCCGGGCAGCGGTCCGTACTTCGACGGAACCATCTCGCACCGCGTGATCAGCGGGTTCATGATCCAGATGGGCGACCCGACCGGCACCGGTCGGGGCGGCCCGGGCTACACGTTCGCCGACGAGTTCCACCCGGAGCTGCGCTTCGACCGTCCGTACCTGCTGGCGATGGCGAACGCCGGACCGGGCACCAACGGTTCGCAGTTCTTCATCACGGTCAGCGCGACCACCCACCTGAACAACCGGCACACGATCTTCGGTCAGGTGGCGGACCAGGACTCGGCGAAGGTCGTCGACTCGATCGCGAACACGCCGACCAACCCGGCGGACCGTCCGCTCAGCGACGTGGTGATCAACCGCGTGGAGATCGAGCGGGTCGGCTGAAACCGGCCGATCACGAGGCGGCAGGCGCGAAACCTGCCGGGTAACCTTGGCGCTCATGAGCGAGCACCGGGGTTGCCGGCTCTCGGCGCGGGTCGTCGGCACCGGCGCAGTGAGGTGGCGTGATGAGTGATCCGGCCCCGACGGTGCCGGTCTGCTACCGGCACACGTCCCGGGAGACCTGGGTCCGGTGCGCCCGGTGCGAGCGGCCGATCTGCCCCGACTGCATGCGGGACGCGGCGGTCGGGCACCAGTGCCCGGAGTGCGTCGCAGAAGGGCGACGGACCCAACGGTCGGCGCGCACTGCCTTCGGTGGCAGTGCCGCCGGCCAACAGGGCACCGTCACCAAGGTCCTGATCGGCATCAACGCGGTCGTCGCACTGATCGGGTTGGCGATCTCCGGCGGTGGTGCGCTGCTCGGCGCCGGGCTCTTCTCGGCCGCCGGGCGGCTGCACGCGTTCGGCGGGGTGATCGGCCCGGACGTCACCGTCCGGCCCAACGGCACCGTGCTCGCCGGTGCGCTGCCCGGGTACGGCGACGTCTTCATCGGCATCGACGGTGGTGGTGTCTACCGGCTGATCACCGCGATGTTCATCCACTACGGGCTGCTACACCTGCTGTTCAACATGTGGGCACTGTGGGTGCTCGGCCGCAACCTGGAGGCGGTGCTCGGGCCGGCCCGGTTCCTGGCGCTGTACCTGATCGCCGGGCTCGGCGGCAACGTCGCGGCCTACCTGGTCGACCCGGGTGCGCTGTCCGCCGGCGCGTCCACTGCGGTCTTCGGCCTGTTCGCCGCGTTCTTCATCGTGCTGCGCCGGCTGAAGCGGGACACCTCAGCGGTGGTCGGCATCCTGGTGATCAACCTGATCCTGACCTTCACCGTGTCCAGCCTGTCGATCGCCGGTCACCTCGGCGGTCTGATCACCGGCGGGTTGATCGGGGCGATCCTGGCCTACGCTCCGCGCACCAACCGCACCGTGGTGCAGGCGGTCGGCAGCGGTGCCGTGCTGCTCTTCCTGATCCTGGTCACGGTGGCCCGGATCGCCCTGGTGCACGCCGGCTGACGGTCCGGGCGCCGCCCGCAGCAGCGCCGCCGCGACCTCGTCCGGCGAGGCACCCAGCTCGTTGCCGCCGATCAGGTGCAGCGAGTCGCCCGCGTCGATCTCCAACAACTCGCTGCGGATGCCCCGGTGGCCGCGGCGGTCCACGCTGTACGGCAACCGCGATCTTGCCGGCCGGGACCTTGCCGGCGACCCGCCAGGTCAGCTCCCTGGGTTCGCTGTGCACGGGTCAAGGATGGCTGTGCACCGGCCGAGGCTGCCACTCGCGCGGGTCGCGGCGTACGATTCGGGAAACGAGGTTACCCGGGAGTAGGTAGGCATGAGGGACGCGGTCATCGTCGGAGCGGTCCGGACCCCGATCGGGCGACGCAAGGGTGCCCTGGCATCGGTGCACCCGGTTGAACTGTCCAGCCACGTGCTGCGGGCGCTCGCCCAGCGGACCGGTCTCGATCCGGCCGACGTCGATGACGTCGTCTGGGGCTGTGTGTTCCAGGCGGGCGACCAGAGCTGGAACATCGGGCGCAACGCCGTACTCGCGGCCGGCTGGCCGGAGTCGGTGCCCGGCACCACCGTCGACCGGCAGTGCGGGTCCAGCCAGCAGGCGCTGCACTTCGCGGCCGCCACGGTGATCGCCGGGCAGGCCGACCTGGTGGTGGCCGGCGGCGTCGAGTCGATGACCCGGGTACCGATGGGGGCCAGCACCGGTGCCGGGCAGCCGTTCGGCGACCAGGTGCGGGACCGGTACCGGGGGGTCGACGGCGTCGTCGCGGATGACCCCGTCCCGTTCAACCAGGGGGTCGGCGCCGAGCTGATCGCGCGGCGCTGGGGATTGTCGCGCACCGCCCTGGACGAGTTCGCGCTGACCAGCCACCAGCGGGCGGCGGCCGCCCAGGACGCCGGCGAGTTCGACGCCGAGATCGCGCCGGTGCCGGTCACCGACGACGCCGGGTCCGGTGCCGACAAGTTCGGTGCCGACGAGGGCATCCGCCGGGACACCTCACTGGCGAAGCTCGGTGAGCTGGCCACGCCGTTCCGGGCCGACGGGGTGGTGACCGCAGGCTCCGCGTCACAGATCTCCGACGGCGCGGCGGCGCTCGCGGTGACCACGTCGGAGTGGGCCCGGGCGCACGGCGTACGGCCGTTGGCCCGGGTGCACACCGCCGTGGTGGCCGGTGATGATCCGGTGATGATGCTGACCGCCCCGATCCCAGCGACGGCGAAGGCATTGCGTCGGTCCGGGCTCGACCTGACCGACATCGGGGTGTACGAGGTCAACGAGGCGTTCGCGCCGGTTCCGCTCGCCTGGCTGGCCGAGACCGGGGCGGACCCGGTCCGGCTGAACCCGCGTGGCGGCGCGATCGCGCTGGGCCATCCACTCGGGGCCAGCGGCGCCCGGATCATGACCACGATGCTGCACCACATGCGCTCCAACGGCATCCGGTACGGGCTGCAGACGATGTGCGAGGGCGGCGGGATGGCCAACGCGACCATCGTGGAAATTCTGTAGCTGAAATTTCGCCGTTACCCCGAGTCATTGCGCATTGACGTGTCGTTAACACGACATGGACGTCTTCTCCCGCACGTTCCTGCCGGCGGCGGCAGAGACCGCCGTCCCGATCTCGACCACCAGCCGGCACATGCCGGTGTTCCGCCGCTGTGTCTCGCCCAACGAACGCACCGTGCTCGTCACCCGGTGCCAACGCCCCGACCAGCCGATGCAGGGTGACTACCTGCTCCTGTTGACCCGGCGGCGACTGGTGGTGACCCAGGAGACACTGCTGTGGCGCCGGCTACGGCTGCACCTCAACAGCGAACTGCGTCACCTCGACCATGTGACCTGGACCACCGATCCGAGGGCCGGCATCGTCGAGCTCGCGGTCACCGCCGTCGACGGCATCCGGGAACGGTTCCTCATCAAGGCCGGCGATCCGGCCCGGGCCGGCCACATCGAAGCCCTGTTCGGCTACGCGTTCCTGGCCCGCCCGTTGGACGCCCGCAGCGGTGCCGCCGCCTGACTGACAGTAACCGACTGCCGGCAGTGGCGTAGTCGTTACGGCCGGCGGTCAGCCGGTCACGGACCGGCGATCGGCGACTGCATCGACCCGGAACAAGCTGAGCACTTCAACCACACCTCGCGGGTGCGGCCACTGATCAGGGCGAAGGTGAAGGCCTTACCGGCGCCGAGGCATTTCGGGCAGATCGGCGGCCGCCGTCTCCTCGGTCCCGGCAGATCATCTTTCTCGCCCATGGAAACGAGATTACCGCCCACCATTACTCCGAGTGGAAGTCGCCGCCGTCGAAGGATCTTTCGGACCACCTGGGGGCGCACCTGCGGCTCGCCTGGCCCGTGCGCCCCCACGGGTTGGGCTAGTCTGGGTCCACTGCCACCGTACGCATTCGGAGACCACCGTGAAGCTCTCGATCCTCATGCCGGTCTACAACGAGGAGGCGCGGGTCGGCGATGCCCTCAAGCAGGCGCTCGCCGTTGACTATCCGTGCGAGATCGAGTTCGTGGTCGTTGACGACGGCAGCCGGGACGGCACCGGTGCGATCCTGGAGAGCGTCGACGACGCGCGGCTGCGGGTGATCACCCATCCACGCAACGCCGGCAAGGGCGCGGCGATCAAGACCGCAGTGGATTCCGCCGAGGGCGACTACATGGTGATCCTCGACGCAGACCTTGAGTACGACCCGCAGGACATCCCGAAGCTGCTCGAGCCGGTGCTGGACGGTCGGGCCACGGTGGTCTACGGCAATCGGACCTTCGGCAGCCACAGCGCTTACAGCTTCTGGTACGTGATGGGTAACAAGGCCGTGACCACGGCTGCGAATGTGATGTTCAACTCCTACATCGGCGACCTGGAGACCTGCTTCAAGCTGCTGCCGCTGTCGCTGTACCGCTCACTCGACGTGCGCTCGCGCGGGTTCGGCATGGAGGCGGAGGTCACCGGCAAGCTGCTGCGTCGCCGGGTTCGCCCGTACGAGGTGCCGATTTCCTATCGGGCCCGGGGCCGCGAGGAAGGCAAGAAAATCACCTGGAAGGACGGGGTCGAGGCACTGTGGATCCTGGGTCGGGAGCGGACCCGGCGCCAGGGGCGTACCGTTCCCGGCGCCTGAGCCCCGCCGTCTTCTCCCCCGGCTGCTAACGGCCCCGTTCAGCCGCTGACGAACCGGGTGACTGAGCGCCGCAGCCCGGCCGGGTCCAGCCCGTGCCAGCGGTCATGGTCCGCCGCGCTGCCGTACCGATGCAGGTCCTCCCGCCCGACGCCCAACGACAGCAGCCGGTACGGCCGGTCCGCCAGCGCGGCGCCGATCAGGTGACTCGACGTCCCGGCCAGGTACGGCTCGACCAGCACCACCACCGGATCGACATAGTCGACGAGCATCCGTAGGCCGGTGACGTCGAACGGGCGCGGCGTGTTCGTGTACGCCACCGTCACGTCCAGCCCGGTGACCGCGTCCAACGTCTGGTCGAGCATCGGGCCGACCGCGACGACGACCGGGGCTCCCCCGCTGCCCCGACGCACCGTCACCAGTCGACCCGACACCCCGTCACCATGCGGGCTGTGGTTGCCGCGTGCGGCCAGCCGCAGGTAAACGGCGTCGTCGTGACCGGCCGCCGCCCGCAGCAACGGCCCGACCTCGTCCGGATGGCCCGGTACGTGCACCGTCCACGGCCCGGCCGTGTCGAGCAGCGCCACGTCACCGGGGGACATGTGGGTACGGCCCTCCGCCGCCGCGTCATACGACCCGCCGATGCTGACCAGCACCGCGCCGACGCCCTGGTGGTCGAGGTCGAGCTTGATCTGCTCGTACGCCCGGTCGACCAGGAACGGCGCGTAGGAGTGGGCGATGGCCCGCAGCCCGGTCAACGCCAGCCCACCGGCCACGCCGATCATCAACTGTTCGCGGATGCCGACGTTGAACATCCGGTCGGGGTGCCGGCGGGCGGCCGGGGCGAACGCCTCGGCCGAGATGTCGGCCAGCACCAACGCGGTACGCGGATCGTCGTCCAGCAGGCCGGTGGTGGCGCGGGTGAAGGCGTCACGCATGATCATTCTCCTTGCCGTGCGGTCTGGTGTACTTGGCCGGGGTCAGGGCGACCACCAGGTGCGGGCGTACTCCGTCATGTCCGGTCAGCGCGTCGGTCAGTGCCTCGTGGTCGCGGCCGTCGACGATCGTCGTGGTCCAGCCGTTCACGCGGAACCGGCTGGCCAGCCCGCCGGGCCAGCCGTGGGTGGCCGAGTCGTTGTCGACGACGATCGCGGTCAGCTCGGCGAGCTGCCGGCTGCCGGCGTACGCGATCGCCTCGTGGTTCGACCCTTCGTCGAGCTCGGCGTCGCCGACCAGGACGTAGACCCGGGCTCCGTTGGCCCTACCGGCCCGACCGACCTCGCCAGCCCCGCCGGCCCGATTGGCTCCGCCGGCCTGGTCGGTCAGGCCCTGGGCACGCAGGCCGAGCAGCGTGCCGACGCCGAGGCCGAGCCCGTGCCCGAGCGAGCCGGAGCCGATCTCCACCCCAGGCACCAGCAGCCGGTCCGGGTGGTGACCGAGCGGGCTGTCCGGCCCGGCCAGGTCGTCGAGCCAGGCGTCGGGGATGAACCCCTTCGCGGCGAGTACGGCGTAGTAGGCGGCCGGACCGTGCCCCTTGGATAGCAGGAACCGGTCGCGGTCGACGGCGTCGACGGTCTGCGGGCTGATCCGCAGAATCCGGTCGTAGAGGACCCACAGCACGTCCAATGTCGAGTTGGCGCTGTGCTCGTGCTTCTCGTCGCCGGTGATCCGGCGTAGCAGCGGCCGAAGGGCCGCGTACCCAATGTCGGTCGGCGGCTGATGCGGCGGCGCGACCGGGCTGGCTACGAAGGCTGACATGACCCTACCCTGCAAGTTGAAGTTGACTTCAACTCAAGGATGTTGTGATGCAGCGGACACTGGCCATCGGCGATTTGGCTGCCCGGTCCGGGGTGGCACCGTCAGCCCTGCGGTACTACGAGCGAATCGGGTTGATCCGAGCCGGGCGTACCGGCGGTAACCAGCGCCGGTACGCCCGCTCCGAGCTGCGCCGGGTGGCGTTCATCCGGATCGCTCAGCAGATCGGCGTGCCGCTGGACGAGATTCGCCAGGCGCTGGACGAGCTGCCCGATTCGCGTACCCCGACGAAGGCCGACTGGGCGCGGCTGTCCCAGCGCTGGCAGGACCGGCTCGACGAGCGGATCGCGCTGCTCACCCGGCTGCGCGACGACCTGGCCGGGTGTATCGGATGCGGCTGCCTGTCACTGCGGTCGTGCACGCTGTACAACCCGGCCGACCGGCTGGCCGCCGCCGGCCCCGGCCCGCGCATCCTGCTCGACGGCGGCTAGCCGTTGCCACTCGACGGCGGTTGGCCCTCGCCGGTCACCAGTAGCACCTTGCCCAGGTGGTCGCTGCTCTCGACGATCCGGTGCGCCTGCGCGGCCTGCGCAATTGGCATCCGGCGGTCGATGACCGGGCGGATCGCACCCGACGCGATCAGCGGCCAGACCTGGTCGTGCACCCGGCGGACGATCTCCGCCTTCTCGGCGAGCGGACGGGACCGCAGCGTGGTCGCGAAAATCGTGGCCCGCTTGGCCAGCAGCGCACCCAGGTTCAGCTCGGCGGTGCGGCCGCCCTGCAACCCGATGATCGTCAACCGGCCGCCGGTGGCCAGCGTTTGGACGTTGCGCTCCAGGTAGCCGCCGCCGATGATGTCGAGGATCACGTCCACCCCGCCGTCACCGTCGCCGGTCAGCTCGCGGGCGCGGGCGACGAAGTCTTCGGCGGTGTAGTCGATCGCGTGGTGGGCGCCGAGCGCCCGCAGCTGTTCGTGCTTGGCCGCGCGGGCGGTGGTCAGCACGGTGGCGCCGAGCGCCGCACCGAGCTGGACGGCGAAGGTGCCGATCCCGCTGCCGCCGCCGTGCACCAGCAGCGACTCGCCGGCCCGCAGCCCGGCGAGCTTGACCACGTTCGACCAGACGGTGCAGGCCACCTCGGGCAGCGCGGCGGCGTCAACCAGGCTCAGCCCGGCCGGCACCGGCAGCAGCTGCCCGGCGGGCACGGCGACCCGCTCGGCGTACCCGCCGCCGGCAAGCAGCGCGCAGACCTGGTCGCCGACCTTGCGGTGGGAGACGTCCGCGCCGACCGCGCTGATCACCCCGGAGCATTCCAACCCGAGGTACGGCGACGCGCCCGGCGGCGGAGGGTAGTGCCCCTGCCGTTGTAGCAGGTCGGCCCGGTTCACGGCGGTCGCGGCGACGTCGACGATCACCTCGTCCGGGCAGGGGGTGGGATCGGGCACCTCGGTCCAGACCAGGGCGTCGGGTCCGCCGGGCTGCGGCACGGTGATCGCGTACATGGCATCAGTCTTACCGGCTCGGCCGGTGTGCCGCCCGCCGAACCCGGCTGGTGAATCCTGATGGCCCCCTCGGCTACCGCCGCGTTAACCTGCGCCGCGGAGTGCTGTCGGACGTCCGTGGCACACTAGGGCACAGTGACGCGGCGGCTGACCGTCTCCGGCCGGCCGCACCGGGAGGGCTCGCCTAGTGGCCGATGGCGCTGGTCTTGAAAACCGGTAAGGCAGCAATGTCTTCGTGGGTTCGAATCCCACGCCCTCCGCTCCAACAAGCAAGTGTCCGTCCGGGGAAAGCCGGATACGATCCAATCGTCGTCAGGTAACTACTGAGAGTTGCCCCGGCAGTCGTCCTCGGCTGGCGGGACGGCTGGGTCCGCAACGTCAGGCGGTAGTGGGCGAGCCAAGGCCAGTTGCCGTCGGGGCGAACCGGCGGACCGTAGCAGGATCGGCCAGCCAGGTCAGCCCGGTAGGTCTGGCTGCCGGCGGCACCGGTGCCCGGGTAGGCATCGCACCGGCTACGGTGCCCCCGAAGAGCCGGCGGGACGCCGGGAGTACCAGCCCCGCGACGATCAGCGCGACGGCAGGTACGCCGGCCGGTGGGGTGGGCGGCGCGGTCGCCGTGAACTCTACTGATCGGTCGACCCGACGGACCGGCCGACCGGTTGTCCGTCCATAGTCGAATGGCTGAGTGACTGGCGCGGACGTGTTTGCCGTTTCGTCGGATGGACCACTCGTCCGATCGGACCAATCATGCGCACCGAGTCCGCCTGGCGGAACGGGGCGTTGAGCTGCCCCGACAGTCGCGACGTATGTTTCGCCAACATTTCATGTAGCACAGGTCGCACCAGGGGGTCACGGTGACGCAAACGGCGCACGATCGGCGTTTCTTCGTCGGCACTGACATCGGTGGCACTTTCACCGATCTCGTCGTGCTTGAGGACGGCGCGCCGCCCCGGCTGTTCAAATCACCGACGACGCTTCCCGACAGGTCCGGCGGCGTGCTCGCCGCACTGGAACTGGCGGCCGAGGCGTACGGCCTTGAACTGCCGGAATTCACCCGGCGTATCGACCACTTCGCCCACGGCACTACGGCGGCGACCAACGCGCTCATCGAACGCAAGGGTGCGCCGACCGCGTTGCTGACCACGCGCGGCTTCGCGGACACGCTGTTGATCCAACGAAGCATGACCTCCTGGGTCGGGCTCGGCGCGGCGACCGGGCACTACAGCCGCCGTCGGAACCCGGAGCCGATCGTGCCCCGGGCCAGCATCGTCGAGGTCACCGAGCGAGTCGACTCGGCGGGCCGCGAGGTGGTGCCGATCGACCTGGCTGCGGTTCGCGCGGCTCTGGTCGAAATGCGCGATGGCGACACCGAGGTCGGGGCATTGGCGGTCAGCCTGCTCTGGTCGTTCGTCAACCCGGCGCACGAACGCGCGCTGGCCGAGTTGATTAAGCAGGAGTGGCCGACGGCGTACGTGACGTTGTCGCATCAGGTGGCCCCGGTGATCGGCGAGTACGAGCGGACCGCCACCACGGTGATCAACTCTTACCTCGGTCCGGTGATTCGGGACTACGTGAACCTGCTGGAGACGCGGCTGCGGCAGGCCGGCTTCACCGGCGAGTTGTCAATCATGGACTCGGGCGGCGGCGTGATGCGGGCCGGCGACGCGGCCGCCCGAGCCGCGTCGATGCTCACCTCCGGCCCGGCCGGTGGAGTGCTCGCCTCCGTGGCGCTCGCCCGCCGGCTCGGTCACCGCAATGTGATCACCAGCGACATGGGCGGGACGAGCTTTGACGTCGGCCTCATTGTCAACGGCGAACCGTTGGTGGAGCGAATCAGCGAGGTGGGCAACTATCACCTGGCACTGCCCCGGATCAAGGTTCAGGCGATTGGTGCGGGCGGCGGTTCGATCGCGTGGGTGGACGAGGTGGGTGCCCTGGTCGTCGGCCCGGAGAGCGCCGGGTCGGTGCCCGGCCCCGCATGCTACGGCCGCGGCGGCGAGCGGCCCACCGTCACCGATGCCGACGTGGTGCTTGGGATCATCGATCCAGACCACTTCCTTGGCGGCCGGATGAAGCTGGACCGCCCCGCCGCGGAGGAGGCCATCCGCCGGCACGTTGCGGAGCCGCTGGGCATGTCAGTCACCGATGCCGCCGCCGGCATCCGGCAGGTCGCGGACAACCAGATGGCAGACCTGTTGCGTAAGGTCACCGTCGAGCAGGGCCATGACCCGCGCGACTTCGTGATCTACGCGTACGGTGGTGCCGGCCCGACCCACGCCTACGCGTATGCCGACGCCGCCGGCATCGGCACTCTGGTGGTGCCCCCGACGGCGACGGTCCACTCCGCGTTCGGGACGGTCATCTCCGATCGTTATCGGGCTGTGCAGACCACCGACCCGCAGCGTACGCCGCCCGGCGCCGATGACCCGGCGGCCCATCTGGACAGCGACCGCATCGCGGCGACCTTCGCGACACTCATCGACCGCTGCCACGCCGACCTCGACCGTGATCCGCGAGCCACCTTCACGCGCATCGTCTACCTCAAGTTCCGCCGGCAGACCCAGGAACTTCCGGTGGTCGTGCCGGCAGGCCGGGTCGACGGGCAGATGGCTCGGCGCCTGGTCGAGGACTTCCTGGCCAGCTACGAACGAATCTACGGCGCGGGCACCGCGTTGCGCAGCGCCGGGCTTGAGCTGCTCACCCTGCGGGTGGAGGGGCGGGTCCGGGTAACCGAGCTGGCCGCGGCGGCACCGCGGCGGCGCGGAACGCTCGCCGCGGCGGTGCTCGGACAGCGTTCGGTGCACTTTCCAGAGACCGGGCTGGTGCCGGCCACCGTCTACCGCGGGGAGTCAGTCGGGCCGGGCCTCTCACTGCCCGGCCCGGCAGTCCTGGAATTCGCCGGCACCACCGTGGTCGTCGGCCCTCGCCAACAGGCCGATGTCGACGACGACGCCAACCTGGTGATCACCGCTCGGGAGGATTCATGACCACCGCCAGCTCCACCGGACCCGCCGGCCACTCCACCGCCGGACGGGACGTGGACCCTGTCACCTTCGAGGTGATCCGGCACCGGCTGCTGGCCATCACCGACGAACAGGGCGCCGTCCTGTCCGCCATCTCCGGCTCGCCCCACGTCACCGAGGCCAGCGACTACAACGTCGGGCTCTACCTGCCGGACGGCTCGGTAGCCGCGATGGGCCGTACCATTCTGCTGCACTCCGCGTCGATGGCCGCGATCACTCGGCACGTGATCGCCGATTGCGGCGACGATCCCGGCATCGCGGCCGGCGACATGTTCATCGTGAACGACCCGTGGAAGGGTGCCGTTCACGCTCCCGACCTCGGCATCGTCGCCCCGATCTTCTACGAAGGTGAGTTGCTGGCCTGGAGTGGCGCGATGTGCCACATGGTCGACGTCGGCGCCATGCAACCTGGTGGATTCTGCTCTGCGGCGACCGAGTCGTTCCAGGAGGGGCTGCAGCTTCCGCCGACGAAGCTGATCGACGGTGGCCGGACCCGCACCGACGTGTGGAACATCGTTCTGGCACACACCCGGATGGCGAGCACCGCGAACCTGGACCTTCGCGGACTTGTCGCAGCCAACCACACCGCCGTACGGGCGATGACCGAACTGGCTGACCGGTACGGCGCCGCGACGGTCCGCGAGGTCATGTCAGGTCTGATCGAACTCTCCGAGACCCGGCTGCGCAACCGGCTCCGTGAACTGCCGGACGCCACCGTCCGGTCCCGGGCCTATCTGGACAACGACGGCGGGCTCGCGGCCAGCGAGGTCGACGCGGTCTACGACGTGGACCTGGTGCTCACCAAGCAGGGCGATCGGCTGCACTTCGACTACTCCGGCTCGTCACCCCAGGCAACCGGGTACATCAACTGCACTCGGTCCGGCCTGATGGCTGGAGTCGCTGCGGCGTTGCTGCCGACCCTGGCCTTTGACTCGCCCTGGAACGAGGGGTTGTTCCACCCGGTCGAGGTGTACGCACCGGAAGGGCTGATTATCAACGCCCGTCGACCCGCGCCGGTGAGCGGTGGTGTGCTCGAGGCCGCCTGGTTGGTGGAGATGACAGCGGTGGAGTGCCTGTCCCGGCTGGCGGCCTGCTCCGACGAACTGATCGGTGAGGCTCAGGCCGCGCCGGCCGGCGGCCCCGATCAGTTCGTACTGACTGGCACCAACTCGCACGGCGAGCATTTCACCCACGTGATCCTCGACTGCCTCGCCACCGGTGGCGGCGCGTACGCGCATCGGGACGGGGTCTGGACCCAGGGGCAGCACAACATTGAGCGGCAACGTATCGCCAACGCCGAGACCGTGGAGTTGGACATGCCGTTGCTGTACCTGTGGCGGGGCTTGGTGACCGACTCCGGTGGGGCCGGCCGGCACCGCGGCGGGCAGAGTATCGGGGCACACTACGCCGTGCACGGCAGCGACGACGTCAGCGCCGTCTGCTCCGGGCACGGTTGGTTGGCGCCGAACTCCACCGGGCTGTTCGGCGGCTACCCGTCCGGCCCGAACGGTCGGCGCCTGGTCCGCGATAGCGACCTGCCGGAGCGACTGGCCGGCGGGGAGATTCCGGACCCGGCGACACTCACCGGTGAGCGGCCGCCGATGCGGGGCCGGGCCGGGAAGTTCCGGCTCGGCGCGGCAGCGACGCTCAGCTATACCCACCAGGCCGGCGGTGGTTGGGGAGACCCGCTGGAGCGCCCGATCGAGGCACTGCGGGTGGACCTACGGCAGAGGGCTGTCAGCCCGGAGGCAGCCGTCCGACTCTACGGTGCGGTGCTCGACGCGGCCGGCGAACTCGACGCAGCAGCGACCGCAGACCGCCGGAGTCGGCTGCGTGCCGAGCGCCGGGCCTGGCCGGCGGCCGAGGCGTTGCCTGCACAACCCGCCGCCACCGGCCGGCGCCGGCTGGGTCCGATCGGTGACCGGTTGGAGCGGATCGAGGTCGACGGGGCGCGCTACGTAGCCTGCCACTGCGGCACCGTGCTGGCTCCGTTGGGCCAGTCGTGGCGTCGCCGGGCAGCCTGCCTGGTGAGTACCGACGTGTTCCAGTTCAGCCCGGCCACCCGGCTCGCCGAGGAGTTGGAGATCCGGCAGTACGCCTGCCCCGGTTGCGGACTGCTGCACGCCACCGACGTGAGCCGGCGCGACGCCGACCTCGCCACCGACATCACCTTCGCTGATCACGCGCCGGCCTCGGCGGTGGTGCGCTGATGGGGACCGTGGCGTACGCGGCGGCGACTTCGCATGTCGGCGCGATCATCAAGAACCCGTTGGGAGGCGCCGACCGGTCACGGGCACTGCACGATGCGTGGCAGCGGATGGACGAGGCCATTGGTCGGGCCGACCTGACAGCGATGATCGTGGTAGGCACCGACCACTACGAGACCTTCGGGCTCGACAACTACCCGACGTACTGCCTCGGCCTGGCCGACCGGTACGAGGGTTGGGGCGAGTTCGGCACTCCGGACGGTACCTTCCCGGGCGCGCCCGGGGTCGCCCAGGCGTTGTTGACCGGGTTGGTGGAGCGCGGCTTCGACGCCGCCCGCTCGCACACCATGCGGCTGGACCACAGCTTCACGGTGCCGTTGACCAAGCTTCCGAACGCGGCGCGCGCCGGAGTCGTTCCGCTCTTCCTCAACTGCAACACGCCGCCGCTGCCGTCGCTGCGTCGTTGCCTGGAGTTGGGCAGGGCGATCGGTGCGGCCGTGGCGACGTTGCCCGCCGACAGCAGGGTCGGGGTACTGGGCACCGGCGGCATCTCACACTGGGTCGGCCTACCTCGGTTCGGTGAGATCAACGAGGAGTTCGACCGGGACTTCGTGTCGTGTCTGCGGGACGGTCGTCTGGAGCCGATCCTCGCCCTGTCAGACGAGGAAATCCTGGAACAGGCCGGCAATGGGGCACTGGAGATCCGGACCTGGCTGGTGGCCGTGGGTGCGACAGCTGGTGCGGGGGAGCCCGCGCCGGGAACGCTGCTGGCGTACGCGCCGATGGCCGAGTGGGCGATCGGCGCCGGGATCATGGAGTTCGTGCGATGAGCCTCGTGGAACTCAACCGGCTGGCCTGGGACCTGGAACACGAGTCCGGTCTGCTGGCCCGGGTTCGGGACGGCCTTCTCGACGGCTACGCGCTCGACGAGGAGGAGGCCCGCGCGGTGCGCGACCGGGACTCCTGGAAGCTGCTGGCCCAGGGGATGAATCCGGTGGCGCTGCGGAACCTGATGGTGATGCTCGGCGTCCCGCACGCCGAGATGTACCCGCCCCGGGACACGCCGTGACCGCCCCGCTGCTGTCGCTGCGTGGCGTGAGCAAGTCCTTCGGGGGCGCTCGCGCTCTGATCGACATAGATCTGGATCTGCACGCTGGCGAGGTCCACGCCCTGCTGGGGATGAATGGCGCCGGCAAGTCGACTCTCGTGGAGATCATTTCCGCGTCGCTGACGCCGGATACGGGGACCCTGTCCGTGGCGGGCGAACCGGCCGGCCCACTCACTCCACGACGGGCCCGGCAGATCGGCATCACCACCGTGCACCAGCGCCGGTCCCTGGTTCCGTCGCTTTCCGTCGCCGAGAACCTGTTGCTCGGCCGGCTGCCGCGTCGAGGCCCGTGGGTGCGCTGGGACGAGATTCGGCGGTCGGCCCGCGCGGCACTTGACGACATCGGGGTACGGATCGATGTCACCGCCCCGGTCCGGACGCTCCCTGCGGCCCAACAGGTGCTGGTGGAGATCGCCCGGGAGGTGCACGCCGGCGGCAGGGTGCTGATCCTCGACGAGCCGACCGCCGCCCTCGGTGGCGGCGACGCTGCCCATGTCCACGAGCTGGTCCGCACCCTCAGCCAGCGGGGAGTCGGCATCGTCTACGTCTCGCATCACCTGGACGAGGTGCTTGCCCTCGCCGACTCGATAACCGTGCTGCGCGACGGCCGCCGGGTCACCACCGTGCCGGCCGAGGGCACCACCGTTTCTGACCTGGTGACCTCGATGACCGGCGGCAAGGCCGACATCGGCCAACGCCGGCCGGCCGTCGAGCCCGGGCCGGTGGTGCTGGACCTGGTCGGCATCGGCACCGGCGACAGGCTGCGTGAACTCAACCTTCAGGTCCGCGCCGGGGAGGTGGTCGGCGTACTCGGTCCAGCCGGCGATGGCCAGTCCCAGCTATTCGGCCTGCTCTCAGGCACCCGTCGCCCGCGCACCGGGAGCATCGTGGTGGACGGCCAGCCGGTACGGCCGGGCAGCGTACGTGACGCGCTGCGGCACGGCATCCGGTGCGTCACCGGGGACCGGCTTGCCCTGGGCCTGATTCCCGAGCTTTCCGTGGACGAGAACGTCACGCTGGCCAGACGGGCGCTATCGGGCCGGCCGTTCGTCCGCTGGCCGGCGCTGCACGCCATGGCCGCCGAGGCCCGCGACCGCTACCGGGTCGTCAGCATCGCCGCCGACCCGCCGGTCCGGGCACTTTCCGGTGGCAATCAGCAGAAGGTTCTTCTGGCCAAGTGGCTGCCGACGGGCGGGCGGGTCTGTCTGCTGGAAGAACCGACGAACGGGGTCGACGTCGCGGCCAAGGCCGAGATCCACGAACTGGTAGAGGGTCTGGCCGCGGATGGAACAGCGCTCCTGCTGACCTCCTCCGACGTCGACGAGGTGCTGCGGCTGGCGGATCGGGTGGTGGTGATCCGGGGCGGCGCAGTGGTGGCCGAGTGCGCCGTGGCGCAGACCAGCAGGGACGAACTGGTGACCATGACGGCCGGAGGGACAGCATGACAACGTCGGCGCTCAACAAGCGGACCCGGCTCGCGGTGCCGGGCGGGTTGACCCACCATGCCGGACTGATCGGCCTGCTGATCGTTCTGGCGATCTTCACGGCGACCCAGTCGGACGCCTTCCTGACGGGGCCGAACCTGCTGAACGTCGTCCGGCAGATCTCCGTGGTGGCCGTGCTCGCCGCGAGCCTCACCCTGCTGATGACGGCCGGCGGTATCGACTTCTCCCTGGCCAGTCTCGCCGGAGTCAGTGCCGGGGTGCTCGCCCGGCTTCTCGAGGCCGGCGTGTCAGAGCTGACGGCGGTGGCGCTCACAGTCGGTGTGGGCATCACCGTCGGCCTGCTCAACGGCGCGATCATCACCGCCTCGGGAGTAGCGCCGTTCGTGGTCACGCTCGGCACCGCGACAGCGTTGGAGGGCGTCGCGCTCCTGGTCATCCGTGGGCAGAGCATCTCGATCGGGCAGAACCTGTCCGGCCTCGGCTTCGGTGAGGTGGTGGGCATTCCGGTGTTGTCGCTGATCGCGCTCGCGGTCTGCGTCGGGGTGGGATTGGTGATGCGCTACACCACGATCGGCCGGCACGCGTTCGCGATCGGTGGGAACGAGGCCGCCGCACGGCTGTCCGGCGTCCCGGTGACCGGTGTGAAGCTGGCCCTCTACGGACTCAACGGAGCGCTCGCCGCCATCGGCGGCACGATGCTGCTGGCCAGGCTGGGAGCGGCCAGCCCGGGCACCGCCGGGTTGCACCTGGAACTGACCGTGGTCGCCGCCGTGGTGATCGGTGGAACGGCGCTGGCCGGTGGCAGCGGCACGATCATCGGCACCGTCCTCGGCGTGATCCTGCTCGGGGTGGTAGCCAACGCGCTGAATCTTCTCCAGATCGACTCCTACTACCAGCAGGTCTCCGTCGGCGCCGTGCTGCTCGTCGCGGCTGTCGCCAATCAGGTACGTCGCCGGCACAGCGGCTGATCTGGTGCCGTTGCCCGGCCGTAGACCGTTCTCCCGTACGACCACACTGGTCCGTCTTTGAGAGGTTGACCGCTATGAAAAGAAAGAGCAGATTCTTCATCGGGGTTGCCGTCGCCGCCCTGACGGTGTCGGCCTCGGCCGGCTGCGGTAGCGACGACGCAACCGTCGACTCCGGTGGCCAGGAGGGATACCGGATCGGCTTCGTGAACGGCAATACCATCCAGTTCCACACTTGCCTGGAAAAGTCGGTACGGGCGCAGGCCGAGGCGAAGGGCGTGGAACTGCTGGTCGCCAACTCCGCCGGTGATCCCGCCAAAGAGATCTCCAACGTGGAAGACATGATCATCAAGCAGGTTGACGCGATCATCGTGCAGACCGTCAACATCGATGCTCAGCAGGGCGATGTCGACCGAGCCAACCGCGCCGACGTCCCGATTTTCCTGACCTCCGTGGCGGCTGTCGATCCCAACAAGATTCTCGGCGCGGCCACCACCGACGTGGAACACGCCGGCGCGCTGCTCGGCCAGTGGGTGGCCGAGGACGGCGGCCAGGAACCGGCCGAGATCGCGATCATCGGCGGCGCCCCCGGCGCCTCGGCCGACCTGATGAACAAGGGGTTCAAGGCAGCCCTCGGAGACGGTCAGCAGGTGGTCTTCGAGCAGCCGGCGCTGTGGCAGCGGGCCAAGGCGCAGGAGGTCGCGGAGAACCTGCTGCAGGGCAACCCCGGCATCAAGTACCTCTTCGTTCACAACGAGGACATGGCGTTCGGCGCACTCTCCGCGCTCCGAGCCGCCAACCGCGACGACATCAAGATCGTCACAATCAACGGCACCGACGACGGCCTTGCGGCGATCCGCGACGGCCAGATCTCCGCGACGATCAGCCAGCCGCCGCGCCTGATCGGTGAGATGGCCATCGACGCCGTGGTGTCCCTGCTCGACGCCGAGAACGGCGGTTCCGGCCCGGCTGCCCCCAAGGTGCAACAGATCCCCGACCAGCTCATCACCAAGAGCAACGTGGATCAGGCTCCGCAGTACTGCCTGTAGCCCAAGCCCGGTGACGGAAGGCTTCTGATGATCGACCTCGATGATGACCCGGACCGTCGGCGGGGCGTGCGCTCGGTGGCGCGGGCGCTGGACATCCTGACCGCGTTCAGTACCACCCACCCGAGGTTGCACCTGTCCCAGCTTGCGGAGGCCGCCGGGCTGCCGCGCCCGAGCGCCCACCGGATCGCGGTCACGCTCGTCGAACGGGGCTTCCTCCGGCAGGACCCGGACGGGGCGTATCTGCTCGGCATCCGGTTGCTCGAACTGGGCAACCAGGTCTCGGAGAGTTCCGCCCTGACCCACCTGACCCAGCCGGCGGCCGACGAGCTGGCTCGGATCACCGGCGAGACCGTCCTGGTGGCCGAGGTCGACTGGTCGGACTGCACGTTGGTCATCACGGGCAAGCGCCCGGCGGCCCACCCGCTGGCCGTGTCCTCCCCAGTCGGACGGCGCTCGGTGCTCGGCGGCGGATGCATCGGCAAGGCGGCTCTGTCCGGGCTGCCACCCGAGCGGGTCGCCGAGATCGTGCCCCGGCTACGACTGACCCGGCGCACCCCACGGGCGATCGTCGACCATCAGGAGCTCTGCGCCGAGGTCGAGGTGAGCCGCGCCCGGGGCTACGCGATCGAGTCCGGCGAGTATCTGGTCGGTGTGGCCGGGGTCGCCGTACCGGTGACGGTCAACGGCCGGGTCGCGGGGGCGCTCGCCGTCATCGGCCCCGCGTCCCGGTTCCTGCGGCGCCAACTCGACCGGACCGGGCAACTGGTCCGGCAACAACTCACCTCCGCGTCCCCGGGCGAACGGCGTCCGGTGGCAACCGCGATCGAACCGGAAGGATGGGAACACCTGTGAGCCCCAACGAGACACCCGGTTGGGTCACCTTTCCCAGCGGGACCGACCAGATCCAGGGCTACCTGGCCCTGCCCGAACCGCGCGCCGACCGGCTCCCTCCGGTCGTGCTGATGGCGCACGAGAACCTCGGCGTCACCGAGCACCGGCAGGACGTCACCCGCCGCTACGCGGCGCAGGGGTTCGCCTGCCTGACGGTGAACATGTTCAGCCGCGTCGGTGGCCGACCCCCACAGGACTACACCACTGTGGAGGAGCGACGTGCCAAGGCGTTCCTGGCGGCGACCGACGAGCAGGCCGTACCCGACTTCGAGGCTGCGCTCGACTACCTCGCCGGGCGCGGCGACGTGGACACCTCTCGGGCCGCGGCCGTCGGTTTCTGCCTCGGCGGCGGGACGGTACTGGTCTGGGCGACCCGGACGGACCGGCTGCGCTGTGTCGTGCCGCTCTACGGTCTGCCGGTGCTGCCACCGGAGTACTCCCCGACCGGGCGACCACGCTCCCGGATCGAGGCCGCCGAGTCGGTCCGCTGCCCGGTTCAGGCCCACTACGGGGAGGCGGACCAGTTCATTCCGCTCGACGAGGTCCGCCAACTCAAGCAGGCGTTGGCCCGCAGTGGCCAGTCCACCGAGCTGCACCTGCATCCGGACGCCGGGCACGCGTACCACGACGACACCCATCCGAACTACCACTCCAAGGCGGCCCAGGAGACCGACCGGCTCACGTTCGACTTCCTGCACGCGTACCTCGACCGGTGAGGCGCCGGCTGTGATGACGCTCTGGACCGAACTGCTCGGCGCCGAGGTGCGCTGGGTCGACGCGGGTGGTGTGCGTACCCGGACAGTGACCCAGGGCGACGGCCCGCCGGTGCTTCTCCTGCACGGCCGGGGCGGGCACCTGGAGACCTGGTCGCGCACCCTGCCGGCGCTGTCCCGGCGGCGCCGGGTGATCGCGGCCGACCTGATCGGCCACGGACTGACCGCCGCACCGCCCGGCGAGTACTCCGTCGACCGGCTGCTCAGCCACGTCGTGGACCTGCTCGACGCGCTCCGGCTGCCCCGTGTCGATCTGGTGGGACAGTCACTCGGCGGCTGGGTAGCGGCCCTGCTCGCGATCACCCGACCGGAGCGGGTCGACCGGCTGGTCCTGGTCGAACCGGCTGGGCTGCAGTCCGAGCAGGAACGGCTCGACGACCCGAGGGTACGCGCGGCGTACGAGCGCGGCGGCCGGGCCTTCGCCGAGGCGAGCGGAGACAACGTCCGGACCCGGCTGACCGGCCTGTTGGCCGACCCCGACCTGGTCACCGACGAACTCGTCGAGGTCCGGCGCCGGCTCTACGCTCCTGACGCCGCGCGGGCGGTCCACCAGTCCGTCCGCCGCGCCGACAACAGTCGTTGGCTGCTCACCCCCGAGCAGCTGACCAACGTCGCGTCACCGGTGCTACTGGTGCACGGCGAATCCGGCCATCTCCCGACCACCGTGCTGCGCGCGGCCGTCGCCGCGCTTCCCCGGGCCCGGTTGCGAACCGTGCCCGGCGCCCGGCAGTGGCCGCACTACGAACGTCCGGACCTGGTAAACCCCGAGATCGAGAAATTCCTTGAGGAGAACGATGACATTCTGGCTTGACGCGCTCGGCGCGGAGGTGCGGTTCCGGGACGCGGGCGGCTGGCGTACCCGATCGATCGAAGCCGGCGATGGTGAGCCGGTCATCATGATGGGCGGCCTGACCGGGCACGCCGAGGGCTTCATCCGCAACGTGCTGCCGTTGGCGGAGCGCGGCCTTCGGGTGTACGCGATCGACTGCCTGGGGCACGGGCTCACCGCACGACCCACCGACGTCACGTACCACACGCCGGTCTTCGTGGACCACCTGCTGCGGTTCCTCGACGCGATCGGCGCGCCCCGGGCACACCTGGTTGGTCAGTCACTCGGGGGATGGGTCGCGATGTGGGCGGCGCTGCACCACCCGGACCGGGTGGGCCGGGTGGTCTCCGTCACGGGCGCCGGCCTGCTGCTCGACGACGAGGAGAGCCGCCGGGAGAGCGAGCGGGTGCACCAGCGGGTCGGCGACGTGACCCGGCGTGCCGCCCAGGCTCCGACGCTGGACAGCGTGCGGAAGCGGCTGGAGTGGCTGATGCACGACCCGTCGACAGTCACCGACGAACTGGTGCAGACAAGGTACCGGTACTACACGTTGCCCGGGAGCCAGGAGGCGATGGCGAAGCTGATCGCCGAGCAGCCCGGTGAGGAGAACCGGCGCTACCTGCTACGTGAAGCCGACCTGCGACAGATCCCGCACGAGACCCTGGTGCTCTGGAGCGAGCACAATCCGACTACGCCCGCCACGGTCGGGGAACGGGCCAGCAAGCTCCTGCCGGCCGGGTCGTTCGCCCTGATCGAGGCTGCCGGTCACTGGCCGATGTTCGAACAGCCGGCGGCGTTCAACCGGGTCGTCGGTGACTTTCTGGCCCGGCCGTGACGCGGCCCGTTGCGGCACCGGCGGAACAGGTCGCCCAGGGCTGCCGGGTGCTCGCCGCCAACGGTCATTCGGATCTGGTGTGGGGTCACCTGTCCCTGCGCGACCCGACCGGCGCCGGGATCTGGATGAAGGCGGCCGGGTACGGCTTCGAGGAGGTCGACGCGGACGGGGTGCTCCTGCTCGACTCCGCCGGAACCGTGCTGCCGCTTCCGCAAGCGGGGTCGCGGGCTGCGGGCCGGCGGCACCTCGAGTATCCGATCCACACCGAGATCCTGTCCCGACGGTCTGATGTGAACGCTGTGGTGCACAGCCACGGCGAGGCGGCCGTCACCTTCGCCGCCACCGGCCACCCGCTCCGCCCGCTGGCACACGAAGGCACCCTGTTCAGTCCGCCAGACATCGCCCGGTTCACCACCACCGGCGACCTGATCCGGACCCCGGAGCAGGGGGCGGCGGTGGCCGAGGCGCTAGGTGACCGCAACGCCCTCCTGCTGCGCCATCACGGGCTGGTCACCGTGGGGGTCGATGTCCCGACCGCGGTGCTGACGGCGGTGTTCCTGGAGAAGGCCTGCCGGATGCAGCTCACCGCCATGGCCACCGGCGCCGAGTTCACCTGGTCGGACGACGCGGAGGCGCGCGCCAAGCGGGACCGCTGCTACGGCCCCCGCCAACTCGCCGACGCCTGGGCCTACCTCGTGCGGACCCTGCCCGGGTGACCCCATGACCACCATCGGACCTGTCGTCCGGCCTCGGCGCCGGCCTCCCACATCCGCGAGGAGTCCTGTCGTGTCGCAGCACCCACCCCACCTTCGCGACCGGGCCGCAGCCCGGTTGCGTCGTGCGGCATACGAACGCCTTCCCTGTCAGCCCGTCCGTGACCTGCTCGGATCGGACGATGTCGATGCCGCCTACGCGGTGCAGGCGGCGAACACCCGGCACGCCTGCGAGCTCGGTCGCCACCGGATCGGGCGCAAGGTCGGACTGACCTCGTCGGCAGTGCGACGGCAACTCGGAGTACATCAGCCGGATCTCGGCACGCTCCTCGACGACGCCCTGGTCCCGTCCGCTGGTCGGGTCGATCCGGGCCGGCTGCTGCAGCCCCGGATCGAGGCCGAGGTGGCCTTCGTGCTCGGCCGTGACCTCGACGCCACGACGGCCGACGTCGAGCAGGTCCGGGACGCTGTCGAGTACGCGGTCGCCGCGCTGGAGATATGCGACAGCCGGATCGCCGGCTGGGACATCTCGATCACGGACACCGTCGCCGACAACGCATCGGCCGGGCTGTTCGTGCTCGGTCCGGATCGGGTCGACATCTCCGACTTGGATCTGTCGGCGGTGACGATGACCATGCATCGCAACGGAACGCAGGTCGCCAGCGGGTCCGGCGCGGACTGTCTGGACGATCCGCTCAACGCCCTGCGGTGGTTGGCGAACGCGGCCCTGACCTACGGCGAACCGCTCCAGGCCGGAGAAATCGTCCTCAGTGGGGCGCTCGGTCCGATGGTCCCGGTCACCGCCGGCGACGAGGTCGCCGCCACCATTTCCGCAGTCGGTTCGGTGGCTGTCTCGATCGGGTCCGCCGAGGAGGTCCACACCCATGGCTGAGGCGCTCACGTCCACCGCCGGCAGGTCCGACGGCCGGCCAGCCGCGAAGGCGGCGGTGATCGGTTCGGGCAACATCGGCACCGACCTGATGATCAAGATACTGCGGCAGTCGGCCGTGCTGCGAATGGGTGTCCTGGTCGGCATCGATCCCGACTCCGACGGGCTGGCCCGGGCCCGCCGGCTCGGAGTCCCGGCCACTTCGGACGGGGTGCGAGGGCTGCTGGCCCGGGACGACTTCGACGAGATCGAGGTCGTCTTTGACGCCACCTCGGCCCGGGCACACCGCGACAACGCTGCCGCGCTGCGGCACACCGGAGTACGCATGGTCGACCTCACGCCCGCCGCGATCGGTCCGTACGTCGTGCCCTCGGTCAACCTGGACGCCAACCTGGCGGCACCGAACCTGAACATGGTCACCTGCGGCGGCCAGGCGACGATCCCGGTCGTCGCCGCGGTCGGAAGTGTCGCCCCGGTGCGTTATGCCGAGATCGTCGCCTCGATCGCCTCCCGGTCGGCCGGTCCCGGCACCCGGGCGAACATCGACGAGTTCACCGAGACCACGGCCCGGGCGATCGAGCGGGTCGGTGGCGCGGACCGCGGCAAGGCGATCATCGTCCTGAATCCAGCCGAGCCACCGCTGCTGATGCGGGACACGGTGCTTTGCCTGGTCGACGACTGCGACCCGCAGGTAGTGGAGGCTGCGGTTGCCGAAATGGTTGCTCGGGTGGCTACCTACGTACCCGGCTACCGGCTCAAACAGCGGGTCCAGTTCGATCGGATCAGGGCTGGCGACCCGCGCGCCCAACTGGCGCCATCGGCGAGGAACCTGGCCTGGCAGATCTCCGTGTTTCTGGAGGTCGAGGGTGCCGCGCACTACCTGCCCGCGTACGCCGGCAATCTCGACATCATGACGTCGGCCGCGCTACGGGTCGGTGAGTGTCTGGTTCGGACGGGAGGAGCGGCGTGACTGATCGGCTCTACGTCCAGGATGTAACGCTACGGGACGGCATGCATGCGATCCGCCACCAGTACACCCTGGCGCAGGTCCGGACCATCGCGGCCGCGCTGGACGCGGCCGGGGTGGACGCGATCGAGGTGTCACACGGCGACGGTCTCGCCGGTGGCAGCCTCACCTACGGCCCCGGCGCACACTCCGACCTGGAGTGGATAGCCGAGGTCGCGGAGGTGGTCCGGCGGGCCCGGCTCACCACCCTGCTGCTGCCCGGCATCGGCACCGTCGACGATCTGCGCCGGGCACGGGAGCTTGGGGTCGCCTCCGTCCGAATCGCCACCCACTGCACCGAGGCCGACATCGCCGCACAGCACATCGAGGCCGCCCGGGAACTCGGCATGGATGTGGCCGGGTTCCTGATGATGTCGCACCTGGCGGAGCCCGCCGAACTCGCGGCGCAGGCTCGGCTGATGGAGTCGTACGGCGCACACTGCGTCTATGTCACCGACTCGGGCGGTCGGCTCACGATGACCGGAGTGCGGGACCGGATCCGGGCGTACCGGGACGTGCTCGACCCGCGTACCGGCATCGGCATCCACGCCCATCACAACCTCGGTCTCGGTGTGGCGAACTCTGTCGTCGCGGTGGAGGAGGGCGCCATACGGGTGGACGCGTCGTTGGCCGGTCAGGGTGCCGGCGCCGGCAACTGTCCGATCGAGGCGTTCGTGGCGGTGGCCGAACTCACCGGGTGGGCCTCCGGCTGCGACCTGTTCGCTCTGATGGACGCCGCCGACGACCTGGTCCGGCCACTGCAGGACCGGCCGGTCCGCGTCGACCGGGAAACCCTCAGCCTCGGCTACGCGGGCGTGTACTCAAGCTTCCTCCGGCACGCCGAGCGGGCCGCGGCCGCCCACGGGGTCGACACCCGCGAGATCCTGGTCGAGGTGGGCCGGCGCGGCCTGGTCGGTGGCCAGGAGGACATGATCGTCGATATCGCCCTGGACCTGGCAGCCGGCCGGTGAGTCGGCGCAGACCGGCCGGTTGGCCTACGGGATCACCCAGATCCGCGCCCACAGCCAGTAGACCAGCGACACCAGCGCCATGATCGCGACGAAGGCCAGCGGCACCGCGATCAACGCGGTCAGGATCGGAAACCGGCGGTGCAGCCGTTGCCGCCGCTGCCAGCGCCACCAGGCCCGGCGGACCCTCGGTCCGCCGGGCAGGCGCAACGCGGCCAGCATCACCCGGCGCCGCCAGGTGACCCGGACCGGCTCCGGGTCACGGATCCAAGCCGGCAGGGTGACCGGCTGCCGGCCACGCCGGGGCTGACCTACCTCGTCGGTACGCGGACCGGCAGCGTCGCTGTGGTCGCCGGGCATGTCGGCCATGGCTTCCTCGCTGATCGAAGGGTGTTGGCGTCGGCGATGCCGAACCACGGCCCGATGGTGACAGCGGTACGCCAGCTTGTCGTGATCATTTCGCCTGGTCAGGCAGCCCAGACGAGACAGAACGGGTGGCCGGCGGGGTCGGCGTAGACGCGCCAGTCGGGGCCGGCGCCGTCGAGGCGGGTGGCGCCGATGGCGAGGGCGGCCCGTTCGGCGGTGTCGACGTCCTGGACCTGCACGTCGAGGTGGATCTGCTGCGGGTACGCCGGGTCCGGCCAGCGGGGCGCGGCGTACTGCTCGACCTGCTGGAACAGGACGGGCTGCGCGCCCTGTTCGCCGATCATGGCGATCCCGTCCCCCTCGTAGGTCACCGGTCTGCCGAGCAGCCCCGCGTAGAAGTGGCTCAGCTCCTTGGCGTCGGGGCAGTCGAGCATGACACCCGCCAGAGTGGTACGCGGCTCGTCAGCTTTCAGACACAGGCAGAACGGGTGGCCGGCCGGGTCGGCGAGGGTGTGCCACCGTTCGTTGCGTTGCAACAGGCTGGCACCGAGTTGCTGGGCGCGGTCCGCCGCCGCGTCGATGTCCGACACCTGGAAGTCGAGGTGGGCCTGCTGCGGTCGGTCCTGGCCGGGCCAGTCCGGCGGTACGTGGTCGGCCGCCTGTTGCAGCCCGATCCGCCAGCCGTCGTCGGTGACAAGGGTGATCCAGTCGTCGTCATCGTCGCCGGTGGGGCGGCGTCGCCAGCCGGCGAGCTGTTCGTAGAAGGTGGCCAGGCGGTCGATGCCCGGCGCGTCGATCGCCACGGCCCGCAGTGAGCCGACCGCCTGCCGGTCTGGTCCGGTGGTCATTCCCCCGATCCTGCCGACCCCAGCGCCGGCCCGCCACCGGAATTCGGCGTCGGTCGCCGTTGCCAGGACGCGTGGCCTACGGGTGATCTCGGTGGTGCAGGGTCGCTGGTACGCCACCTCCGTCTACCTGTTATCCGTTCCGCCCGATCGATGGCCAGCAGCGACAAGATGGTCTCGGCGGTACGGTTGGCGGCGGCGGTCGATGCGGCGTGCCGGATTCCGTACGGCCGGGGGCGGGTTTCGGGAGGCGGCGCGATGAGTTCGACGGTGGGCGACAACGTAGGGCGGCTACGTCGACTCAGGGGACTCACTCAGGAGCAGTTGGCGGAGGCGGCCGGGCTTGCGGTCGAGACGATCCAGAAGCTGGAGCAGAACAAGCCGGGATCACCGCGGATGTCGACCTTGCGAGCGGTCGCCGCCGCGCTTGCCGTGCCGACGTCCGTACTGGTCGGGCCTCCTGTCGCCAGCCCGGCGGCCGGTGCCGGAGCCGATGACGACGAGATCGCGGTTGGCCTGCTACGGCGGGCGCTGACTCCGGCCCGTGGCTTGAGCGGGACGACCGTCGGTGGTGTCTCGACAGATCCGCCGACAGTGCGGGAACTGCAGACGTCGATTGCCGATATCGATCGGATCTACCATGGCGACGATTACGCCACCGCGCTCGCCCGGTTACCGGCGCTGATCGGCGAAGCCCGCACCCTTGTCGACGCGAGTGGCGGCGATCAGCGGACCGCAGGTGCGGGGCAGCTCGCTCAGGCGTACCAGATCGCCGGGACGGCGTTGATCCAGCTCCGGCGTTTCGATCTTGCCTCCCATGCGCTGAGTCTCGCGCTCGACGTCGCGGACGAGTCCGGAGACGAACTGGTCGCCGCGTCAGTCGTCACCACGATGTGCTGGCTGTTGCTCCGGCAGGGGCGGTTCGACGAGGCCGAGCGGTTGGCCCTCGCCACGGCGGACGCGATCGAGCCACGCTTTTCACGTACTGACCCGACCCGGCTCGCGGTCTGGGGCTGGCTCATGCTGCGCGGGTCGGCCGCGGCGATCCGCGACGGTCGCGCCGACGACGCCAGAGAAATGCTGACGCCGCCGGTGCGGCAGCGGTCCGGATCGGCGAGCAGCTACCAGCAGACGTGGCTCTTCGCATGCCGGTGACCACGGGTGCCTTCTGTCCGGTGACCGTGCAGATGAAGCGGGTGGAGATGTCGGTCGTGGCGGGCGACCCGGTCACGGCGCTCGCGTTGGCGGAACGCGTACCTCCGGGGCGCGGCCGGGCCACGTCGGACAACCGGAATCGTCACCAGCTCGACCGTGCCTGGGCCAACTCTGAGCGCGGCGACCTGGTCGAAGCGACGCGCATTCTGTCCGGGCTCCGAGTGGAGTCGCCGACCTGGTTGCGGCATCAGCGGTACGCCCGGGACATCGTCACCACGGTCCTGGCCCGCCACCGTCGATCGGTAAGCCAGGAGCTGGCCACGCTGGCTGACCTGCTGGGTGCGGAGTCCTGAGCGTCCTTTCACAGGGGCGCCTGTCCGCATCGGGGCATGATCGACGCGGTCGCCTCGGACGCGATGCGGTAGGCGATCACTCGATCCTGCGCCGCTGTGGAAGCGAGCGCGTCGGTCACATCAGGCAGTGACAAGATGATCATCATTCTGCGGTACGGTTGTCAGCGGTGAGCGTCGAAGTCTCGCTGACGCGGCGCTGATCTTCCGGCGATCAGGGATGGTCGAGATGGCAGAGTCAGAAGGTTCGAGCTTCTCCCGTCGACTGGGTCAGCTGCGGACTGAGTGCGATATGTCGCTGCGTCAGCTCGCCAGGGCGACCTTTTACAGCAAGTCCTATCTCCATGAGCTGGAAAGCGGCTCCAAGCGACCAACGGCGCAGGCTGCCCAGCGGCTCGATTCTGCGCTCCGAGCCGGCGGTGAATTGTCAGCATTAGCTGACACTCAAAGGGCTCTCAGCCGCCGCCAGTTCGTAGCTGGAGCTGGTCTCGCTGCCGCGCTTCCGCATACCTATCTGGATCACGGCTGCCAGATTGGTGCAGATCTTCCGAATCAATTGGTGGAGCGTACCGCGCGGTTGCGTCGTCTGGACGACTTCCTTGGCGGCGCGGACACGTACCAGATGTACGCTGCCGAGCTTGATTCGACAGATCGGCTCATCCGGGACGGACGTTACGCCGAGGACATCCATCGACGGTTGTTGGCGGTGCTCGCCGAGCAGGCGCAGTTGGCCGGCTGGGCCGCCTTCGACGCGGGCCGTCACGGCGACGCGGAGCGGCTGTATCAGGCGAGTCTGACCGCTGCGCAGCAGGCGGACAGCCCGGCGCTTGCCGGCAACGCGCAAGCGTTTCTTGCCTACCAGGCGATCGCGCTCGGCCGGTCCGGCTTGAATCTAGCTATCGCGGCGTGCGAGACAGCGAAAGATGGCGCAACCCCTCGGGTCCTGACTCTCCTGCACTGCCGCCGGGCCTGGACTCACGCCCTTCAAGGACAGGCAGCAGAAGCGGAACGGCAACTCGATACAGGCGCACGGTGGCTGAGCGCCGCCGGTGACCGAGTTGAACCAGATTGGGTCTACTGGGTGGACGACGTCGAGGTCGACATCATGACTGGCCGCTGCTGGTCGGTGCTGCACCGGCCGATGCGCGCGATATCGGTGCTGGAGCACGTCCTGGCGCTGTACAGCGACACGCATGCCCGTGACAAGGCGCTCTATCTGACCTGGCTCGCTGACGCCTACCTCGACGCCAACGAGGTGGAACAGGCGTGCTCCGTGGCGGGCAAGGCAATGCGGCTGGCAGCGGGAGTCGGGTCGATCCGCCCAGCTCAGCGAATCGACTCATTCATGTCGAGGCTGGAGCCTTACGCGGCTCTCCCATGTGTCGTCGACCTACATGGCCAGGCGGCGGAGATGAGCCGGTAGCGTCGCCCGGCCAGGGCAGCTTCAATGTCAACTGCCTGGTGCGGCTTCGTCCGTCGACGATCGAAGCCACTCCAGACATGCTGCCGACCCTGCCACGATTGCCGTGGCGGTGATCTGCGGGTTCTGCCAGGGATGGTGCGCGAGTAGGTGGCGCTCCAAGGCTTCGTACCGGGCGGCCGTCGTGTTGAGTAGCACCTGCCACTCTTCACCCTCGCCCTGGTCGCCGAGATGCCAGAAGACGCTGATCACGGGGCCAACCACCTGAGCGTTCCCAGCCAGGCGAGCACGTACCGCCGATCGGGCGAGGGCTACTGCGGCATCACGTGTCTCGACTGCGGTTGACACCTGTAGATAGTCGCTCATGGTCTGAGGTTAACTCCCGCTCTAGCCGATCCGGTGTCTGCGGACAGCAGATGGTATTCGGCGGACGTCCCCGCCATCGCGTCTTGCGCCAGCGGCCGTGAGTATCGGTTTGTCCTTGCGGACTCCGGTCCTGTTGCGGGTTCTTGGTAAACGGACGCCACCGTACGAGGGAGCACGAAGGTGAATGAGGCATCAGTCTTCTTGTTGGGTCGGGCGGTGGGTGCGGATCCATTCGGCGACCTCGTCGCGGTCCCAGATCCGCATCCGGCCGGAGGCGACGAGCGCGACTGGTGCCGGGAAGCTCGCCCGGTTGGTGATCTCGGTGGCGCGGGTGCGCGATACACCGCCGAGCATCTCGGCGACGTCGGATAGCGCGACGACTCTCACGAGTCGAACGTATGCACCGGCACCCCGTGAACCTTGACAGTTGCAAGGTTGCCTGTGGACGGTCATGGAAGCTGTCCGGGCGAGACATCAGCGGTGTAGCGCCCTGAGCTTGATCGGTTGGGTAACACCAAAACGATCTTGAGAAGGAGAGAGCAGTGATCGTCGAGATGATTCGTGAACTGGTGGTGCGGTGGCGGGAGTGGCGGGACGGGCGGTCGGCGGCGTCGAAGCGCCTGGCCCGGCTCGACCAGGAGCGTGCGGCGGCCAGGCAGCGGCGGTTGGCGGGCAACCGTGGGCACCGCTGGTCGTCCGAGCCGACGATGCTCACTCCGACGCTGCGTCCGCTGATGACCTACGGCCAGATGGTCGGCTACCGCGTACCGGCAGGGTTGTGAGCCTGGTGGACGACGGTGCGAGCGAGTTGGGTCCGAAGGCCGATGCCGATGCCGATGCCGACGACGCCTACTCCACCCGAGAGTGCGAAACCGACGAAGCGGCCGAGGTGGCTCTCACGCTGCGGTGGAGCTTCGAGGACTTGAAGGCCGAGCACGGTGAGGCCGGTGCCCGCCGGATCGTCGCCGAGATCCTTGCCCGGTGGCAGGCCAACGGCGGCGAGCCCGTGTCACTCGACGACGCGTGACCGCTTGGAATCGTCATCTCTTGGAAGGGACGGAACGATGTGGGACATCGGGGCGCTGTTCAGTGCGGCGTTGCTGGGCTTCTGCGCCGGGCTGTGGTCGTTCAAGGTGAAGTCGCGATGGTGTCCGGACTGCGGGCGTAGGACATATCCGTTGGCGGATCGGCGTGGCGGGTAGTCGGCTGCTCCGTGCGCCCGAGCCGAGGCCGGGTGACGTGCTGGTGGTCGGCGGTGAGGCCAGTGTGCAGTTCGCTGGTGAGCGCAGGCTGAGGTTCCGAGTCATCTCGGTCGACCCCGAGCCGACGTACGAGGGCTGGCTCTGGGTCACGGGTTACGTGCTTGACAGGTCCGGCGATGCCGCCGAGCGGCGGGAGATATTCGTGCAACGTGACGGACTCTATCGTCTGCCTTGGCCCGACGGGTCGTAACCTCGCCCGGCCGCCGGGTCGGGCGGTGGTCAGGCGGCGCGGTTGTAGACCGTGATCGTCAGGTTGATCCAACTGAAGACGGTGTATCCCATCCGGACGTCTTCGCGGTTGAACCGCACCGAGGCGAAACGGTCCTCGTTGGTGATCGCGCAGGTGTACCTGGTATCGGGCAGGTCCTCGTCCAACGTCAGCCGGTATTGCGCCGTCGCCTGCTGGCAGAGCTCCGGGCCGTCCCCGGCGGCCTCCCGTAGCTCGGCGTTGTTGATCGCGTCGAGGCCGCTGATGCTGAACCGCAGATCGGCCCGGCCCGTCTCGTCGTAGCCCGTGACGTCCCAGTCCGGGGCGAGTGAGTCGAGGTCGATCTCCGATGTCGCGGAGAGGGGGACGATGGTTTCTGCCCGGTGCACCGTCACCGATGTGCCGCCGGTCGCGGGATCCGGTCCGGCAGTGGTTGGCGACGAACCCGACGAACTCGACGCAGTGGTCCTGGTCGAGCTCGGTGCCGGCGCGCCGGCCTCCCGTGCCGCGTCCGGCCGCGCCGACCAACCGAAGAGGCCCGCCCCGATCAGCGCCAGCACCAGCGCGCTGGTGAAACCAAAGCGAGGGCCGCCGGCCGTACGCCATCTGAAAGCGAGCGCGACCCCGCCGACGAGCAGGCTGCCCGCGATGAGCCGCAGCCCCGCAGTGGGGTGCTCAGTAAAAAAGGACGCGACACCGGCGATCGACCCGGCGACGGCCGCCGCCTGAATGAGTCGGTCGACCCAGTTGATCTTTTGCCGGGGCATGGACGAATCGGTACGCGGCGGCGGTGGATCCACGGTGGCCGACACGACCTCAGGCTATCAAGCAACACACAGCAAGACCGCGACAAATGATTGATCTGCGCCGCTTCCATCTTCGGGTCGGACTCTTAACAACTCTCATCAGGTTCTCGTCAGGCTTCCACCCGCTTCGGGTGCGATCTGCTGGTCGAGATCGAGGTTGAGCGGGCCGTTTGTGTGAGCTGCTTCACCTTCTGACCGATCGGTCAGGATTCCCGGGTTGGCTCCGGCATCCTTGGTTGCGACAGGTGACCTTAGGAACGGAGGTGAGCAAGGTGACGCAGGCCGGCCGGGGCGGCGCAGGCCGGCCCGAACTACGCGAACAGATCCTCGACGTGGCCGCCCAGCGCTTCGCGGAGGTCGGCTTCCGGGGTGCCTCCCTTCAGGACATCGCCGCCGAGGTGGGCTGCGCCAAGGCGTCCCTGCTCTACCACTTCGACAGCAAGGACGCGATCCTCGCCGCCCTGATGAACCCGGCGGTCGCCAGCCTTGCCCAACTCGACCAGCAACTGGCCGGACTCGACGACGAGACCGCCCGCCGTACGGCGATCGACGGCTTCATCGAACTCTGCCTGCGCTACCAGCGGCAGATCGCGGTGCTCTACGCCGAGATCCCGCAGATGCTGCACCAACCCGCCTTCTGCGACCTGGAACAGATGATCGACCGGCTGCTCGACGCCCTCACCGGTCGATCCGGACGCCTGGAGGACCGGTTCGCCGCCCTGGTGGTGCTGGCCGGGGTCGCCGCCGCCAGCTCCAAACACCTCGACCTCGACGCCGACCGGCTCCGCCCGCTGCTGAGCCAGGTGATCGACCGGACCCTTGACCATCCGAGGCCCGGCGCCAGCTGAAGACCCGAAGTTCCGTAACGCCCGACACGACAGAGGATGCCGCATGGCCACCCTGCTATACCGGCTCGGCCGGACCGCCTTTCGCAAGCGACACCTGGTCGTCGCGATCTGGCTGATCGCCCTGGTGGCGCTCGGCTCGGCCGCGCTCGCCTTCCGTGGGCCGACCGTCAGTAACTTCAGCATCCCCGGCACCGAGTCCCAGGAGGCGTTGGACCTGCTGCAGGAGCAGTTCCCCCAGGCCAGCGGAGCCGGCGGTGCGATCGTGATCGCCGCGCCCGAAGGGGAGCAGCTCACCACCGCCGAGGGCCAGGCGGCGGTACTCGCGGTCGTCGGGCAGGCGAACGAACTGCCCGGGGTGGTGGCCGCGCTCGACCCGTTCCAGACCGGGTCGGTCTCTCCGGACGGTCGGTACGCGCTGATCAACGTGCAGTTCGCCGCCCCCACCGACGAGGTCACCGCTGAGCAGCGCGAAGCGTACGAGTCGGTCGGTGAACCGGCCCGCGACGCCGGCTTCCAGGTGGCCCACGGCGGTGAGGTGATGAACACCGAACCGCACGTCGGCTCGCAGGAGGCGATCGGCGTGGCGATCGCCCTGGTGGTCCTGATCATCACCTTCGGTTCGCTGGTCGCCGCCGGAATGACGATGCTCAACGCGCTGATCGGTGTCGGCGCCGGCATGGCCGGCCTGTTCGCGTTGAGCAGCATCGTCGACCTCACCTCGACCGCCCCGGTGCTGGCGCTGATGCTCGGTCTCGCGGTCGGCATCGACTACTCGCTGTTCATCACCTCCCGGCACCGGCAGCACCTGCTCGAAGGGCTGGAACCGGAGGAGGCGGCCGCCCGCGCCGTCGCCACCGCCGGCTCGGCGGTCGTGTTCGCCGGCGCCACCGTGGTCATCGCCCTCGCCGGGCTCGCCGTCGTCGGCATCCCGTTCCTGACCGTGATGGGTCTGGCCGCCGCCGCCACGGTCAGCGTCGCCGTCCTGGTCGCGATCACCCTGCAGCCGGCGCTGCTCGGCTACGCCGGCCGCCGGGTGCTGCCGCGCCGCAAGCGGGCCGTCGACGCGGCCGAGGCGCCGACCACCCACGAGATCCAGGAGTCCTTCGGGTTCCGCTGGGCCCGGCTGATGGTGAAGCTGCGGATCCCGGTGATCGTGCTCGGCGTGGCCGGCCTCGGCACCCTGGCGATCCCCGCCGCCGACATGCGGATCGCGCTTCCGGACGCCAGCACCGCGCCGGTCGGCAGCAGCGAACGGACCGCGTACGACCTGACCACCGCCGGGTTCGGGCCCGGCTTCAACGGCCGGCTGATCATGGTTGTCTCCGGTGACTCGACGGAGGCCGCCACCGCCGCCGCCGGTCAGATCACCGATGCGGTGCAGGGCCTCGACGGCGTACTGATGGTCGCGCCGCCGCAGCCCAGCCAGGACGGGCAGACGGCGATTCTGGCGGTCATCCCGGCGACCGGCCCGACCGAGGCCGAGACCGAGGAGCTCGTCGAGCGGATCCGCGACGAGATCGCCGTACTCGGGCTGGCGCCGGACGACGACGGCTCGGCCGCAGTGGCCCTGACCGGAGCCACCGCCGTCGGCATCGACGTGTCCGACAAGCTCGCCGAGGCGATGCCGGTCTACCTGCTGCTGGTCGTCGGGCTGTCGATCCTGCTGCTGATGCTGGTGTTCCGTTCGATCCTGGTGCCGGTGAAGGCCGCCGTCGGGTTCCTGCTGACCGTCGGCGCGACGTTCGGTATCACCGTGGCGGTGTTCCAGTGGGGCTGGCTGTCCGGGCTGGTCAGTCTGGACACCACCGGCCCGTTGGTCAGCTTCCTGCCGATCCTGCTGATCGGCATCCTGTTCGGCCTGGCCATGGACTACGAGGTGTTCCTGGTCTCCCGGATGCGGGAGGACTTCGTGCACGGTGACACCGCCGTGCAGGCCACGATCAACGGGATGGGACACGGCGCCCGGGTGGTCACCGCCGCCGCGCTGATCATGATCTCGGTCTTCGGCGGGTTCGTGCTGCTCGACGACCCGGTGATCAAGTCGATGGGCTTCGCACTGGCGATCGGCGTACTGATCGACGCGTTCGTGGTGCGGATGACGATCGTGCCGGCGGTGATGTCACTGCTCGGCCCGGCCGCCTGGTGGCTGCCGGGCTTCCTCAGCCGGATCATGCCGAACGTGGACATCGAAGGCGAGCAGCTGCGGGCCCGGCTGGCCGCGCGACGCGACGCCGATTTGGTCGGCAGCGGAGCCGACCGGTCCTGACCCGATGACACCCGGCATCGGTGCGCTGTGCTGCGTACCGATGCCGGGTGCGGCAGGATGCCTGGCATGAACCTGGACCGACCGATCGCACCTGATCCGTACGACCTGCTTCCGCCGGTCAACTCGTTCGCGTTGACCAGCACCGATCTCTCCGAGGGCGGGCCGCTGCCGACGGCCCACGTCTTCACAGGAGCCGGCGGGGCGAACCTGTCCCCGCAGCTGTCCTGGTCGGGCTTTCCGGCGTCGACCAAGGGGTTCGTGGTGACCTGCTTCGACCCGGACGCGCCGACCGGGTGCGGGTTCTGGCACTGGCTGCTGGTCAACCTGCCGGCGTCGGTGACCGAGCTGGCGCAGGGCGCCGGCGGTGACCCGGCGAAGGCGGCGCCGGGCGCGTTCGGCGTACGCAACGACTTCGGCAACGCCGGGTACGACGGTGCCGCACCGCCGGCCGGTGACCGGCCGCACCGGTACATCTTCGCGGTGCACGCCCTCGACGTCGAAGGGCTCGACCTCGGCCCGACGGCCACCCCGGCATACGTCGGCTTCAACCTGGCCTTCCACACCCTCGCCCGGGCGAGGCTGACGGCCACCTACCAGCAGCCGGGCTGACCGTTACCCCTGCGCGGCCGGTGCCCACCGGCCGCGCGGCGCGGGGTCACGGGCGGATGCAGCAGCCGGGGCAGATCTTCGGGTCGGGCAGGGTGAACGCCAGGCAGCAGGTCCGTCGCTGCACCGTGACGGCCCCGTCCTCGCCCGGCACCAGGTCGATCAGGTCGCCGATGTCGAGCGCGTCGAGCAGTGTGCCGATTGTGGCGGCGGACGAGCCGGGCAGCGCGTCGGCCGCCTGCAGCACCGCGTAGGCGATGCCGGAGGACAGGGAGCCGAGCAGCGTACGCGGGCCGAGTTTCACCCGGCTGTGGATCTCGTCCAGCAGCGGGCTCATGTGCTGGTCAAGCAGGGAGATCCGCAGGACCCGGAGCAGCTCGGCCTCGTCGGCCACGACCAGCACCTCGGGCAGCCCGGCCGCCGCGATCGGGTCGTGCGGCAGCACCGCCACCGGAATTCCGGTGCGCAGGCCGACGTCGACCAGCGGGCCGTCGTCGTCCATCCGCAGCAGTACGTCGTCGGCGCGCATCAGCGGCACCCGGCGGGCCGACGCCCAGCCGAGCGCGACCGGCAGCGCCACCCAGTAGCTGTACGCCTTCCAGGCGAGGGCGGCGGCGGCGTGCCGCTTCGCCTGCCAGCGCCGGGCGGCCGAGTCGAGCATCCGGGGCAGCTGGTCGCCGTGGATCAGCTCGGTGGCGGGCAGCCAGCCAGTCTGGTCGTCGACGAGCAGACCGGCGTGCAGGCCGGGCAGGTCGTCGGTGCCGAACGCGGTGCGTAGCGTGGCGGTGATCGGGGCCAGCGGAGCGGCGGCGCGGGCCCGGGGGTCTATGACGGCGGTCACGATGAGCAACCATCGATCGGGGTGGTGGCAACCGAGAAGGAGGTGGCGCTCCCGTGGTCAACCGGGTCGCACGTCCCTCGCCTCAACGTTCTCACCTTTCGATCCTTCCGACAGCCGCCGACGGTTCACCCTAGCTTGCTAAGGCTAGGCTAACCAGAGTATCGGCGAAACTTCCAGTCGGGGTGGTGACACTCCGTGCCGGTGAGTGATGGGAAAATTTCACAGAGTGCTCCGAACTGTGATGTCAAGTGCTCTGTCGGCAACGCGCCAAATTCGACCGGGGGTACGAGTCGGAAAGCAGACTGTGGATCCGGCCTGAGGGGACGCCTTGCGATGACCAGCTCGCCCATCGACCGCGCCGCGGACACCTTCGCGGCCGAGCTCGCCCAGTGGCGTCTGGACCGGGCGATGACCAAGAAGCAGTTGGCCGCCCGGATGGGCTTCGACCCGTCGTACATCAGCCACGTCGAAGGACGCCGGCACCGCCCCACCGAGGACTTCGCCCGTCGGGCCGAAGCGGTGCTCGGCGCCGGCGGCGCGATCTGGCAGCGCTACCAGGAGTACGACGAACTGCGGCACAGCCGTACCAGCGCCCCGCCGCGCGACCCACCGGTGCCCGAACAGTGGATGCCGCCCGGCACCGGCCTGATCGTCGAGCAGGAGGTGGCCACCCTCGCCTACCGGGACGGCTACTACCACTGCGCGATCCGGCGGGCCCTCTACAACGCCGGCACCGACCCGGTCACCCGCTACCTGGTCCGGGTCGCCGTCGACCGGTACCCCGACGACCCGGACCGGTCCAACCGGCACCACCGGGAACACCCGCTCACCTTCGTCGAGCTGGACCTGCACGCCTTCTGCGGAACCCCCGGGCACCAGGAGCCGATGCAGTGGCGCAAGAAGCACGACCGCGACGCGTTCAAAGAGGTCTGGCTGCTGTTCGAAAACTCCGACGGCCGGTTCCCGCTGTACCCGGGGCAGCGCACCAGCATCGAGTACACCTACCGGGTCGGTCAGGAGAAGTGGGGGCAGTGGTTCCAACGCGCCGTCCGGCTGCCCACCCGGCAGCTCACCGTACGGCTGGATCTGCCGGAAGCGTTCGACCCCCAGGTGTGGGGGGTTGAGACGTCCCTGTCGGCGGAGGACGCCCCGCTGCGTACGCCGGTGCGCCGGCATCGGGTGAACGGCCGGTCGGTGCTGGAGTGGTCGACCGACGCGCCGCTGCTCAACGCCCGGTACCGGCTGGAGTGGCGGTTCCGGTCCGGGCCACCGCCCCACAGCGGCGGGCAGGCCGGGTCACCGGCCGGGACCGGGACCCGGCCGGAACCGCGGGCCAGCGAACGGATGCGGGCCATCGGGATCGTGCAGCGGGGCGCGGAGATGCTCCGGCAGCAGGTGCAGCCGTTCGAGCTGCCGGCCGACGAGGCGGTGGCGTTGGACACCGTCGCCCGGCTGCGGGCCATGCTGGCCCGGCTCGACGAGCTGCACCCGTTCGGTAAGGGGGTGGGTCTGGCCGCACCGCAGATCGGGCTGCCCTGGGCCGCTGCCCTGGTCCGGGCGCCGGAACCGGGAGCCGAGCCGCTGGCGCTGCTCAACCCGCGGGTCGTCGACACCTCGGTGGAGACCGACGACCAGTACGAGGGTTGCCTGTCCTACTTCGACGTGCGTGGGCTGGTGCCGCGTCCGCTGCGGGTCGACGTCGAACACTCCCGGTTCGACGGCGGCCGGGTGATCACGTCCTTCGAACGGGCGATGGCCCGGCTGGTCGCGCACGAGATCGACCACCTGGAGGGCCGGCTGTACGTCGACCGGATGGCACCGGGGACCAGCCTGGTGCCGGTCGAGGAGTACCGGGACAGCGGCCGGCCCTGGGTGTACTGACCGGGCGGAACGGTCACACGTCGCCGAAGCTGTCGTAGCGGATCTGGTCGGCCGGGACGTCGAGCTCGGCCAGCCGACGCAGACTCGACCGGACCATGCCGGCCGACCCGGCGACGAAGAAGTCGTGCTCGTACCACGGGCCGTAGCGGGCCAGCACGTCGGCGACCTCGCCGTGCTCCCCGGTCCAACCCGGGTCGTCCGAGCAGCACGGCACCACGTTCAACCAGGGGTAGGCGGCGCAGAGCCGACTCAACTCGGCCAGGTCGTACAGGTCGTCGCGGGTCCGCCCGCCCAGGTAGACGTGCACCCAGCGGCTGCGGTTGTACCGGGTCAGCTCGTCGATCAGGGCCTTGACCGGGGCGAAACCGACCCCACCGGCCAGGCAGACGATGTCTCGTGGCGAGTCCCGGTCCAGCACCATGGCACCCATCGGGGCCGCCACCCGCAGCAGATCACCGGGGCGGACCCGGCGGACCAGCGCGCTGGACACCCAGCCGGCCGCCGCCGCCCGGACGTGGAACTCCAGCGTGTTGTCCGCCCGGGGCGCGTTCGCGATCGAGTAGCTGCGCCACAGCCTCGGCTGGTATCGCGGCACCTCGACGCTGACGTACTGCCCCGCCTGGTACTCCAGCCGGTGCTGCAGCGGCCGGCAGGTCAGCACGGCGACGTCGGCGCCCCGGCGTTCGTGGTCGAGCACCTCGGCGTGCCAGAACGCCGGGTTCGGGTCGCTCTCCGCGCCGATGACCAGGTTGGTGGTGAGCAGTTCCAACGCGGCGCCCCATGCCTCGTCGTACTCGACGCTCCACCGGTCACCGGCGACGGTCCGCAGCGCCTCCAGCAGCATGTCGCCGAACGCGGCGTAGTCCGCGGCTTGCACATGGAACTTGCGGTGGGCCCGGCCGAGCGACTGCAGATAGTCGGCGAACTGCTCCGGGTCGTCGATCGAGCCGACGGCAGAGACGATAGCTTCGATCAGACAGCGCCGCTGGGTATCCATCTGCACCGGGAAGAGCTGCCGCAGATCCGGCCGGTCCAGGAACAGCCGGGCGTAGAAGTAGCCAGCTACCTGGTCGTGCTCCTCCTCGACGAGCACCCAGCTCTCCTTCAACAGTTGCGCGAGATTGCTCATCGAGGCCTTCCCCGTCACCGTGCCGCCACTGACGCCGTACCACTGGGTTCCAGGGTGAGTACTCTTAGTAGCGAGTCGACGTACCCGATGTGCGACATTGCTCTGCCGTACCCGCTCGGGCACAGTGGTCCGGTGACGGTCGACCTCACCGGTACGCCACCACCGGCCAGCAGCAACCCGGACGCCCACCCGGCGGCCCCGCTGCCGCCGCGCCTGCTGCGCGCCGAGGTGCTCCTGGTCCTCGGCGTGTCGCTCGGCCAGTCCGCCATCTACGCCCTGGTCACCATCACCGCGCGACTGACCGCCGACCGGCCGCTGGGGCAGCAGACCGCCACCATGAACGCCTCCCAGTCGGCCCGCCCCTGGCTCGACCTGACGTACCAGCTGCTCGGGATCTTCTTCGCCCTCGTGCCGGTCCTGCTGGCGGTCCACCTGCTCAGCCGGGACCGGGCCGACGCCCGCGCCCGGCTCGGACTCGACACCCGGTCGCCGCTGCGCGACCTGGCCTGGGGCGCCGCCCTGGCCGCCGCGATCGGGCTGCCCGGACTCGGACTGTTCTGGATCGCCGCGCTGCTCGGGCTCAACGCCAGCCTGGTCCCGGCCGCGCTACCACAGCTTTGGTGGACGGTTCCGGTGCTGATCCTGGCCGCCGCGCAGAACGCCATCCTGGAAGAGGTGATCGTGGTCGGCTACCTGATGACCCGGCTGCGGCAACTCGGCTGGCGGATCGGCGCGGTCATCGCCACCAGCTGCCTGCTGCGCGGCACCTACCACCTCTACCAGGGCTTCGGGGCGTTCCTCGGCAACGTGATCATGGGTGTGGTGCTGTCGCTGTTCTTCCTGCGTACCCGCCGGGTGATGCCGTTGATCATCGCGCACACCCTGCTGGACGTTGTCGCGTTCGTCGGCTACGCGCTGCTGCCCCGCGGCTGGTTCAGCTGGCTGTGACCGGCGCAGCCGGTGTGACCGGCCGGTAGTGGGCGCTCGCCCGCGCGGCCAGCCGCTCCAGCAGCAGCGTGTCGCCCGACCAGGCGACCAGCGCCCGCCCACCGGGCAGGAACCGGGCCGGCAACCGCAGCAGCGCCCAACCGCCGTCGGTCAACCGGCTCACCGCCTCGGTGAACCGCTGCGCGCCGTCGAGCAGCCGCAACGCCGGATCCTCATCGCCGTCGGCCGCCGGCCGGCCCGCCGCGTTCAGCGCCGCGTGGGCCGCCGCGACGTCCGGCTGCATACCGGTGAGAGCCAGCAGCTCCGCCGCCCGGTCCCGGTCGGTCGGATCATGCCGGTACGCGGCCGCCACGTGCAGCGTGACCGCGGCCTGCGTCCAGCCGAGCGTCACCAGCTCCAGGGCCGGGCCGAGCAGCCCACCGGCGGTGGCGACCGCCGCGCCGGCCCCGGCGAGCCGGGTGAACCGCCGGGCCGCCAGCCGGGCCAGAGCGTCGTCGCTGGCCGCCGGGTAGTCGTCGCGTAGCCGGGCCGCCCAGTCCCGCGCCGCCGGACCGATCCGCTCCACCGCGGCCAGGGCGAGCAGCTCCGGCGCGTACGCCGGACGCGTCAGCAGGTGCCGCAGCGTACCGCCGGGGACCGGACCTGGCGGGGGAGCGCCGACCGGACCCGGCGCCGGCGCGGCCTTCTTCGCTGGGGTCTTCTTCGCCGCTGGGGTCTTCTTCGCTGGCGCGGTCTTCTTGGCGGCGGCCTTCTTCGCTGGCGCGGCGGTCTTCGTCGGCGCGGCCTTCCTCGTCGGAGTCGCCTTCTTCGCTGGCGCGGCCTTCTTGGTAGGGCCCTCGGCGCTGCCGGCCGCGCTCGCGTTCGGCGGCGGCTGGAACAGCACGGGAGCGATGGCGGCGGGCGGCGTGGAGCCGGCCTTCGGCGTCCTGGCCCGTGGGGCGCGGGACCGCCTTGGCTCAGCGTCCGGCGATTGCTCCTCCATGCTCAGGCAGCCTAGCCCGAACCCGCCCGCAACACCCGCCTCGCCGGTTCCAGCGGCCCCGGCTGACGGGGTTTGTGCCGGTAACGCCCGGGTACCCGGGCCCGGTGGCCAGATATGCCGCGGACATCACCGCGCTGGCGCGACCGCTGGTCGACGCCGACGACCTCGACCCGCTGATCGAACGGGCCGCCGACGCGCGGGTGGTGATGCTCGGCGAGGCGAGCCACGGTACGCACGAGTTCTACGGCTGGCGGGCGGCCGTCACCCGCCGACTGATTACCGAGCACGGCTTCTCCTTCGTCGCCGTCGAAGGAGACTGGCCGGACTGCGACCGGGTCGACCGCAGCGTCCGGGGCCGGCTCGACGCCCCCCGCGACCCGCGCGACGCGCTGACCACCTTCGAACGCTGGCCCACCTGGATGTGGGCCAACGACGAGGTGGTCGACTTCTGCCGCTGGCTGCGCCGGCACAACGACTCGGTCAGCGAATCCGCCCGGGTCGGCTTCCACGGGATCGACGTCTACTCGCTGTGGGAGTCGCTCCGCGAGATCCTCGTCTACCTGCGGGAACATCGACCGGACCAGGTGCCGGCGGCGCTCGACGCGTACCGCTGCTTCGAACCTTACGGCGAGGACCCGCAGGACTACGCGACCGCCCTGCGGCTGGTGCCCGCCGGCTGCGAGGCGGAGGTGATCGACCTGCTGGTCCGGCTGCGGCGCGACGCCGCCGCCGACGGGGCCGGCAGCTTCGGTGCCTGGCAGAACGCCGAGGTGGTGGCCGGTGCCGAACGCTACTACCGGGCGCTGGTGTCCGGTGGCCGGCTGTCCTGGAACGTCCGGGACCGGCACATGGACGACACCCTCGCCCGGCTGCTCGACCGATACGGACCGGACGCCCGCGCGGTGGTGTGGGCGCACAACACGCACGTCGGCGACGCCCGGGCCACCGACATGTCCGAACTCGGCGAAGTCAACATCGGACAGCTGGCCCGCGAGCGGTACGGCCGGGACCGGGTGGTCCTGGTCGGCTTCGGTACCTACCGGGGAACGGTGGTGGCCGGTGACACCTGGGGGGCGCCGATGCGGCTGATGCCCGTACCGCCGGCCCGGCCGGGGTCGCTGGAAGCGATCCTTTCCGTCGCGGCCCCGGCCGAGTCGTTGTTCGTCTTCCCCGCCGACGGCAGACCGGACCTGCTCACCGACGAGCTGGACCACCGGGCGATCGGGGTGGTCTACCAGTCGAACATGGAACGGCGCGGCAACTACGTGCCGACCGTGCTCGGCGACCGTTACGACGCGTTCCTCTGGTTCGACCGCAGCCGCGGGGTGCGCCCGCTGCGGACCCCGCATGTCGAGCTGCGTGAACCGGAGACCTTCCCGTCCGGCGTCTGAGCATCACCCGGCACCAGATGCTGCCAGACGACCGCCCAGCCAAGTGCCCGCCGGGGTGTGCCGAACGCGTCCAGCACGGCCAGCAGCCGGTGCCGCTCGCGCAGCCGGGTGTGTAACCCCGTGGTCGGCGTGTCCCGGTGGGGAACTTGACGGCAGCTATTCGCTCAGTGAATAGTTGCCTGGTGTCCACCGTCCACGTGCTCCTCGGGCTGCTCTCCCGCGGCCCCCGGCACGGCTACGAGCTGAAGCGCGACCACGACCAGCGGCTGCCACGCGCCAAACCGATCGCGTTCGGCCAGGTCTACGCCACCCTCGGCCGGATGCAACGCGACGGCCTCGTCGAGCAGGCGCGGCGCGACCGCGCCGCCGGCCCCGACCGCACCTCGTACACGCTCACCGACGCCGGCCGGACCGCCCTCGACGGCTGGCTCGACGCGGTCGAACCGCCCGCCCCGTATGTCACCAGCGCGCTGCTCGCCAAGGTCGTCGTCGCGCTGCTGATCGACGACCCGCAGCGGGCCCGGCGCTACCTGGCCGCCCAGCGCGCGGCACACGCCGCGCGGATCCGGGAGCTCACCCGCACCAAGACCGCCCCGGACGCCACCCTCGGCGAGATCGTCGCCGCCGACTACGCGATCAACCACCTCGACGCCGACCTGCGCTGGCTGGACACCACCGTGGGCCGCGTCGCCGATCTGCACCGGGAGGTACGTCAGTGAACAGTCCGCTGCTCGCCGGCCGAGGGGTCGTCCGCGCGTACGGTGCCACCCCGGCGCTGCGCGGCGTCAGCCTCGACGTCGCCGAAGGTGAGATCGTCGCCGTCACCGGACCCAGCGGGTGCGGCAAGTCCACCCTGCTGCACTGCCTCGCCGGCATCCTGCGCCCGGACGCCGGTGAGATTCACTACCGCGACCAGCGCATCGACCTGCTCTCCGAGTCGGCCCGTGCCGTGCTGCGGCGTACCGAACTCGGGGTGCTGTTCCAGTTCGGTCAGCTCGTCCCCGAGCTGACCGCAGCGGAGAACGCCGCGCTTCCGCTGCTGCTCGCCGGCACGGGGCGGCGAGCAGCACGGACCGCGGCGCTCACCTGGCTGGACCGGCTCGGCGTCGCCGAGCAGGCCGACACCGTGCCCGGCGAAATGTCCGGCGGGCAGCAGCAGCGGTGCGCGCTGGCCCGCGCGATGATCACCGAACCTCGGGTGCTCTTCGCCGACGAACCGACCGGCGCATTGGACACCCTGACCGGCGAGCAGGTCCTCGGCCAGCTGGTCCGGGTCGCCCGCGAGCAGCGGACCTCCGTCGTGCTCGTCACCCACGACCCCCGGGTCGCCGGGTACGCCGACCGGGAAATCATGCTGCGGGACGGCGAGATCGACCCCGCCGGGCTCGGCCCGGTCGTCACCCGGACGGCCCGGTCGTGATCCGTCCGGCCACCCTGCTGCGGCTCGGCCTCGTCGGCACCCGCACCGACACGGTACGGATCGTCCTCACCGCCGCCGCCGCGCTGCTCACCACCGTCACCTTCCTCGCCGCCGCCACGGTCATCGCCGTACCGACCGTCCCGGACGGAAGATCCAACCGGTCCCCGCAGTACGGCCCGGCGCTGATCGCCGAGGCGGAGCTGCGGACCGGCGTCACCATCGCCCTGTTCCTCCTGGCGATCCCGGTCCTGGCCCTCGCCGGGCAGTGCGCCCGGCTCGGCGCGCCCGCCCGGGACCAGCGACTCGCCGCCATCCGGCTGGCCGGCGGCACCCCCGGTCAGGTCCGGGCGCTGGCCGCCACCGAAACCGGGCTGGCCGGTGCGCTCGGCTCCGTCACCGGGTTGGCCGGGTACCTGGCCGGCCGGCGGCTGCTGCACCGTCCGGACGAGCACGGCCTGCTGCCGTTACCCACCGACGTGCTGCCGCCGGTCTGGTCGCTGATCCTGATCGTGGCCGGCATCCCGCTGCTCGCGACCGCGGTCGCCGCCGCACTGCTGCGTACGGTCGTCGTGTCGCCGCTCGGCGTGCAGCGCCGGCGCCGGGCAGGGCGGCCCGGGCGGTGGCCCGGCCTGCTCATCCTCGGCGGCCTGGTGGTGACCTTCCTGTTCCGGCCGCTCGTCGACTGGGCTGCCGGCCGGGAAGCCCCACTGTGGGGCGTTGCGGTCATCGCGTTCGCCGGGGCGCTGGCCATCGCGATCGGCGTCGCCACCGGCACCGGCTGGATCTCGTACGCGACCGGACGGTTCCTGCGGCGAGTCGCCCGCCGCCCCGCGACCCTGCTCGCCGCCCGGCGGCTGACCGCCGACCCGTGGCACGGCGCACGGACCTTCGCCGGGCTGCTGGCCTGCGTCCTGTTCGGTGCCGGCACCGCCGGCTTCAGCGCCTACCTGGCGGCCGAGTTCGGCAGCCGGGACCGGGTCCACCGGATCCTCGCCGAACAGAGCGGCCAGCCGTACAGCCCGAGTGACAACAGTTTCTACTTCAACGCGGTCACCCTGGTGCACATTGCGGTCCTGGTGGGCCTGGCGATCGCCGCCGCCGGTCTGGCCGTCGCGGTCGTCGAAGGCATCGTGGAGCGTCGCCGCGCCAACGCGGCACTCGTCGCCACCGGCGTGCCGCGCGCGGTGCTGGCCCGCTCCGTCCTGGTACAGACCCTCACGCCGCTGCTCCCAGCGACTCTGGTGGCGCTGACCGCCGGCACGATGATGGCCCGGGCTCTCGGTACGGAGGTCTCCTCCGGGCCGCGTACCGCCACGTTCTGCGATGCGGTGGACGCCTGTCGCACCCCCGAGGACTGGACGGAGTACGGCCGGACGATCGAACATCCGGGCATCACTGTGCCGGTGCCGGTGCCGCTCGACGACCTGGCGCTGCTCGGCGCCGGCACGATGGTGGCCGCCCTGGCCACGGTCGGCGTCGGCCTGCTGTTCCTGCGTAGAGCCACCGACCTGACGGAGCTCCGGCAGACCTGACGGCTCGGTATGTCTGACGCTCGGCAGATCTGACCGGCTACGGCGCGGTCGGCCCGGTCAGCCTGATCAGGGTCGGCCGACCGGGCCGAGCAGCGCCGACTCCATCGACGTCGGATGCAGCATCACCCACTGCAGCCGGCCCTGACTGACCAGGCCGACCATCTCCGGATGGATCCGGGTCAACCAGCTCTGCGCCTCGGTGAATCCCAACGCCGACGCCACCAGCGCCGCCTCGGCGGCGGTCAACCGCTGCAGCACCACCAGGTCGCTGCGGACCAGTGGGTCGAGATCCCAGCTGCCCACGTCGTTGCGGACCACCATCGTCGTCCGCCACGGCACCCCCACCTCCGGCGTGCCGCCCATCGCCGGGCCGATATCCACCGCCAGCAGCTGGGGATGCGCCGGTGACGGCGGTGGCGGCGGCTGGGCGCCGGGCGGCAGGAAGGACGCCGACTCCTGACCCAGACCACACTGGTGCAGAAACCCCTGCCAGTCCGGCTCGCGGGCCGTCTGGATGAACAGGTGCGCGCCGAGCGCCATCGCCCGCAGCGCCAACAGCTGCGCGCAGCGCAGCCCGCCGACCAGCAGCAGCCGGGTCGGTTCCGGGCGGAACAGCCGCACCGCGACCGGCCCGCCCTGCCGGTTGCGCCCGACGACCATGCCGTCGCCGCCGGCCCGCAACCGTACGTCGCCGAGTGCTTCGAGATCGGCGGTGTGCAGGCCGGTCGGCGGAATGATCGACAACGGACCCGTCACGGCAGGAACCCCCCGAGCGGCAGGGTGGCGGCCAGCCCACGGACATGCTCACCGTCGATCCGCTCGGTGAGCCCGCCGCGCTCGCGTACCGCCTCGGTCAGGGCCTGGTCGCCGACGGCCAGCGTCGTCACGTCGGCGGCGGTGAGCCGGACCGCGGCCGACACCGTCACGTCCGCGACGGCGGTCTCGGTCGGATGCCCCGACTCCCGGGCGACGGCGACCGACACCACCGTGTCGACCATCGGCAGCTGCCGCAACACGTCGTCCAGCTGCCACGGCAGCTCCGGCCAGCGCAGCAGCCGGCGGCAGACCTGCGGCACCTCGCCGCTCCACCACGCCTGCCAGGTCTCCTCGCCGGCGACCCGGTTGCTGGCGGTGCCGTAGACGTTGCCGCCGTCCGGCCGGCTGGGCAGCTGCGCCAGGTAGCCGACGGCGGTCAGCAGATCGTCGCCGCCCAGCAGCCGGGCCGGCACCCGGTCCTGTTTCAGCTGGCGCTGGACCCGCCGGACCGACGACATCAGCGCCGGTGCCAGCGCCCGATCGGTGTAACCGTCCGGTGTACGCATCACCTGGAGCACCAACCAGGCCCGCCGACGGGCCGGCACGTCACCGCCGGTCAGCTCCCGGTAGGAACGCTCCACCAGCCCTCGTCCGGTGTGCGCGCGGGGGGCCGCCGCGACCTGGACGAGCAGCTGTACCGAGGTCGGCGGGGCGGCCGGATCCGGCACCGGCAGCAGCGCCGCCGGGGACGGCAGACTGAGTGCCGAGCCGACGAACAGCGAACCGTCGGCAGGGTCGAGCTCCAGGACGGCGCAGACGCCACCCCGGTGACTGATCGTCGCCATCGTCCGGCCGCTGACCGAAACATCGTCCACTATGGCAGTCGGCTCCACGAACCGCAGCAGGCCCGTCGCCCGGTTGCCGCCGCCGGCCGGCAGCCGCCGGGGCCGCAGCCGGTACCGCAACCACACCGCCATCCACTGGTAGAGCCACCGCCCGCGCAGCCGGACCACCGTCGGTGCCAGCAACAGCGCCAGCGCCGCCGCCGTCACCAACGCCACGACCGGCCCCCGCTGGTACGCGACGAGCAAGACCGTCGCCGCCAGTTGCCAGTAGACCAACTGCCCGATGGCGAACGGGCCGGTGCCGGGGCGGACCCGCCGGGGCCGGATCCGGCTGCCCGACGCCGTCGCCGGGATCGATGTCGCCGCTGCCGACCCGGTGACTCCGGAGATCATGTCCGCCGTCGGCCCGCCCGATCCTGACACGGTCGGTGACATCGGCACGGCGGCCCGCGCCGCCGTCGCAGGAGCGGCCGCCGACCGGCCAGCGACCTGCCCGGTCGGCAGCCTGGCGACCTGCCCCGACAGTCCGGCAGCGCGGACCGTCGGCAGCTCCGAGGTGGGGGCCGAAGCGGCCACGCCCACGGTCGGCGGTGCGGCTGCGGGTGGCGGCGCCGGCGCGGGCATCGGCGCGGCGTCACGTTGTCGGGGCGGTGCCCACTGCTGCCAGCCCGCCGGTGCGCCCGGCGACTGGTCGGCGGACGGGCCGGGGTCGGTCGTCATCGCTCAGCGTCCGGTCGCCGTACGGACGTCGGCCTCGGTCACCGTACGCAGCTCGTCCAGGCTGGGCCGCTGGCCGGACTGGCGCAGCCGCTGCGCCTGCGCCTTGCGTACCCCCTCGAAGAGCTTGCGCGCCTCGCGGGCGTTGCCGAAGCTCTCGTCCCGTTGCACCGTCGAAAAGTGTCCGAAAAGGACCTCCGGCACGGCGGCGGCGAGCAGATACTCGTCGTTCGCCGCCATCCGCTCGACGATCACCACCAACTGCTCCGGGGTGTAGTTGCCGAACTCGATCGTCCTGGCGAACCGGGACGCCAGGCCGGGATTGGCGTCGAGGAACTGCCGCATCTCCCCGGTGTAGCCGGCGGCGATCACCGCGATCTCGTCCCGGTGATCCTCCATCAGCTTGACCAGGGTGTCGATCGCCTCCTGACCGAAATCCCCGCCACTGCCGAACGACCGGGACAGGGTGTACGCCTCGTCGACGAAGAGCACCCCGCCTCTGGCCTGCTCGAACACGGCGGCCGTCTTCTCCGCCGTGTGGCCCAGGTACTGCCCGACCAGGTCGCGCCGGGACACCTCACGGAACGGCCCGCCGGACAGCACCCCCAGCGCGGCCAGCAGCTCACCGTAGATGCGGGCCACCGTCGTCTTACCGGTGCCCGGCGCGCCCGCGAAGATCAGGTGATGGCTGACCGCGCTGACCGGCAGGCCCGCGCCGCGCCGCCACTCGTTCACCTGGATCTCGTCGATCAGCCCGCGCACCTCATCCTTGACCGACTCCAGGCCGACCATCGCGTCGAGCTCGGCCAGCAACTCCTCGGTCCGGGCGGTGTCCGGCCCGCCGGCCGACGCGGCGGCGGCCGCGCCGAACACCGCACGCCGGCTCGCCGTACCGGTGACGATGGTCGGCTCGGCACCGTCGGCGATGTCGAACGCCGGCGTCGCCGTGTTCTCGGTGCTGCACTCCTCGACACTGCCCGCACAGCCACGACCGAAGGAGACCGCCGGCCCGCGGGTGTCGCGAATCCGGCAGCGCCGCAGCGTCGGCGCGCTCTGGTGGGCGACCGCCACCCCGGCCCCGCCGGTCCGGGAGATCTCGCACGTCTCCAACACCGGACGGCCGTGCTGGTAGACGTAGACGCCCCGGTTGCCGCAGCCGGTGATGGTCGACGCCCGGATGGTGGGCGCGGCCCCGATCCGCACGATCACGCCGTCCTCGGCGAGGTCGGTGAACTCGCAACCGTCGACGTCGCCGTCCGAATCCTCAACCACCAGGCCGTGCCGCGCCCCGGTGACCGTGCACCGGGTCAGCGTGAAGCTCGACCGGTTGCCGATCACGACGCCGGCCCCGAACCCGGCCCGCAGTTGGCAGCCGGTCATCGTCAGCCGGGCCCGGTCGACCGCCACCGCCGGCGCGTCGCCGGCCAGCAGCACCAGGTCACGCAGTTCGAGGGTGCCGCCGTTGGCGGACACAGTCGGGTAATGGCCGGCTGAGGCGTCGACGGTCACCGACCCGGCACCCTGCGCGGCGACCACAGTGATCTGTCGATCGTTGATGAACAACGCCTCGTAGTAGGTGCCGGGGTCGACGGCCACCACCGACCCGTCGGACGCCGCCGCGAGCGCGTCACCGATCGACGGATAGGCGCCGGGCTGGTCCGGACTGACCAAGAGGGTGCGCGTCATCGCTCCGGGCTTCGTACACGGTGGGACAGGGGATTCCGACGATATCGCAGCACCACCAGACAGGGTGTCCGGTGAACGACCGCGTCGCCGCGCGGGCCTGTCGTTGGCAGCAGCGACCGGCACCGGTTGTCTACGCTCTACGGCGGAATCCCAGGGCCCCGACCGGCCCCGGCAGGCTTCGACCGGACGGCGAAGGAGAGCGTGGTGGCGGTACGCATGCTGCCGTTGACGGCAGCCGCTCTGCTGGTCGACGGCGAGGTCCACACCCACACCTCGGTGCGCGGCGACCATCTCCCACAGCTGCACCCGCTGGTCCGGCGGATCCTGGACGAACTTCCGGTCAGCCAGCGGGAACGCTCCGTCGGCCGGTGCGCCGAGCCGGTGCTGATCTCCGACCGGCTGTACGCCGTACAGCCGGGCCAGCCCGGCACCGAGTTGTCGCCGGCTGCGGCCCGGGCGGCACTGTGGGGTGCCCGGATCCGGGTCTCCCTGATCCGCGAGCCGGACGATCCGGCCCACGGCACGGCGGTCGCCCCGTGCCGGTCCTGCCGCCAGCTGCTCGACTGGTTCGGGGTGGAGGCGCTCTGATGGCCGGCGACGACCGGTTTCCGCCGTCGGTGCTGGCCGCCCTGACCCGGGCCGGCTGGCAGCCCGGCCGGCGCGACGAACAGCGGGGCCGTGACTGGGCCCTGCGGGTCGTCGGGCACGCCGGACCCGACGGGCGGCAGCACACCGTGGTCGGTCCCGCGATCGAGGCGTACGCCGAGTTCGGCGGCCTGTACGTCGAACCGGACGGCCCTGGCGAGGCGGTCGCGCCGAGCACGGTCCACCTCGATCCGCTGCGCGCCGTGCACACCGTCGCCACCCTCGCCGTACTCGCCGACATGCTGGGCGTGCCGGTCAGCCCGCTCGGCGTCGAGGCGGACGGCACCGGCATCCTGGCCATCGACGCCCGACAGCGGGTGTTCGTGCTGGACCACGGCGGCGACTGGTTTCTCGGCCGGTCGGTGGAACAGGCCGTCACCGCACTGATCCTCGGTCAACGGCCGCACCGGCTCGCCGAGGACGGCAGCTGGTGACCGCCGACCCGGAGCCAGGGTCGCAGCCGCTGTCCGAGTCGGCCTCGGCCGGGTGGCGACCGGCCACCGCAGCCGAGGCGGGCATGGCCGCCGCCACCGACCTGGCGGGCTACCTGGCGGCGCTCGGCACCGGGCCGCTGCTGCTGCCGGTGTCGGCCGAGACCGCCGCCGGGCAGGCACCGTTCGCCTGGCCCACCGTCGAACACGACGGCGCACCACACGTGCTGGCCTTCACCTCGCCGCAGGCCATCGTCGCCGGCCTGCCGGGCGAGTCGGTACGGTACGTGACGGTCACCCTGGCCGAGGTGGTCGCCACGATCCCCGACGACAACTGGTGGTTGGCGGTCGACCCGGGACTGCCGATCGCCCACCGGATCACCGCCGGGCAGTTGCGGGAGCTGGCACCGTCGCCCGATGCAGGCGACATCGCTCGGGCGCTGCGCGCCGCTGTCGCGGCCGAGGACCCGGACGCGGTGATGGCCGCCCTGTTACGCGCCGAGTTCACCGTACCGATGCCGCCGGAAGCCGACCCCGACACCGCCGTACGAGACCTGGCCGACCCCCGGTTCCCCTGGTGGTGTCTGCCGGACGAGGCGGGCCAGCCGTCGGTGCCGGTCTTCACCTCCCCGGCGATGCTGGCCGAGGTGTTCGACGTGCCGCTGCCGTCGGTCGTCGCCTCCAGCGTGCGACTCTTCGCGAACTGGCCGGACCCGCGCTGGCAGCTCGCCGTCGACCCGGGCACCGCGTCGGCGGTGAGCATTCCCGGGGAGGCGGTCCGGCAGGTCAGCCGGTGGCTCGACGAACTGCGCCGGACCGTGACTGAGACGGACCAGGTCGACGTGGCCCAGACGGATCCAACCGAGGCGGACCAGGCCGAGGCTGTCGAGGCAGATCCAAACCTTCCGGTCCGGATGCAGCTGGTCGTTGCGCACCGCCACCTGCACGCGTACGTGGCGGACGGCTACGACCGGATGGCCGGCCCGGTGCACCGCTGGCACGGCCCCGGCCGGGACACCCCGAAGCGGCTGTACGCCCGGTTGGGCCTGCTCGGGCCGGAGTCGCCCTTCGCCGCCGCCGACGAGTGGGTTCCGGTCGTACGGTGGGAACCCGGCCCGGACACCCCGGCGACCTGGCTCGACGAGCGGCCGCAGCAGCGGGCGCTGGCCGTGCCGGACGGGGCCGAGCTGCACGTGCTGCACCAGGACGGCAGTGACGAGCTGCTGGCCCGCTTCGACCGGAGCGGTCGACGCTGGCTGCCGGTGGACCCGCCACCGGCCGACCAGCCGCCGGCCGCAAGCATCGGCTGATCGGCGGCTACCGGTCGGCCAGCCAGTGCCGTGCGGGCGGAGTGGCGAGCAGGATCACCGCCAGTCCGGCCAGCGCTCCGACGACCATCGGCAGCAGCATCGTCGGGTGGTATTCGATCTTGCCGAACAGCAGCAGGCCGCCCAGGACGACGAGGAGCAGCCCGGCGGTGAACCCGGCCGGGGCCCGCAGCATGTTCGGCCCGGCGACCCAGACGATCCGCATGCCGGCCAGGGTCATGAAGACCAGCAGCAGGCAGAGCCCGAGAATCGCGAACGCGATGATCCACAGTAGGAACTTCGCGTCACCCTCGGCCTGGTAGGTCACGACCAGGAAGGCGAGACCGGCGACCAGCCAGAGGGCAGCGGTAGGAGCCGTCAGCAGTACGGCGGCCACAACGACCACCGGCCGCCGCCGGCCGGCGGCGGGCGCGACGGGGCCGGCGGCTCGCCGGGGCACGTTCACCGGCTCGGTGGACGCCATACCGAATCGTCCTCGGCGGTCGGCGGCTCGCCCCCGGTTGGCTGGTCGGGCCCGGCCTGGGCGGCCGGTGCCGGCACCAACGATGCACCGACGTCGGTCGCCGGCGGTGGGCCGTCCCGGGCGGCCGCCGGACGTCTCGCCCGGCGCCGCAGCCACCGGATCAGCAGCACGACACCGGTGACCAGCGTGCCGAGGATGGTGAAGAAGATCAGCATGCCGATCAGTTCGTCGAGCCCGAACTCGTAGCCCGGCTCGGGCGGCAGGTAGGCGACCGGGTCGCTGGCGGTCGGCGACGGCCGTGGGCTGGCCCGATCGTCCGGCTCGGTGGTGAGCGCGGCGTGAATGTCCAGGATGCCCCAGCCGAAGTCGAGATCCTTGCCGGGCGGCCCGGCGTCGTACGCCGTACCGACCAGCCGTTGGAACAGTCTGCCCTGGTCCTCGTCCGGATACTGTGCCTTGAGCAGCGCGAACGCCCCCGACACCAACGCGGTCGCTGCACTCGCGCCGTCCATCGTGTAGTAGCCGCCGCCAGCGGACGCTTGCACAATGTCCTCGCCGGGCGCGGCGATGTGGGTCTGCTCGGCGCGGATCGACTCCGGGCTGAGCCCACCGTCCCGCCCGCTGCTGGTCACCGCGATGGTCCACGCACTGTAGGCCGGCTGGCCGATCAGCATGTCGCGGCGGTTGCCGATGCCGGCGACGACGATGACTCCGCGCCGGTACGCGTTCTCGACCGCCTGCTCCAGCGCCGGGTCGGACGATCCGGTGAGCGAGACGTTGATGATGTCGGCACCGCTGTTGACGGCCCAGTTGATCCCGAGTGCGATGGACTCGGGGAGGATGATCTCAGTCTTCGGGCTGGAGAGCGTGATGGGCAGGATCTTGGCCTTCGGCGCCACCCCGAGCACCCCGTCACGGCCGCCGGGCCCGTGCCCGTGCCCGGCGATCAGCGACGCCATCCCGGTGCCGTGGTTGCGCCGGTCGACGTGGCCCTTGCTGTCGCGGTCGTGAAGGTCGGCCCCGGGCAGTACGTTGTCCCGCAGGTCGGGGTGGGAGGCGTCAACGCCGGTGTCGACCACCGCGACGGTCACCCCCTCGCCCTGGGTGATCCGGTGCACCTCGGGCAGCCGCATCGCCTCGACATGCCAGGACTGGTCCCGGATCTCGTCGGCCTGCGCCGGCCCGGCGGGCAGCGACGCCGTGCCGAGCAGCCCGAGCAGCCCGGCTGCCACCAGGCCGAGTAACCGCCGGGAAGCACGCATGGGCGGAGCACACCTCTCCGTCGGGTAGTCGCCGGGCGACCCGGCGCTGTGCCCGGATGATACTGCGTCGGGTGCTTCGTCCGGCTCAGCTCGGCCGTCTGCCGGCCTCATCGCTGGCCCAGGCTCCGGACCTGCTGCTGCGGCGGCTTCTCGTCGGGGGTGTCGATGGTGCCGGGAGCCGCCGGGTCAATCTGCCACAGCTCGTCGTCACCGTCGCCGTACTCCCAGGTCTGCTGCCGGTCGTCGGTCCTGCGGCTGGTGCGACCGGTGCCGCTGGCCGGGCCGGGGCCGCGTTGCCCGCCCAGCACCGGACCCGGGCCCTTGGCGACCCCGCCGGGCTTCGTCGGCCCGGCCCGGCCGGACAGCCGTGGAGCAGCCGGGGCCGGCCGACCGGCGGAGCCGGGTGCGGCCGGCTGCGGTAGCCGGGCAGCGCCGGTGGTCGGGGCGGCGGGGCGGCTGCGTGGGCCGCCCAGGCTGGGCGGCGGGGCAGCCGGCCGGCCAGTGCCGCCGCCGGCCGGGCGGCCGCTCGGCCCCGGCGGCCGGGAGCCACCCGGCGTGGGTCCGGTGCTGCCGGGCAGCGACGGGCGCTGCGGTGCCGGACGTCGGCTGGCCGGGTTGTTCGGCGGCGGACCACCGGCCCCGGGCAGCGCCGGCCGGAGCGGAGAACTCGGGCGGTCCGCACCCGGCGGCAGTGCTCCGGGTCGGTTGCCCCCCGGTGCCCCTGGTCGTGGCCCGGGGGTGACGCCGGGTGGCACTACCGCCGGTGGCGGGCTCGGCGCCGGGCCGGCACCGGTCTGCGGGAGGTTGGGCACCGGGGGAGGCGCGGTCGGCGGGGAGACGGTGCCCCCAGCCAGGTGCAGCCCGTCCGGCACCGGCGGTGGTGGCGTGGGTGACGGTGCGCCCCGGTCCAGCCCGGGAGCGGTGGGCGGCTCGCCACGCCCCGCGAACTCCGGCCGGGGCGGTGCGCCCGGCGCACCACCCGGCGGCGCGCCGGGCGGCGGTGCCCCGGGGCCGCCGGGAGGAGCGACCGACGGGTGGACAACCGCTGCGTCGGTCGGGCCCCGAAAGGTGGTGCCCCGGGTGATGTGGCTCAGGTACACGTCGATGTACATGTCGGCCAACGGCTTGATGATGTCCCGGGCACGCTCGAAGTAGTCGTCCATCACGTCTTTGCGGGTCCGGCCGGTGGTGCCCGGGATCCAGTCGTACGTGTCGGACCACTGCAGGCCGTTGTCCGGGTCGGCCGCCTCCACGGTGTACTGCTCCCAGAGGCTGCGGAACTCCTGCTGGGTCGACTCGATCTTGCCGGCCAACTGCTCCAGGCCACGGCGGTTGCTGTCGGCGGCCTCCTTCCACTCGTCGAGGGAGTAGAGGGTGGCGCCCACCCGTTGCATGAAGTACTCACCGGCCGGTGACTGCCACTTGGCGGCCAGCGCCGTCGCGTACCGCTGCAGGTTGGTGCGGGTGCTGTCGAGCAGCACGCCGATCCGGTGCCACATGTCGGCGACGGCGATCACCCGCTCGTCGCTCTCGTTCTGGATCCAACCCCACATCGTCTCGATGTTGGTCGTCTCCTTGTCCCAGACGGTGGGTTCGTAGCGCTGGTTCGGGTCCGAGTAGTCGTGGACGACGTAGTCGTTCCCGGCGTTCACGTACGGGATCGACACCGGCTGCCAGCCGAAGTACTCGTCAGACATCCCCGCTCCTCGACGTCGCTATCCGCGCTGCTCAGTGCTCGGCCGACGGGCTGTCGAGCTCATCGTCGTGCATGTCCTCGTCGTCGGCGCGGATGTCGTAGGCACCGTCGCCCTCACCGATCGTCTCGGCCTCGTACAGCGACAGGTCCCGGTCGGCCGCCTCGGGGGCGTAGGAGGAGCTTTCCTCGTCCGGATCGACCACCAGACTCGGATCCTCGACGCCGCTCTCCGGATCTTGCCAGAGATCGTCGAGCGTCTCGCCGCCTTCTAGATTGGAGAATGCGGTGTAAATGGTCATCTGGTCGGCCGCGACCAGGGCGTCGCCGTCGAGGTATTCGGCGGAGATCGACTTGGCGGCGGTCGCCAGGGAGGCGAGGCCCTTGGCCACCTCGCCGAGCAGCAGAGTAGCCGCCTTACGGTTCTCGTCGTGCCGGCCCTGGAAGAACCGGCCCTCGGACATCCCCGACCCGCCGAACGGCACCGGGATGGTGAGCATGTGGTTGATGCCGCTTGCCAGGCTCGGCTGGAAGTTGAGCCGCAACTCGGCCATCACGCACTGGGCGAAGTCGTCGAGCTGCTCGATATCGACGTCGATTGTCTCGTTGACCAGCCAGCTGTCGTCCGCCATGATCCCTCCCCCAGGCCGCATGCGCGTATCGGCATCCACAAAACTATCGCGTCACCGCAATTGTCGTGGACCGAGAGTCACGATGTGGACGGTAGATGTAGCAACTGGACCAGCCGGGTGCCTTCCCGCCTGGTGACCAGCCAGCCCCGCCCCGGCGGCAGCGGGCCGGGCCGGACGTTGCCGAGCAGCACCCCCTCGTCGCGGCTGCCGGACATCACCAGGCCCGGCGAGCTGAGCTCGCGCAGTCGCATCAGGATCGGCTCGTACAGGGCCCGGCTGGCGCCGCCACTGCGCCTGGCGATCACCAGGTGCAGCCCGATGTCACGGGCCTGCGGCAGGAACTCCAGCAGCGGCAGCAGCGGGTTGCCGCCGCCACCGGCGACGAGGTCGTAGTCGTCGACCAGGATGTACAGGTCGGGGCCCCGCCACCAGCTGCGGGTACGCAGCTGCTCCGGGGTCACGTCCGCCGGGGGCAGCCGGTCACGCATCACATTGACCACCTCGGTCAGCATGCCGGCGGTGACGTCCGCCGAGGTGCCGTACCCGATCTGGTGTTTTTCGCTGATGTCGCCGAGCAGGCTGCGCCGGTAGTCGACGACGATGAGCCGGGCCTGGGTCAGATCGTTGCGGTCGGTGATGCCCCGGGCCAGCGCCCGCAGGAAGCTGCTCTTGCCGGACTCGCCGTCGCCGAAGACGATGAAGTGCGGATCGGTGCCCAGGTCCAGGTGTACGGGCTGCAGGTCGACCTCGGCGATGCCGATCGGCACGCCGGGGCGTCCGGTGTCCGGCACCGACTCGTACGGCACCACGGCCGGCAGCAGCCGCACCGGTGGCGCACCCGGGCCCTGCCAGGCGGCGGCGACGTCGGTGACGAACCGCCGGGCACCGTCGGCGAGGGTCCCGGCGTCGGCGTCGCCGTCGGTGCGGGGCAGCGCGGCGAGGAACTGCATGCCGTCCGGGGTGATGCCCCGGCCGGGCGACTTGTCCGGCACGTTCATCGCCGCCCGCCGGTCCAGGTTGGAGTCGCTGGCGTCGGCGAGGCGCAGCTCCAGCCGGGTGCCGAAGACGTCGCGTACCGCCGGTCGCAGGTCCATCCACCGGCCGGCGCTGATTACCAGGTGGACGCCGAACGACAACCCCCGGTTGGCGATGTCGTTGATCGCCGGCTCCAGGTCCTCGAACTCGGCGCGTACCGCCGCCCAGCCGTCGATCACCAGGAACACGTCGCCGAACGGGTCGTCGGTGTGCCCGCCGTGCCGGCGTTCCCGCCGGTAGGTGGCCATCGAGTCGATCCGGTTCTCGGCGAACCGGCGTTCCCGCTGGGCCATCAGCAGCCGCAGCTCGGCGATGGTCCGGCGGACCTGCCCGGCGTCCAGCCGGGTGGCGACCCCGCCGACCTGCGGCAGGTCACGCAGCGCGGTGAGCGCGCCGCTGCCCAGGTCGAGGCAGTAGATCTGCACCTCGCGTGGGGTATGGGTGAGGGCGAGCGACGACACGACCGTACGCAGCAGGGTGCTCTTGCCGCTCTGCGGGCCGCCGACGACGACGGTGTGCCCGGCAGAGCCGCCCAGCTCCAGCCAGAGCACGTCGCGGCGCTGCTCGAACGGCTTGTCGATCAGGCCGACAGCGGCCCGCAGCTCGCCCTGCAGGGTCGGGCTGGCCGCGGTGATGCCGCGTTCCGGGTCGGCGACCAGCGGCGAGAGCAGCTGGTCGAGGGTCATCGGAGCGCCGAGCGGCGGCAGCCACACCTGGTGGGCCGGTTTGCCGCGGCCGGTGAGCCGGCTGACCAGGATGTCGAGCAGGCTCTCGCCGGTTGTGGTGTCGGCCGGTTCGGGCCCGGGCTGGCGGGCGTCGGCCGGCAGCCGGGGTGCGACGTACTGGGTGGTGTATTCCTGGACCCGGTCGTCGCCGTCGCCGGCGGCGACCGCCTCGGCGGTCTTGCTGCGGTACGTGCCGGAGACGTACGCGGCCCGGAACCGTACCAGCGGTTCGGTGCCGAACCGTAGGTAGCCGTGGCCGGGGGAGCGGGGCAGTTCGTACGCGTCGGTGGCGCCGAGCACCACCCGGCTCTCCATCGCGGAGAAGGTCCGCAGGCCGATCCGGTACGACAGGTGGGTGTCCAGTCCGCGCAGCCGGCCCTCCTCCAGCCGCTGCGAGGCGAGCAGCAGATGCACGCTCAACGACCGGCCGACCCGACCGATCTGGACGAACATGTCGATGAAGTCCGGCTTGGCGGTCAGCAGTTCGGAGAACTCGTCACAGATGATCAGCAGCGCCGGCATCGGCTCCAGCGGCGCCCCGGCCGCCCGGGCCTTCTCGTAGTCACGCTGCGATGCGTAGTTGCCGGCCGAGCGGAGCAGCTCCTGCCGGCGGACCAGCTCGCCGTTGATCGCGTCGGTCATCCGGTCGACCAGCGGCAGCTCGTCGGAGAGGTTGGTGATCACCGCGCTGGTGTGCGGCAGCTTGTCCAGCCGGGTGAACGTCGCCCCGCCCTTGAAGTCGATCAGCACGAAGTTGAGCGTCTCCGACGAGTGGGTGGCGGCGAGCGCCAGCACCAGGGTGCGCAGCAGCTCCGACTTGCCGGAGCCGGTGGCGCCGATCAGCAGGCCGTGTGGGCCCATGCCGTCCTGCGCGGACTCCTTGAGGTCCAGCTCGACCGGGGTGCCGTCCGGGGTCAGCCCGAGCGGCACCCGCAGCCGGTCCCGGTTCGGCCGGGGCGTCCACGCCCGCTCCACGTCGAACTCGTACGGGTCGCCCAGGTCGAGCAGGTCGGCCAGGTCCTGCTCCAGGTGCAGCGGCTGCTCGCCCCGGGACGCGGCGGACAGTCGCAGCGGCGCCAGCTCCATCGCCAACGTCTCCGCCTCGGCGATCGTGCAGGTGTCGGCGGTGCCGATCTGCGCTCGGCCGTCCAGGGTGACACTGGCCATCGACCCGTCGGCGGCGACATCGAGCACCAGCCGGGCCCGGTCGAGCACCCGGGGCGGTGGCTCGGACAGGTCGACGATGGTCACCCCCTCCACGCCGCCGTCGGTCATCAGGTGATCGGAGCCGGCCGGGTCACCGCCGTCGAGCACCACCAGCAGGTGCGGGCCGGAGGTGGTGGCGGAGCCGCCGCCGGCCAGGTTGAACCGGGGGCGGTTGGCGAGCATGTCGTCGAGCATCGCTTCCAACCCGGTCACCGTCGACGACACCAGCCGTAGCGCGCCGGTCGCATCGGTGCGGGTCGGGTGCAGCGCGTGCGGCAGCCACTTGACCCACTCCCAGTGCTCCCGCCGGGTCGGGGCCGGGCAGATCGCCACCAGCATGTCGTCCGGCGCGTGGAACGCGGTGGCTTGGGCGATCACCGCCCGGACCAGGGCGCGGACCGGGTCGGGGTCGCCGCGCAGATGCACCCGGGCGAAGCCGCGCAGCGCCATGTCCACCGGCAACTGCGGAACAGTGGCGTAGCTGGTCAGGAACCGGCGCAGCGCCAACGCGCACATCGGTTCCAGCTTTTCCAGCGCGGTCGGCGGCGGTGGGATCAGCGGCGTCGCCAGCTCCTGCGGCCCGAGACCGACCCGTACGGTGGCGAAGTCGGGGTCGCCGCGGCGGCGTTCCCACAGTCGGGGACCGACCGGCACCGACCACAGCGTCTGCGGGTCCGGGTGCCGGTAGAACGTGGCCTCCCGCTGCTGGTGTACGGTCCGCAGCACCCGGCGACGCTGCCGCGACAGATGCGCCAGGTATTCCCTCCGCCGCTGTGCCATCTCCTGCCGGCTCGGCCCACCCGCCTGGTTGGACAGCTGGGTGGCGAGCATGCCGAGCGCGGAGAGGCCGAACAGGCCACCGGCGACGTAGCTGAGCGTCGATCCGCCCCGGCCGGCGTACATCAGCGCCATCGCGACCGACCCGGCCAGCATCGGCAGCAGCATCATCAGCTGCCCCCAGGTCCGGCCGGTTGGCGCCGGCACTTCGGGCGGCGCATCGAGCAGAACCTCGCCGGACGGGTACTCCGGCTCGGGTCGGCGCGTTGGACGCCGTATCACCACCGTACCCACGGATCGACCCTCCCCGTCGTCGTCACACCCGGACACCGGGTCACTACCGGCACCGACGGCACCGGCACATGGTAGGTAGCCTTCTCGAGTCAGGACAGCCCGCGCGGCTTGATGAGGAGTCAGCAGTGGTCACCCAGGCCGGAACCGGACTCGCCCGGATCGCCGTCGTGGCGCCGACCCGACGCATCGACCTCGCCCTGCCCGAACACCTGCCGCTGGTCGGGCTGCTCCCGGCGGTGCTGCGGCAGGCCGACGAGAACCCCTCCGACGGTACGGCCGACGGCGGCTGGGCGCTGCGGCGTACCAACGGATCCACCCTGGACCTCAACCGTACGCTCGCCGCGCAGCAGGTCCGCGACGGCGAGACGCTGCATCTGCTGCCCCGCCGTACCGAGTGGCCGGAGCTGGCCTACGACGACCTGATGGAGGCGATCGCCGCCGGTGCCCGCCGGCGCGGACTGTCCTGGACGCCGGCCGCCACCCGGCTGACCGGTTTGCTGACCGGTGCCGTTCTGCTGCTGCTCGCCCTGGTCGCGGTGGTGACCGCCGGCGGCACCGGGGTGGCCGCCGGGGCGGCCGCCGGGGCGGCCCTGCTCGGCACCGCAGCCGTCCTCGTCGCGGTCGGCGTGCTGCTGTCCCGGACGATGGCCGACTCGCTGGCCGGCGCGGTGCTCGCCGCCCTGGCCCTGCCGTACGCGTTCGTCGGCGGCGCGGTGTCGCTGGCCGGCGGCGAACCGGTCACCGATCTGGGGGCACCGCATCTGCTGGTCGGTTCGGCGGCGCTGACCCTGACCGGGGTGCTCGGCATGCTGGGCGTCGGGGACGCCGGCCGGGTCTTCGTGGCGGCGATCTTCGCCGGGGTCAGCGGGACGACCGGGGCGGTGCTGGCCGTCGGGTCGCTGGACGGGCCGCGCGCCGCAGCGGTGCTGGTGGCCGTGGTGACCCTGCTGCTGCCGGCGCTGCCGCTGATCTCGGTCCGGGCCGGCAAACTGCCGATGCCGGCGCTGCCGCGTACCGCCGAGGACCTGGTCCGCGACGACCCGCAGCCGGACCGGGCGGAGATCTACCGGGCGACGGCCCGCGCCGACGAGGTGCTGACCGGCCTGATGTTCGGTGCGGCCGTGGTCGCTGCCGCCGGGTCAGCGGTGCTGACCCTGTCGGCGACGGTCGGCGCGGTGCTGCTGGTCGCGGTGGTGACGGCCGGTCAGCTGCTGCGGGCCCGGCTGGTCTCGACCATCCGGCACCGGGTGCCGCTGCTGGCCGGCGGCCTGGTCGGCGTCGGTCTGCTGACCCTGACCGGTACGGGTGGGATGGCGGCCGGTACCCGGCTGGCCCTGCTGCCCGTGGTGCTGCTGGTGGTGGCGCTGGTGCTGGCGGCCGGGATGGTCTACAGCCGACGCCCGCCGACGCCCCGGCTGGCCCGGCTCGGCGACGGGCTGGACGTGGTGCTGCAGCTGGCCGTGGTGCCGGTGGCCTGCGCCGTGCTCGGCCTGTACGGCTTCATGCGGGCGATCAACGGCTGACTCCGGCTGCGAGCTGCTCCGGCCGCAGCGGCGGGAACGGGCCGCCCCGGACCAGCCGGATCAGTGCCGTGTCGACGTCGTCGGCGACGTACTGGTAGCCGGCCCAGTGCAGCAGGACGACCCGGCCGGCGGCGTCGACGACCAGCTCGGCGGGGCCGTCCGAGTTGCCGCCGAGCGGGAACACCGGATGGTCGTACTCGTCGACGAAGACCCGGGCCTCCTCGGTGACCAGGCCGCTGCGTACCGGGTGGACGAAGGTCGGGAAGCCGGCGTCGGCGGTGCCGTCCGAGCCGAACTGGGCTATGGTCAGCCCGCCGAACTCGGTCAGCGCCGCGCGGGCGACCGGCGCCATGACCAGTCCGTCGAGTTCACCCGCCCACCGGGCGGCCCACTGGTCGACCATCGCGGAGACGTCCCGGCCGGGGAACCAGCCGGCGGCCTCCAGCACCGGCCGGACGTCCGGCGGGAATCGGCGGTCGGCGGCCCGGGCGGCGGCGTACCGCTCGGCGACGACCGTCACCGGGACCGGCGGCCACTGGCTGACCTCGCCGGACTCCCGGTCGATCACGATCCGCGGCGACCCGGAACCGGTCGGCGGCCCGGCCGTCCGACTTCCCGCGTCGTCGGTGGGGATCAGCCAGGCGACGTATCCGTGCTCGAACTCGTGCAGGCCGATCCGTTCGTCGGTGCCGGCGCCGTGCTCGGTCGCCCATTGGCGGGCCAGGTCCAGCGCCTCGTCGCGACCGAGCATCGATGTTTCCCTCCGGGCTGCGGGCGAGACCCCACGCTACGCCGTCGTCACCGGACCCTATGGTAGGCAGCACGCCGCGTGGTGGTGCAGCCGTGCGGCGCTGACGGGTGGAAGGAAGCCAGGCATGCCGTCGCGGCGCGACCAGGTCCAGTCGTACCAGTTCTTCGTCCAGCGGATGACGTCCGCGCTGGTGGCGAGGGACCCGGATCCGGCGGTCGCCCCGTTTCAGCGGCTTGGCGGCGCGGGCCTCGGCGGGGTCATGGTGGCGGTGCTGTGCCTCGGCGCGGTCGGCGTCTTCGGCTTCATCGTCCCCGGTGGAGCGACCAGCTGGCAGGACGGCGCCTCGGTGATCCTGGAGAGGGAGACCGGCACCAGGTACCTCTACCGCGAGGGGCACCTGCATCCGGTGGTCAACTACGCCTCGGCGCTGCTGGCGCTGGAGTCCTTCGCCCCGGTGACCGACGTGTCACGCAACTCCCTGGCCGGTACGCCCCGTGGCCCTCGGATCGGCATCCCGGACGCACCGGACGCGCTGCCCGACGCGAAGCGGATGCTGACCGGCGGGTGGACACTGTGCTCCCAGGCCGTCCGGGACGAGTCCGGTGAGCTGGTGACCACCACGGTGCTGACCGTCGGCCGGCCGCCGCTCGGTGGCCGGCCCACCGACGACGGGGCGCTGCTGGTCCGCGACGCCGACACCGGGCACCTGCAGCTGATCTGGCGGGACCAGCGGCACGAACTGGTCGACGAGGACATCGTCCTGGAGGGCCTGGCCCTGCGCTCCGAGCCGGTCGTGCTGGTCGGCGGGGCCTGGCTGAACGCGTTGCCGGCCGCGGAGCCGATCGGCAGCCGGCCGGTGCCCGGCCGGGGCGAGCCGTCGACCGCGCTGCCGGACGCGGTCACCGGCGAGATCTACGTGGTCGAGAACCAGACCGGCGATCGGCAGTACTACCTTGCCGAACGGGACCGGCTGGCACCGCTGACCGAGTTGCAGGCCGAGGTGCTGCTCGCCGATCCGGGCACCCGGGACGCGTACGGCGGCGAACCGCCGACCGCGCGGCCGGTTGCCGCCGCCACCGTGGTCGGCGCGCCGCGGGCGGTCGAGTCCGGGGAGACCGGCGCCCGGTCGCCGCAGCGCCGACCGGACATTCTGCGGCTGACCGACGGCCGGCAGAGCGTCTGCGCCGGCTATCCGCCCGGCAGCCACCAGCCGCAGGTGCTGGTCGACGCGCAGGTCGAGCCGCCGACGCAGGCGATCGTCACCCCGGCGCGCACCGCCGACGGCGTACCGCTGGCGGACCGGGTGGTGATCGAGCCCGGCCACGGCGCGTTGGTCGAGTCGATGCCCGCGCCGGACGCCCCGGCCGGCACCCTGACCCTGGTGACCGACCTCGGCGTCCGCTATCCACTGGCGGACCGGGCGGTCGCCGCGATGCTCGGCTACCCAGAGGTGGAGCCGGTACGACTACCCGCCAGCCTGGTGGTGCGGCTGCCGGGCGGGCCGGCGCTGGAACCGGCGGCGGCCCGACGACCAGCTTGACCGGCTATTGTGGATCGAGGGACGGCGGGCGGGTGGCGGTCGGACCGTCCTGATCGACCGGTATCGGTCTGGCGTCACTGGACACAAGGAACTACCGTTTCCGTTGACAGATGGTGCGTCCGCGCACCATGCGGCACCGCCCCTCGAATTGCGGGGCATCCCACCAGAGGACGGGGTGAAGACCACCATGACCGGGATGAACACCAATACCGGGCTGATGGTTCAGACCGAGAAGGACGTCGATGACGTCGCGAACCGGCTGACCGGCAACCTGAACCAGTTGATGGACCAGCTCATGCCGCTCTACGACCAGTGGAAGGGCATCGGTGCCGGCTCGTTCCAGCAGGTGCGTCAGGCGTTCGACGAGGACATGGCGCGGCTGAACCTGGCGTTGCGGTCGATCGCCGAGGCGGTCGGTTCGGCCGGTAAGGACTACGAAGTCAGCGACGATGAGATCAAATCCGAGATGGATTCGGCGGGGGCGACCGCCGGCCAGATCACTGCGGCGCTGAAGCTCTGACCGGAGGGATCGAGATGGACATCCGCTACGATTTCGCCGCGCTGAACAACGCCGCCGACAATTGCGGCACCGCGGCCAAGAACATGATTCAAGAGCTCGACGGCCTCAAGACCGGCATCCAGCCGTTGGTGGCGACCTGGGAGGGTGACGCGCAGACCGCGTACCTGACCCGGCAGGCGGAGTGGGAGTCTGCCGCCAACGACCTCAAGGACCTGCTCAACCGGATCGAGAAGGCGCTGCGCGAAGCGGCCGTACGAATGCAGGCACGCGAGGCGGCCAACCGGGCCAAGTTCGAGTAGACGACTTCGGTCACCGACCAGCCGGTCCGGGCACCACGAAGTACGCCTCCTGCGGATCGGTGCGCGTACCGCCTTGCGACGCCGCGCCGCTGCGGTCGACCATCCGCCGGGTCGGCTGCCAGCGGCGGCGTCGGCCACCCGGCAGTGCCGCCACGGTCACCGCGACCACCAGGATCAGCAACGCCGTACCGGCGGCGACCGCCACGGCGGTCCGGGTCAGCCGCTGCCAGCGAGCTGCCCGCTGCGCCGCGGCGACATCCGGCACGACCGTCGGCAGCGCCGGCGCGCCGACCGGCTCGCCCGCCGTCAACCGCTCGGTCACCGCCCGGTACGGATTGACCACCCCGTGGCCGTAGCCCGCCGACCGGCCGCCGGATGCCGGATCCGCCGTCGCCGTCAGCCGCCGGGCCACATCGGCCGCCGACAGATCCGGCTCGGCGGCCCGCAGCAGCGCCGCTGTCGCGCTCACCACCGGGGCGGCGTAGCTGGTGCCGGCGACCACCTGGTGCCCGGACACCCGGGTCGCCGCCACCACCGCCCCACCCGGCGCCACCAGGTCCACGTAGTCACCGACCTGGGAATCCGCCAGCCGTACGCCGTTCTCGTCGATCGCCCCGACGCCGATCACCCCGTCGAACGCCGCCGGGTACGGCGTCGGATCCGGCGGCGCGCCCTGCTGGTGGCTGTTGCCGGCGGCGGCCACCAGCACCACGTCAGCCCGCACGGCGCGCTCGACCGCGGCCCGTACCGCCGGGTCCGCGCGGTACATGGTCAGCGACATGTTGATCACCTTCGCGTCGCTGGCCACCGCGAGGTCGATCGCCTCGGCCAGCCGGTCCGCCGGTGAGGCGGAGCCGTCCTGCCGCGCCTGGATCCGCTCGGTGACCCGGATCGGAACGATCGTCACCCCTGGGGCGATGCCGTGGAAGCCGACGCCGTCCACCCTGGTGGCGGCGATCAGGCTGGCCACGGCGGTGCCGTGCGAGGCGCAGTCCACCGTGCCGTTGACCTCGACGCCGGTCAGGTCGAAGCCGGCAGCCACCTGACCGGACAGTTGTGGGTGGTCGTCGTCGACCCCGGAGTCGATCACCGCGACCCGTACCCCCGACCCGTCGGTCACCGGCCAGCCGCGTTCGGGCGCCAACCAGCGCTGATGCCAGGAAATCTGAGGGATCACCGGACCGGGGTCGGCAGGGCTACGGCAACTGCCCGGGGCAGCAGACGCCGGCACCGCCGCGACGACCGGCAGGACGCTCGGCGCGCCGGTCAGCAGTACGCCCAACGCGACGGCCAGCAGCCGGGTCGGTGACCGCATCAGCTGACCTCCAGACCTCCCGTACCGCCCGACATCCTAATCCAGCTGCGGCGACCAGCGGGCTCGTGCGGCTGGCACACATTCAGTATCGTCGTCATGACGCTTCACCGGCGGTGCCTGGCGACGCCCACTCAGTGCCCGGCAGCGCCCGGTGTGACGCGGCGACGGGGAGGGACACGATGGACGTGCACGGCCTGCGCGCCCGCGCCGACGAGTTGATGACACAGTTCGACCGGATGCGCTCCGGCGCCGCCGACCTGCAGCAGCAGCTGCGGGCGGTGTCGGCCACCGTCACCTCCGACGACGGGCTCGTCACCGTGACGGTCGGGCCGAGAGGACAGGTCACCAAGGTGGAGCTCGACCCGCGGATCTACCGCCGGCCGAACGCCGCGCAGCTGTCCACCACGGTCACCGATACCATCCGGGCCGCCACCGCTCAGGCGATGGCCGAAGTGGAGCGGATCTGCCGGCCGCTGGTGCCCGACGCACAGTTCCAGGCACACATGGACTTCGATCTTGAAGGCATCTTCCGCCAGCTAGACACCGACCTGCCCGGGGGCGACCGGAAATGACCGAGCCGCAGCAGACCTTCCTCAACCCCGACCGGGCCCGCCCGGCCGGCAACGCGCTCGGCGCGGCGGCCGAGTCACTGGCCGCCGAGTGGTCCCGCGTCACCGGCAGCATCCGGGCGCTCAACGAGGCCCGACCGTGGGGCGACGACGAGGCCGGGCGGACGTTCAACGAGCACTACCTGGACGGCGGTGACGAGGCCCCGGCGAAGGTGACCCTGGACGCCGGTGACGATCTCGTCGCCGCGTTCGCCGACACCGGTCTCCGGATCGTCTCCTCGGTCGACGGCACGGTCGCCGACGACGGCGCGGTCGGCGACAGCTTCGGCGGCGGCAGGTAGCCCGGTCGCTGTCGGAGGGCCAACGACGTGGCGATCATCAATCCCCGGGAGTGGTTCGGCGAGTACGGGTGGGTCTGGGATGCCGTCACCTGGGTGAGCGCCGGTGAGGCGTGGCCCACCGGCGACGAGGACCAGATGCGTGAGCTCGCCGCCGCCTGGCGTGAGCTCGCTGAGGTGGTACGGGTCGCGTTGGCCGACGCCGACCCGGCCGCGCTGCGGGTCATCGAAAGCTGGGGCGGCGACGCGGGCGCCGAGTTCGCCAACTTCTGGCAGCAGGTCGGGGTCGGCCCCAACACCGGGCTGCCGGTCCTGCAGAAGGCCGCCGCCGCCTTCGCGAACGGTTGTGACACCGCGGCCAGCGAGATCGAGTACGCGAAGCTGACGATTCTCATCGCGGTGGCCATCACGGTGATCGCGGTGTTCGTGGCGTTGCTGATGGCCTGGCTGGGCGGCGTCTCCGCCGGTGCCATCCCCGGCATCCTCGCCGCCGGCCGGCAGGCGGTCACCGTCGCGTTCCGCCGGCTGCTGGCCCAGCTCGGCCGGCAGCTGCTCACCCAGGCCGGGATGCGGGCCGCGCTGCAGGGTTCGGCCAGGATCGCCACCACGCACGTCACCCAAACCGGCGCCCAGCGGCTCGGCACCCAGTTGGGCATCGAGCTGGCTCAGGAGATCGGCGAAGAGCTGATCATCGACATCGGCGCCCAGGCGTTCCAGGTCGCCCAGGGCAACCGCGACGACTGGGACGGCCGGCGGACCCTCACCGCCGGGGTCGGCGGCGCGTTCGGCGGCATGCTCGGCTTCGGCGGCAACCGGCTGCTGCGTAACACGGTCGCGCCTCGGGTGCCGGTGTCGTTCCGGCCGCCGGCAATGAATTTCCGGGCCGCTGGCGTCGTTCGCTGGGGCGGCCGGTCGGTCGCCGCCGGCTTGCAGAACGCGGTCATCTCCCCGGCGGCCAGCGTCGCCGCGAACCTCGCCGTCAACCAGCAGTGGACCAGCCCCGGCTGGCAGGGGGCGCTCGGCGGTTTTACCAGCGGTGCCGGTCGGGGTGGTGCCACCATGGCGGCGTCCTCCGCCGGCAGCACGGCCGCCGGCTGGGCCAACCGGCTGGGTGGTGTCGCGCCGCCGGCCGGCGTGCCCGGCACCGTCGACCTGGCCGGCATTGCTCCGGTGACGAGCGTGGACGCCGCCGGGCTCGACCTCGGCGCGACCGGGTCCGACCCGGCCAGCGGTACGGGTACCGCCGTCCCGGCTCCGGTCACGGCTGACCCGACGCCGCAGACCGTACCGGATTCCGGGGCCGGCTCCATCTCGTTGGCCCCGACCACGCAGGACGCCCCGACGACCCAGGCGGCCCCGACGGTCGTCGACCAACCCGGCATCCAACCGACTGTTGGTGCCGAGCCTCCACCGGTGGTCACCTCGGGTCAGCCGGCGGCGGTCGGCGTGGGCGACACCGCCAGCCCGGCGAACGCGCGGTTGACCGACGCGCCGTTGACCAGCACCGCCTCGCCGGACATCACCTCGCCGGACATCACCTCGCCGGACGTCACGGCGCCGGACGTCACGGCGCCGGACGTCACGGCGCCGGACGGTGTAGGGCCGACGCGGGCGGACGACGGGCCGCCGGTACAGGTCGTCGTCGGTGCCCCGGCCGGGGTAGGTACCTCAGCGCAGGCGGCGGCTCCGGCCGTGATCGCAGCCGGGCCGCAGAGCTCCCCGCCCACACCGGGTTCGACGTCGACATCGGCTGCGACGTCTACACCGGCGACGACGGCCACGTCGGGGCCGGCTCAGTCCGGAGCCCAGACGACTGCCCAGGCCGCGGCGGCGGCGTCAACGGCCGGTGGCAACCCCACGGCTGCTCCACGGAGCTCGTCGACCGGCACCACCTCGGCGCCGGTCCGGCCACCGGCGCCGGTGGCCGGACCTACCGCCGGGCCCTCCGCCGGCTCGGTCAGCTTCGGGCCGGCCGTCGCCGCACCAGCCGTACCGGCTCAGCCCGGCCAGTCGGTCGGCACCCCGACCGGGACCACCACGACGGGGTCGGCGTCGGCCGCGACCAGCCCGACCACGACGACCAGCCCGACGCCGCCGGTACTGCCGCCGATCGGCCCACCGGCGTCCGCGCCGCCGGCCGCGACCACCGGCGGCCCGGACCAGCCGGTCGGCCCGGCGCCCCGGCAACCGTCCGCCGGCACCACCGTCGACCCGCAGACCCTGCAGCGGTCGGCCGGCCCTACCGGCACCGGTACGCACAGTTGGCAGCTGGACCCGGTCCGGTTCGACGGCGATCCGAACAGCACGGACGCCGACCAGGCGCTCATCGACGCGTCCCGGGCCCTGGTCGACGCCGTCACGGGTGCGGTGACCCGGCACCAGCAGCAGGCCACCCAGGGCGAACAGATCTCGATGGGTAAACGGCCGGGCGTGGTCGGCGCGTTGATGACCCGCAGCGGGCAGCTCACCACACACAGCAGCATGACCGCCGACCAGAGCACCGACCCGGCCACCCAGCCGACGCCGCACCCGCTGGTCGAGACAGTGCTCGCCGAGGTCGCTCAGCAGGTCAGCCGGGTCGGCAGCGGGCACGGGCGGTGCGCCGAGGTCGCCATGGTGTCCGATGTGGTCTACCAGCTGGATCGGCAGTGGCAGGATGCCGGCCGGATCGGCGACTTCGCCGCGTACGCCCGATCGGAGCTGGCCGGGGCGCGGATCGTCACCCACCAGTTCCGCCGCGCCCAGGACGTCGACGTGGTGTACGAACGTGGCGACTACCGACCACCCTGCCGGTCGTGCGGGCCGATGCTGGAAAAACTCGGCGTCACCCCGGTGGTGGACACCGAACGGATGCCCGGCCCGACCGTACCGCCGGATTCCGGCGCGTTGGGTGACGGCCGGGCGCTGCCGGAGACCAGACCGACCGGCGACATGCAGGGTCTGGTGCCGCCGGACCCCGCCGACCAGCAGGCGTTGACCGACGAGGTGCCGGTCGGGCCGGACGGCCGTCCGGCCCGGCACCCCGACCCGCGCGACGGCCGCTGGCCGGAGCTGGTCAACGACGGTGGCCCGGCCAACCCCGGCCGCGGCACGAACTGCGCCGACGTCGGCCTGTCCGTCCTCGCCACCTGGTACGGCGACCCACAGGTCGCGGCGGCGACCGGCGCGTCGGTGACCGCCGAGCCGGCCGGCACCCGGCGTCAGGAACAGTGGCTGGGGGCGTCCTTCGCGCCTGCCGGCCGCGGGCCGGCCGGCTTGGAGGCGGTCGCCGACCAGCTGCGGCGCGCCGGCCCCGGATTCGCCGCGCTGATCATCACCAGCTGGACCGCTGCGGCCGGCGGCGGCGCGCACACCTGGAACGCCGTCAACCACGACGGGCAGATCATCTGGATCGACGCGCAGAGCCGGCAGGTCTCCGACGCTGCGCCGATCTACGGCAGCGAGGTCGACGGGGTCTGGTCGATCGTCCTCGACGCCGACGGCAATCCGATGCCGGCCGACGGCCCGCAGACGACTGCGGTGTCGACGACCGGGGCGACCGGTGAATCGGCGTACCTGGATGCGTTGACCGAATCCGACCGGGCCACGCTGCTCGCCGAGCTGGCCGCCGCCCAGGTCGATGCCGATGCGATCCTGGCCGAGCTGGGGACCGTCGGCGACCGGCTCAACACCGATCTTGGCCTGGCCGGCACCGCCGCGCTCACCCCGCTGGGCAGTGAGTACCGGGTCAAAGGTGCAGAGTCGCTGGCCCGCAAGTTCAGCACCGACTTCGAGCCGAAGGGCTACACCCTCCCGGAGGCGCTCGCCGAGATCAACGACGTGGTGCGGTTCTCCGTACGGGCACCGGAGACCGACGCGTACGGGCCGGCGGTTGCGGGAGTGCTCGACGCGTTGACCGCCGGCGGCCACCAGGTGACCGACGTCAAGAGCTTCTGGCACCCCGGTAACCGGTTCTTCGGGCTGAACTGCACCCTCGTCACGCCCACCGGCCGGACATACGAGGTGCAGTTCCCCACCGTCACCAGCTGGGCGATCGGCAAGCAAACCCATGGTCCGTACGAAGTGATGCGTGACCCGGCGCGGACCCCGGCCGACCGGATGCACGCCTTCCTCGACATCCTCACCGTCAACAAGGCGCACGACATTGCCGGCCGGATGCCCGGTGGCATGCCGGTGCTGACCGAGCGGTACGGCCCACCGAAGGACACCAGCTTCGCCAAGTGGATCGGCAAGCAGGACCAGGCCGGCCTGCGACAGGACTACGTCGACTGGCTGGCCGCCGACCCGAGTCGCAGCTTCCGGCAGGAGTTGGCTGCGCGAGGATTGGACCCGTCCGACCTGCCCGGATTCGATCCCGATGCGATAGGAAGCACAGATGCCGACCCTGACCTTCCGCTACCACCTGCTGTATCGGACGGACGACCAGACCCGGCCGCCGGTCAACGTGATAGCGGTGGCGGCCGGCACCGGGCCGACCCAGGCGGTGATCTGGGACCGTCCGACGTCGAGGTGGGGCTTCCGGCCGGACGTGGCGGCGTCGATCCTGTACGCCGACCCGGAGCGCCACAGCGTACGGGCAGCGGACCGGGCGACGGCGGAGTCGGTGACGCATCACTTCACGGCGGTGCCGTTGCCGAGCGAGCCGGAGCTGACCCGCATCTGCCAGGAGGCCAGCCGATAGCTGGCGGCCCTGCCGCGGATACGACGAGCTATCTCGATCGGCTGTCCGACGCCGAGCGGCAGGAGCTGGAGCATGGCGTGGCGGCTGCGGGGGAGAGCGCGCAGGCGATCCAGGCAACGCTGGACGACGTCCTTGTCGGGCTACGAATGATGGGTGACCTGACCGGTGTGCAGGAACTCAGGCTGCTCGGGACCAAGGATCGGGTCAAGGATCCGGAGTCGCTGGCCAGAAAGTTCGTGACAGAGCACCGCCCTGTTGGCGATGACATACCAGCCGCGCTCGCCGTGATCAACGACGTCGTCCGCTTCTCCGTGCAGAGCCCCGTTGGGCCCGCCTACGGTGCCGCGGTCGACCGTGTCCTCAGCGGCCTTGAGTCGGCTCATCATCAAGTGGTGACCGGCAAGGTCTTCTGGCATCTCGGCAACAGATTCTACGGCCTCAATGTCGCTCTTCGATCATCTGAGGGTCAGCTGTACGAGATTCAGTTTCCAACCGAGGCGAGCTGGCGAGTCGGAAAAGCGACTCACGGATTGGATGAGGTGCTGCGGGACAGGGACTCTCATTCGGCTGATCGCGTCAACGCTTTCCTCGACATTCTCGCGCTGAACAAGGCGGCCGGACTGGCCGACGGGCTACCCGGTGGCCTCGATGTTCTGGCAGACCGGTTCGGGCCGGCGAAGTTCCATGGACTTGCGGCGTGGCTAGGCAAGCTCGACTCAGGTACGGCTCCGGACAACACTGTTCGGCAGCGCTATGGCGAGTGGCTCACTACAACTCAACAGACTCTCGTCGACGTGCTTACGGCTCGGGGACTTGATTACACTGACGTGCCCGGGTTCGGGCTGGACCGGAGAGGTGATGTGGGTGGCGGACTTGGAGTTCCAGTACTTCCTGCTGTACCACCCGACACGTCCGTCGGACCACCCGGCGAACGTGATCGCCCTAGCGAACCATCCGGGCCCGACGATGGCGGTGACCTGGGACCGACCGACCGCCAAGTGGAGTTGCCAGCCGGACGTCGCGATAGCAGTGCTGTTCGTGAACCAGGAGCGCAACAACTTTCGAGGAGTGGACCGGGTGTCGGCGGAGTCGGTGACGCATCACTTCACGGCGGTGCCGTTGCCGAGCGAGGCGGAGTTGACCCGGATCTGCCAGGAGGCCAGCCCGACCTGACGGCTTCTCTCGTCGCAAGCGACCCTTCGTCCGATTCAGTCGGGAATTTAGAGCCGATTCCCTACCTGGACAGCCTTTCGGCTGGCGACCGGGAGCTCCTGGCCACGGCTCTGCTTGCTGCTCGCCAAGACGCCGATATCGTACTCGCAGACCTTGTTGTGGCGGCTGCCGAGGCCGGCGCGGAGATTGGACTCGTCGGGCCGGAGAGGCTTACGCCAGTAGGTCTCGAGCATCGGGTAAAGCATGCTGAGTCATTGGTGCGGAAGTTCAAGGTGGAATTTGAGCCTATCGGGCTTGATCTACATGGGGCGCTCGGCAAGGTCGGTGATCTAGTTCGATTTTCGCTCCTGGCGCCAGAGCGACATTATGGCTCGGCGGTTAATGAGACGTTGGATGGCCTGGTTGGTCGGGGATATGAGGTTCAACAGGTCAAGTCCTATTGGAATCCGGGGAACAGGTTTTATGGGCTGAACACTGTTCTTGTATCTCCCAGTGGTCGCGTATTCGAGGTCCGGTTCCCGACGAAGCGAAGCTGGCTAGTTGGTAAGCAGACCCACGGTTGGTACGAGGTCGTCCGAGATCCTGTTCGGTCATCCGAGAGCAGGGTTGAAGCGTTTCTAAATATTCTAATAATGAACAAATCGACTGGGCTGTCGTCGCAACTTCCGGGCGGCCTGGAACTGATTTCTGAAACTTACGGAAGTTCGATCCAAAATGGATTTGCAAAATGGATAAGTGATTCTAGGCGGCGCAACGTTGCCAGTGATTTCGCGATATGGTTGAATGGGCAAGGAATCGCGTTTTCGGAGTTTGCTGGCCGTCTCGGTCTCGATCAGGTGGACTTCGTGGGACTTGCCGATCAGATAGCGCAAGGGAGGGTCTCGGCTGACTATGACATTCATCTACTATCTGATGTACCCGCCAGGGGAGCTGGATGGGACTCCGGCGAACGTGCTCGCGCTGGCTCAAGAGCGCGGACCGGTGCAGGCCGTGATCTGGGATCGCCCGACGCAGAGGTGGAACTTCCGTCCGGACGTAGCAGCGGCGTTTCTCTATTCGACGCCGGACCTGGAGCAGACCAGGCTCGTCGATCGGGTGATGGCGGAGTCGGTGACGCATCACTTCACGGCGGTGTCGTTGCCGAGCGAGGCGGAGTTGACCCGGATCTGCCGGGAGGCCAGCCCGACCTGACCGGCACCCGGCCGGTGTCCGGTGCGGGCCGCGATACCGGGTCAACGACCCTGGCGTCGGCGAATGCCGCAGGTGAGTCGTCGACATCGCCGGAGCAGGGAGGGGTCGTCGATGACCGCGGACGAGGCCAGAGCACTGATCGGCAGACTGCCGGGCAGCAGGAACCCGATCGAGATGTATCCGTTCGAGTTCGGCTGGCTGGTCCGGGAGGAGTTGTCGACCCAGGAGCGGCGAGCCGGGATGCACATCGGTCAGGGGAGCTTCATCGTGGACCTGACGGGCGTGGTGACCGCCCAGCCGAGCCTGCCGGCGACGGTGGTGGTCGAGGAGTACGCGGCGGAGCGTCGGCAGGGCCGGATCTCGGGTCGGCAGGTGTGGCCGGAGCCGGGCCCGCCACCGGAGTAGCCGACCGGGCCGTACCCGTGGCGGGCGGCGATGCGCCGCTGGCCGGCTCGCGTCCGGTTGGTCCGTTGCATTTGGCGCCGTTGGAGGAGGTGGGTTTTCAGGCTGATCTTGAGGCGGTGTTGTGGTCGGGTGGTGGGTTTGTGGTGGGTGCGGATCCGTCGTCGCATCCGTTTGGTGGGTTGGTGAATGATGGTGGTCCGGGGCGGTCGGGTCGGGGCAACAATTGTATGGATTGTTCGTTGGCGGGGTTGTCGACGTTTCTTGGTCGGCCGATGGTGTCGTTGCCGCGCTGGCCGGACATCCTGCCGGACGGCGCCGTCGACCGGCAGACCGGCGAGGCGGCCGGTGTCGGCCGGGCCGAGGAGTGGTTGGGCGGGGAGTGGGTCGGTCCGTCGGCGGACCTGCCAGGTGGGCCGCAGGAGCGGGCGGTGGCGGTCGCCCGGCAGTACGCGCAGTTGCAGGATCGGGTGGCGGCGGCCGGGCCGGGTAGTGCCGCCCTGGTTGTCGCCGACTGGCTCAGTGTGGACGAGCGTACCGGGCAGGTGCAGGTCGACGCCGACGGCAACGCCCTGGCCGACGGCTCGCACGCGTTCCTGATCGTCTACCCGTACGGGGCCGACGGGCCGGTGTGGTGGGATCCGCAGGACGGCCAGACGTGGCCGGTGCCGCCGACGCACATCGTCGCCGGCACCCATGCGTTGTGGTCGATGGATGCGCCGGCAGCGGGTGGAGGGACCAACAGTGACTCGGGACGAAGCGCAGGAGCTGATCCAGCGGCTGGTCGGGACACCGAATCGGATGGCGCTGCACGAGTTCGAGTTCGGCTGGCTGGCGCAGGAGATCCTGAGTCCGCAGGAACGCGGCACCGGGATGCGGGTCGGCCTGGGGAGCTACATCATCGACCGGGACGGGACGGTGACGGTGCACGGCAGTCTGCCGGTACCGGTGACGATCGGCCGGTACGCGGCGGAGCGTCGGGAGGGGCGGATCTCGGGTCGGCAGGTGTGGCCGGAGACGGACTCGCCGGAAACCGAGTAGCTGACGGAGGCGCCGGAGTAACTGACGGAAGCTCCGGTGTAGTCGCCGGCGCCGATGGGCTGTCGGGGCCGCGTCCGGTTGGTCCGTTGCATTTGGCGCCGTTGGAGGAGGTGGGTTTTCAGGCTGATCTTGAGGCGGTGTTGTGGTCGGGTGGTGGGTTTGTGGTGGGTGCGGATCCGTCGTCGCATCCGTTTGGTGGGTTGGTGAATGATGGTGGTCCGGGGCGGTCGGGTCGGGGCAACAATTGTATGGATTGTTCGTTGGCGGGGTTGTCGACGTTTCTTGGTCGGCCGATGGTGTCGTTGCCGCGCTGGCCGGACCGGGCGGGCGACGGGACGATCGACCGGGTCACGGGTGAGGCCGACGGGATCAGCCGGGCCGAGGAGTGGTTGGGCGGGGAGTGGGTCGGTCCGCCGGCGGACCTGCCGGGGACACCGGTGGACCGGGTGGCGGCGGTCGCCGAGCAGTACGCGCAGTTACAGCAGCGGGTGGCGGCGGCCGGCCCAGGTAGTGCAGCCCTGGTCGTCGCCGACTGGCTGAGCTTCGACCAGGACACCGGACGGCTGCACCTGGACGCCGACGGAAACGCGCAGGCGGCCGGCTCGCACGCGTTCCTGATCGTCTACCCGTACGGGGCCGACGGGCCGGTGTGGTGGGATCCGCAGTACGGCGGAACCGCGACGCAGCCGCCCGCCGAGTACCTGGCGGCGACGCACACGTTGTGGTCGATGGATGCGCCGACGGCACGGGGAGGGACCAACAGTGACTCGGGACGAAGCGCAGGAGCTGATCCAGCGGCTGGTCGGGACGCCGAACCGGATAGCGCTGCACGAGTTCGAGTTCGGCTGGGTGGCGAGGGAAATCCTTTCGCAGACGGAACGAACCCAGGGGCTGGGTCTGGGCCAGGGGAACTGGGTGATAGACCACGACGGGACGGTGACGACCCACCGGAGCATGCCGCCATCGATCATCATGCAGGAGTACGCGGCGGCCCGCCGGGCGGGCCGGACGACCGGCCGCCAGGTGTGGCCACTGACGGACCAGCCGGAGCCGAACCACTAGCCACCGCCGGGCCGGACGGGTCGCTCAGCGCCGCGCCGGACGGACTGGTCAGCGCCGCCGCCGGGACGACCTTCGGCGGTGCGCTGCACGCCGCCGACCCGGTCGCGGTCGCTGCGGCGGTACGCGACGCGCTCGACACTGGACTGCTGCCGGCCGGTGCGGTCGCCGACCCGGACGCCGGCACGGTCACCCTCGACACCTCGGCCGGGCCGGTGACCGTCACCCTCGCCGTGACCTCGCTGCCGCCCGGTACGACGATGGCACCCGTCGCCACCATCGCGACGCACGCCGACGGGGCGACCGTACGGGTGTCCGATCGGGCCTCCGCCGACCATGTCCGGCGGGCAGTCGCCGCCGCACTGGCCGAAGTGGATGCCATCGCCCAGGATCGGGCCGACGGGCTGCGTACCGATGCGACGACCGCGCTCGCCGAAGGCGCCCGGCCCGAAGGTGACGGACAGCGGCAGCTGACCGCCCGGGACATCGGCCGGCTGGCGGAGCTGCGTACCGTCGCCGACCAGTTGACGCAGGCCGGCACCGGCCGGCACGCCGACCCGGCCCAGGTCGCCCAGTTGCATGCCGAAGCGGTCGGCCTGCTGATCAGCAGCGGGCTGCTGGAACCGTACCCGGGGCACCGGGTGCACAGCCTGGTGCCGAACGTACCGGTGGTCGGGCTGGCCGCCACGGATGCCCGGTTCGCTGCCGTCCGTACCCAGTTGGGGCCGGCCTTCGCGGACCTCGCCGGGCTGCTCACGGTCGCCCGCGACCGACCCGGCCTGGCCGACGAGATCCGGGTGGTACAGGCCGACGTACGGGCGGCGGCCCGCCAGTGGGCCGCGCAGGCGACCGCCGCCCGCGACCGGGCTGACCTGGCGTTGACCGACCGGGTGGACGCGGCACTCGGCGCCGACCCGCGGCACGTCTTCGACCGGCTGGTCATCGGCGGCGGCTGGGCGGCCACGGCCGACTTCGCCACCCTCGACGCGCCGCCGGACACCGGGGACGGCCTGCCGCCGGTGCTGGCGGTGTCGCAGGGCCACGACCCGTGGGCCGACCGGCAGCAGCTGCTGATGGGGCAGGTCCCCACCGAGTTGGAGATCCCCGGGCTGCCGTTCCAGCCGGCGGACTTCGCCGACGAAGGCACCCAGTTCGCCCTCGCCAGCGACTTCGCGGCGGCGGTCGGCGCGGCCCGCGCGTACACCGGGATGCCCAGCTACCAGGGCACCGCGACCGCGATCACCCCCCGCCCGACCGACGCCGCCGGTTGGCCGGCCCACGCCACCTACCGGGTGACGATCGGCGAGCGCAGTTTCTACGCGGCCACCGTGGACATCGCCGCCGGTCCGGGCCCGGCGCGGGTGCCGGCCGCGCCGGCGTCGACCACCGGCCGGTACGTCGACCCGGCGACCGGCTACCAGGTCGACCTCTCCGGTCCGGTGCCGGTGTTCCGGGACCCGACCGGCCTGCCCGTCGACCCGGCGACGCTGCCCGCCCCGGTCCGTACGGTCCTCGGCGGCACCGACACCGACATCCTGACCGGCACGGGTACCAGCCAGGACGACCCGCCGCTGCTGGCTGACACCGCCGGCCGGCTCACCGATCCGCTGGTGGTCGATCCGGACAGCGGGTACGCGGTCGACCGGACGTCCGGCACGCCGTACGCGCCGGACGGCTCCCCGGTCCACTCGGCGGCGCTGCCGGCCGGCGTCGCGCAGCGGCTCGGCTTCGACGCCGACGGCCGGTTCACCGACCCTCGGCCAGCCCGTCCCCGGGTCGACTTCGGTGGGCAGAACCTGGCCGACGCGTACCAGCCGGGTGACCGGGTGCTGGTGTTCGGCGCGGGCGCCTCCGGGGCCTGGGACATCGAGCAGGCCGCCGCGTCACCGGCGGCCACGATCGACTGGTCGGCCCGCGCGGTCGGGCTGCCGCCGGCCGACCGCACCGGGGACCCGGCCCGGGATGCCGAGTTGCGGTATCAGCGCAGCTTCTCCGGCGGCTACAACCGCCGCAACACGTTGCCCGACGTCGGCGCGTACGACGTGGCCGCCACCGATAGCCGGATCGGTCAGACCCTGCGCGAGATCGTCTCCGCTCGGCACACGCTGGACGGTACGTTCCTGGTCGAGTTCACCGATGGCACCCGCCAGGAGTACGACCGGGTGGTCCTCTCCATCGGCCAGGCCCCCGAATACCCGGGCGGGGTCGCCGCCCTGGCCAGCACACTGGAGTTGCGCCCGCTGCACGGGCCGGCAACCGCCCGTGGCGGTAGCCACGACCTTCTCGGCCTGTCCGACGCCTCCGGCCAGCTGCGGATCCTCGGTGCCGCTGCGGTGGCCCGCCCGCTCATTCTGTCGCTCGGCGAGTTCCGGCAATCGGTGGAGTCCGAGCTGGGCAGACTGGCCGCAGCGCTGCCCGACGACTCACGCAACATCCCGCCGAGTATCCGCTTCCACGCCCAGCGGATCGCCGAGGCCAACCGAAGCTCGCCACCACCCCGGTCACACCTGCCCGAAGTCGACGTACCCACCCCGCCAGGCGATGTCGGGGTCGAGCCAGGGCAGCGGTCCGTGCTCGGCGGTGATCCGCTCGGCAATCTCCGGAACGTAGACGTCGATCGGGTCCTGCCCACCGACGGCGTCGAAGCCGGCACCGTAGGGAACGAGCTTGGCGCGGTTGCGCGCGAAGTAGACGAACCGCAGGTGGGGCAGGACCCGGGGGGCGAGTTCGGCGAACAGTTCGGCACCCACCGGGGTGATGCCGCAGTTGACCAGGCCCAACCAGCGGAGTTGGCGCAGGTACGGGGAGGCCAGCAGGGTGCGCAGTCCGTCGTCGCCGATCGGGTTGTTGTTCAGTCCGAGGCTGGTGAGTCGGGCCAGCAGCGGGCTCGCGGCGATCGGGCCGATCAGGTCCGGACCGACATCGGTGAGCCAGACGTGGCGGACCGGAACCCGGCGGTAGATCTCCGCGCCGCGGTCGAGGAAGTCGGCCCCCGGCAGCTTGACGAACTCGGCAAATCCGCGCCGGACGAGCCAGTTGGTGACCAGGCCGGCGACGGGCGCGCCGAGTCGGGGAGTCAGCCGGTGGCTGAGTACGGCGGCCCGATCGGACAACTCGTCGCTGACCGGGTTGCCGGCGACGACGGCCAGGTCGCAGGCGATCTCGGCGCGGATCAGCTCGGCGTGGTCGGGGTCGGTGGGTTCGATGGCGTCGGCGTAGCGCAGCCGCAGGTCCATGTCGTCGGGGTCGGCGAGAATGGCGGCGTACAGGGTGTCGCTGACGGCGGGCCGGGCGTCGCTGGCGTCGGACATGACCGCAGCGTATCGACGCCACCCACGACTACAAGTGGAGTGCCGGGCGATGACAAAGGACGACGCGCAGCAACTGATCGAACGGCTGGTCGGGACGGCGAATCCGATCGAGCTGCATCCGTTCGAGTTCGGCTGGCTGGCGAAGGAGACACCGTCGACCGAACAGCGGGCGACGGGGGCGCACGTCGGGATGGGCTGATACATCATCGACCAGTCGGGGACGGTGACGGTGCACAGCAGCCTGCCGATACCGGTGGTCATGAAGCAGTACGCGGCGGCGAGGCGGCAGGGCCGGATCAGCGGGCACCAGATCTGGCCGCGAGTCGGGACGGTGGACCAGCCGATCCCCGGCTGACCCGGATCCGGGCGCTGGCGGCCCGCTACACCGCCGCCGACCCGCCGACCCGGCTGGCGCTGCGTGCCGAGATCGGCGTACTCGTCGACCAGCTCGGCCTGACCGGCGGCACCCCGCAGGCGTACGCGCGGTGGGCGCAGCTGCCGCCGGACCTGGCGAACCTGCTGCTGCGGCTCACCTCACCGGTGATCGCTCCGGAGACCGTACTGGCGGTGCTCGGCGCGGACCCGGCGACGCTGACCGAGCCGCAACGTGCCCAGCAGCGCGACTACCGGGCCCGGCTGGTGCACAACGGGTACGTTCCGTTCGCGCCGCAGCTCACCGAGCAGCTGCACCGGCTCGCCGTCGACGCCGAGCACGGTCAGCAGAGCCTGCCGATGTTGCCGGCCTCCGCCGGTCAGGTGATCGGGCTGCGCGCCGATCAGCTCGTCCAGCTGCGGGCCGTCGATCCGGCGCTGGCCGCGCGGATCGCCCGCGACGGGGTGTACGTCGACCTGACCGGCCAGGTCGACATCAGCCCGTACGTGTTGGCGAACGCGCCGCAGATCGACGTGGGCGGCGTACACCCGGGTTTCGACCTGGCGACCGACGCCGGCCGGCGGGCGCTGTTGGCCGAGGACGTCCGCCGGGCGTATGCGACGATCACCGCGACGTACGGGTCGAGCCCGGCGATCACCCAGCTGCTCGGCAGCCACAGCTTCCACTACCTGGCACAGACCCGCACCATGGTGCTGGTCTCGGACGCTCTGACCCGGGCGATCCTCAACCTGGCGCCGAGCGCGCCGGTCGAGCAAGCGCCGGAAGCAGCACCGCTCGCCGTCGGCCCGACCGAGATCCACGTGTACGCCGACCGCCCCACCCTGCCGTCCGAGTCGACGCGCAGGTATTCGGTCGGGTACGGGCGACCAGTCGACCCCTACTCGGGTGCTTCAGTGCCACTCTGGCGTGGGATGCCCCGGCGGGAGCAGGTGCAGCAGGGCATTCTTGGTGACTGCGGCATGCTCGCCTCGATCGGCGCGGTCGCCGGGCACAGCCCGCAGACGATCGGTAATTTGTTCCGTCCCAACCCGGACGGGACGGTCGACGTCCTGCTGCACGAAAGCAGCCTCCCTGGCGACCGCACCACCCCGACCGGCCGACGGCTGCGGATCACCGTCACCCCGGATGTGCCGGTCCTCGCCGATCCGCCGCCGAGGGCCGCATACGCCTCGCAACCAGAGGTCGGGGCGGCGTGGGCGAGCATCCTGGAGAAGGCGCTGGCGGCGGTCGACCGGACCTGGACCGAGTCCCGGCAGGTCGCCTGGCAGCAGCAGTGGCGGGGCTGGCAGGGCTGGTCAGACCCGAACCAGGCCGCGCCGCGCGGCTACGCCCGGATGGATCCCGGCAGCACTCCCGATCTGTGGGCGGAGGTGCTGACCCAACTGACCGGCCTGCCGGCCCGGATGGGACGGTTCGACGTATCGCCGGGCAACGAACCCACAGTCGAGGCGATGCTCAGCCGGCTGCTGTCCGACGGCAATCCGGTCATCGTCAGCACCAAGGGGATCGACGAGTACGGGCTGGGTCCGGACGATGAACTTCCGTTCGACTTGCGAGACGGGCATGCGTACGAGTTGGTGGGTGTGAGCAACGGGCATGTCCAGCTCCGTAATCCGTGGAACAAGTGGCATCCCCAGCCCATGCCGACCCGGGCCTTCTTGGACTGGATGAGTAGGGACTTCGCGCATCTCGACCGGGTCGCACCGACTCAGCCCGGACCGCTGTCTCTCGGGCCACCGAGCAGCATCGAGCACAAGCCGGCCGTCGGGTTGACCGAACCCGTGCCTGTGGCAGCGTCGGCTGGCGGGGTAGCTGCCTCGGTGACGTCAGGGTTCGGCCGGACCGCTGTCGACCGAGACGAGCCGATGATCGTCTACTACGCGATCCGGACGTCGAGCGGGCGATCCGGGGGGATCGTCGTGGTCGTGACCGAAGCAGCCGACCAGCGGATCCTTGTTTACGGTCCGGGTGGCGACGTCTCCGCAGCGTCAGATCTCGGCGTAGTCGCCGGGACAGGCGACCAGTTGCGGCCTGTGGCCCGGACCGAAGCAGAGCGGATCGCCTCCGCCGAGTTGGGCTTCGTTCTGCCGGACGAAGCATCGCTGAGTGATTCAATAGTCGGCTGACGGACCCGGACAGGAGGAAGCATGGCTGCTTACCGGTCGTCGCTCGATTTGGTAACCATCCCGAACAATGCTGTCGCACCGGTAGGACCGGCAGATGTCGGGGTCCGTCGGCTGGAGCGGCGCGGAACGGTCTGGGTGAGGCTGGACGTGATGGAGCGCGGCCCCTACAGCGCAGAGCATAGCCACCGGTGCGAGTTGGGTGACACCTTCCCCGTTGGCGATGAGACCTGGTACTTCGCTGGGGCGCATTTCGAGAACGCTGGTCGGTGGCGGGTCACGGTGCGGCGGCTGGCGCCGGGTGAGGCACCGCCGGTGGTGGACGAGTCGACGGCGGTGACAGGGTGGCGGCCGGCGAAGCGGCAGCCGTTCGGCCTGCTCGATGAGGGTCAGTTGCAGGCACTGGAGCAGGCGTTGGGGCGCCCGCTGCCCTGGGCTTACCGGGACTGGCTGTCGCAGACGAACGGTATGCAGCCGGTGGAGCCGCAGTGGGTGCCGGGTGCGCCGTTCACGCTGTTTCCGGGGCGGCCGCTGTTGGGGGTCCATCCGGAGTATCCGGCGTACGACCTGCTGGCCGCGGAGCGGGAGTGGCGGGTCGGGAAGTTGTCGACGGACTTCGTTGTCATCGCGGTCCCGATGGAGGGTCTGCTGCTGCTTCGGCTGAAGGAACCCCGCCCGGGCAGCGTCGGCTTCCTGCCGAAGGACCTGCTGGCCGGCCCGGGTACGGCGGATGCGATCGCCTGGCGGGAGCGACAGGTGATCACTACCAGCATGGGCTGGTCGTTCGGCGATTTTCTCGGCCGGCTCACCCCGCTCGATGCGCCGGGCGTAGCGTGAAGATCACTTGACGAAAATTCGGGCTGGCGTCGGCGTGTCGTCCGAATTTTCGTCAAGTGATCTTGAGGACTCCCGTCCTAGGCGGCGGTGATTGGTCGGTTTTGGGTGACTACCAGCTTTTATCCGGCATTCACTAGTTTGGTGCTGATCGATTCCCTATCCCTGGCTGGCGATTGAGATCTGTGCATTGACTGCGTGTGGCGAGATCCGTACGATCAGCCGAATACGCCACCACTTTTCCTAGCAAGGGGATGAAGTGAAGAATTCCACTAGCGTCAGGAAAGACACGGTTGTCGCGCCCACGCTGCTCACTCCGAGCCGGGTCGAGAAGATGCTCGCGCGTCGCCAGGCGGTCCAGGTGGTCAAGTTCCGCACGACCTGCACGGACTGCCTGCCCAACTACTAGCGCACCGCCGTCGGGCGCTCGGCGTCGCCGCGCGGTGCGAACGCCGGCGTCGCCGAGCCCGCGAGGAGCACCGTGCCGTGACCTTCCAATTGTCGGCGGACGATGTCCTTAGTGCGTTGAGCGTCTGTTGCGGTGAGCCGCTCGAGGATCCGGCCGAGGCGGTCGCGGCACTACGCCAAGGACAGCCGTCCCTGACCGCCACCCTGTACTCCGCGTGGGCTGCGGACGGCGTCACCCTCGACCCGGGGATTGCCCACGATCTCGAGTTGGCCACCTCGCGGGTCACGTTCTACCGCACCGTGGCGGCCGAGCTCGCCGCACGCGTCAGCGACCTGACTCCGATCAAAGGGCTGGAGGTAGCCGACCGCTACCCGGCCGGTCTTGGTCGCACCATGAACGATCTCGACTACGTCGCCGGCACCGAGGCCGCTCTGTGGCGAGCGGCAGCTCTGCTCATCGACGATGGGTGGGACCTGCACACCGGCACGTTCGCATGTTTCGGCGGTCGTCTCCACATGATGGTGAGTCTGCGACGCCCGCACGAATCCCGCTTCGTCCTGCCGTACGGCGTGGAGATCGCCACCTGGTGGTCGCTGGGTGACCTGGCCGGAGTACGACCGCTGACTGCCATGCCGCAACCGTGGCGGGCACCGGCGGTGAAGAACACCCTGATGCTCCTGTACGAGCGCTTCGAGCAACGCTTCCGGGCCCGGGACCTGATCGACGCCAGCCTGCTGGTGGCCTCGGCCTCCGAGGACGAACTGGCGACGCTCACCCGGGCACTGACCGCACTCGGGTTGTGGCCGGAGTACGCCGAACTTGCCGCGCTCGTCGCGCGGACGAGCCTGCCACCACTGCCACCGCCGCCCCGGCGCAACCAACTGGACACCCGCGCCCGCCGGGCGATCAGCAGTGCTGCCGTGCTGCGCCGTCCCCTCACCGGCATGGCTCGCCACCTGCAGCGTCGAAACATCAAAGGTGCCTCCGCCCGCATCGAACAGCGGTCCTGGGCGGCGGCCGCCGAGCGGCTCTCCGCCGGTGCGTCCGTCCGGGCCGGGGTGCTGGCCTTCGGCCTGCCACTGGACGGCGCCCCGCGAAGTGCTGCCCCCACCGCCACACTGCACGAGCGTGGTCGGCTGGCCTGGGTGGACAGCCCGGTCGGCAGGTTCCTGTTGACGATCGGCGACGAGGTCGACGAAGACACCGTGGCGGAACTGTCCGGCCCGGTGCCCAGTCCGGCGACCACCGGAGCGAATCCGTGACCGCCGCCGCCGAGATCGTCGGGCGGGCGTTGGACGACGACATCCGGGTGCTGACCCGTCACCGGCCGGGTGCCGAGATCACCACCGTGTCGGTGTGGATCCTCGCCGGATCCCGCGACGAAACCTCACCTGGCATCGCCCACCTGTTCGAACACCTGGTCATGCAGGCGGTGCCGCCCGGCCGGAAGATGCGGGTCATCGATGAGATCGAGTCGTACGGTGGCGAGGGCAACGCGACCACCGCCCGCGACTACGTCGTCCTGTACGCGCGGGTACCGACAGTGGACGCGCTGGCCGTACTGGACCTGCTCACCGAGGCCGCGACGGCCAACGAGTTCGACCCGGTCCTCGTCGAGGCCGAACGTCGGGTGGTCATCGAGGAGCTGCGCCTGGCTGAAGCCGACCCCACGGACATCGTCCACGACGTGTTCTTCGCCGCCATGTACGGCGACCACCCGATGGGCCGGCCGGTCGGCGGCAGCCCCGCCGACGCGCTCCGGCTCACCGCCGCCGAGGTCACCGCCTGGTCCCGCCGCCACGTGCGGGCCGGACGAGTCGCCGTCGTGGTCACCGGCGGTGTCACCCCCGCCGCCGTGACCACTGCGACGGCGCGAAGCGCCCTCGCCGGCCTGTCCGTAACGCACCAGAGCGCCCGCGCCGACCGGCCCGCGGCCGAGCCGTCCCGGCTCCCCATCCCGTTGCCGGCATTGGCTTCCGGCGAACAGTCCCGGCGGCTGGATCATCCGCTGCTCGGCGACACCGCGGCGGTGGTGCTCGGCGGACCCGCCTTCGCCCTGGCCGATCCGCGGCTCGCCGCTGCCGAGGTGGTGATGGAACTGTTCGCCGGGGGCAACACATCGGTCCTCGTCGAGCAGTTGCGTACCAATCTGGGGCTGTCCTACGACATCTGGGGCGACCTCAGCGGCTACGCCGATACCGGCGTCTGGCGGATCGCGGTCACCACCGCCGTCGAGCACCGCGACGAGGTGGCCCGGCTTGCCGTCGACCTCGTACGGTCGGCGGTGGCGGACGGCTGGAGCGACGCCCGCGTGGCGGTGGCCCGCCGACGCGCTGCCGGGCTGGTCCGGCTCGATGCCGAGGCCTCCGTCGATGAAACTCTCCTGCTGGGCCGGCACGCTCTGCTGGGCGGCAGTGCCGGCTGGTCGGTGGCCGAGTACGCCGACCGGATTGCAGCTGCCACCCCACAGCAGGTCCACAACGCCGCCGTGTCCATGGCGGACCAACTGGTGGTGGCCACCGCCGGCGGGTGACAGCCCGCAGCGGCCCACCCAGCAGACCGCCTACCGATGGAAGGGAGGGAAAGGGTGAACCGAAACATGAAGTTCGGCCGCAGGCCGCGGGTGAAGAAGAAGACGACAACGACCCGCAAGTGACCATCCCTTGCCGGCCGCACAACCGCTCGCTGATCCGCCGACCGACGGACTATCCGGCGCTCGACCCGGGAAGGAGGCCAGGATGAACCGCCAAGCTGTCCACACACGGCGCCCGGTCGTAAAAAAGAAGAAGCGGTGACCTGAAACAGACGACGGGTGCGGCCGCCGGCAGGTCCGGGGCCGCACCCGGCCCCATTCCGTGGCGAAGGAGCCTCCGCGTGAGTGAAGCAGTCGACTGGGAGCGTACGGTCTTCATGCTGCTCGCCCCCGATGCCCTCGCCCGCCACCTCGGCGGGCAGATCGTGGACCGGGTGGTCGACCAGGGATTCCAGCCAATGGCGTGGCGGGTGCTGTGGCACCGGCCGACCAACCTGGACGCGTTCCACGAACGCAACATCACCCAGGTGTGGAAGGCGTACCTCTACCGTCTCGTCGACCAGCTCTTCGACTTCGGCCCGACGGTGGCGCTTATGGTCCGCGACGTCCGGCCCGACCCGCGACACCCCAGCCACGCACGGCTGCGCCTGGCCAAAGGGGCGAGCGATCCCGCTGACGCGAGCCCTGGCACGATCCGTGCCGACCTCGGCTCCATCAACGTCATGCTGGCTCTGATGCACAGCTCCGACACCCCTGCCGACTCCCAGCGGGAGAGCGCGGTCTTCACCGACGGCGGGTTCGAGGGCGGATCCGGCACCGGGTTCGGCGGAGCTGGCGACGGGCCTGGGGGGTACGACGGCAGCGACCCGGCCGACCTGCGTACCCTGCTCGATCTGCTCAGCCGGAGCGCTCCCGCCGAGCGCCGGGGATACCCGCAGGTCCTGGCCGGTCTGCGCGCCCGGGTCCTCGCCCTGGCCTGGCCAGAGCTGTCCGACTCCGCCCGCCGCAGCGCGGCCGATCTGCTGGCTGATGACCTCAGCGGTCTCGCCGCCGCCGGGGCCGGCGAGAAGGCCGCCGGGCTGCTGGCCGGCGGGCATCCACTCGCGCCGATCCTGGCCGCCGAGTTCACCCCCGACCGGCCAGGGCCCGACCCGGTCCGGGTGCAGGACCTTCTCGCGGTCCACGGCGCCCGGCTCGACCCGTGGGAACGCCTGGTGCTCGCCACCTCACGCCGTTTTGCGCCGCGCCGGTGACCTGCCGTCGCCGGGATCAGGACGTTCGCTGTCCAGGGATGAGGGCGGTCGTCGATGCGGCGGTCCGCGCCGTGGCCATCAGCTCAGGATCGGTCGAGTGCAGCCAGGCCGTCAGCGGCGTACCGACGCATCCCCGGTCCTGTTTGGCCCGCGCCGAGCCTTGTCCGTAGCCGATCCGGCGGGCACCCTGCGCCGAGGCGAGCGGGACCGCTCCGTAGAACGCCGTGCCGAAGTAGGCGAACCGCGACCGGCGATCGGTGTAGTCGTAGCCGAGGGCCAGACACTGCCACCCGTCACCGAACGGTGCGAACAGCGCGAACCCGACGACGGTGTCCCCGGCGTCGGCGAGGACCACCTGTGCGCGGCCGCCGGCGACACCGTGCAGCAGCGACTCCAGCCGGCCGCGCTCGGCCCCCTCGTCGCAGCCGCCCCGGTACTTGCTGACCAACTGGCTGCGCAGCCGGGCCAGCGCCGGTACCACCGGGGTGATCGCATCGCCGGGCAGATGACGCAGCCGTACGCCGTTGGCGGTGAGCCGGGCCAGCTCGCGCCCTGCTTCCGCCGCCCGTTTACGGGGCAGCGACGCCAGGTAGGCGTCGAACCCGCCGCTGGGTACCGGAAGCTCCCAGGTCAGTGACAGTGGCATCGCCACGAACCCGGCTGCGGACAGGGCACCGGTCAACGCCGTCGCCTCTGGTCTGGTGTAGAGGAACGCTACCGTCGCGATGCCCGCGTTCGCGGCCCAGTCCAGGATGCCGTCGACGGCGACCGCGAGCGCGGCCGGGCTGGTCGCCGCCGGCCCGACGGGGAGGCATTCGTAGCCGGGCAGCATCACCAGCAGGTTCGGTGTCCAGCGGGACGGCTCGGGCACGGCCCGCCCGGACATCTCGGCCCGCCTCGACAACTCGGCCCGCGCGGCCCGCGACGCTTCGGTCAGCGGCAGCGCGGGAGCCGCACTGACCAGTACGTGGTGCAGGTCGAACACTTCACCGGGGCGGGGAACGGGCTGCACGGTGGCGTGCAGGGCCAGGCACGCCGCGCCGCCCTGTTCGACGACGAAGGTGAGTGTACGCCCGCCGAGTCGGCCCGCCATCGCACGCAGCCAGCCCGGTGTGGTCAGCATCGGCCCGCCGGCGGTCAACCGCTCCCACTGCGGGGCGATGCCCGGATGGACGCGTAGCCGGTAGTTCACAGCCGCATCACGTAGGCGTCGAGCCGGCGGGCGGTCAGCCCGTGCCGACGTTTGAAGATGTCGTTGCTGCGCCCGCCCTCCAGGATCGGCCGGCCCAGCCGCAACGCCAGCCGGACCGACTCGGTGAACAGCGCCGCGTACGGGCTGGCGTTGCCGTCGACGCGGTATTCGACACCGCAGGTCCAGGTGTGGAAGCGGCGCTGGTCGGTCAGGCACACCCCGGCGGCGACGAGCGTGCCGCGTTGACGGATCCGTAGCACGTGCGCGGCCGGGCCGAGGGCGGTGACGAACCGGGTGAACGTCTCGGCGGGGTAGAAACCGGCGTTGCCGAACCGGGCGGCGGTCCGGTCGCACAGCTCGGCGATCTCGACCAGGTCCGCGCCGTCCGGTGTGGTCACGTCGCAGACGAAACCGGCGTCGATCGCCCGACGCTCGTTGCGGCGCAGGTTGGCCCGGGGCCGGGGAGCCAGCCGGGCAAGATAGTCCTCGTACGAGGTGAGGCCGGTCAGGTCGGTGGAGTAACGGTCCACCAGGTGCCGCCCGGTCAGCCCGGCGGCGGTGAGCGCGGCCGCCGTCGGGCCTGACGAGTCCACATTGACCAACCCGTACCAGCGGGCCCTCCAGTCATCGGCGAGCCGGCGCAGGGTGTCCAGCAGTTCGGTGACCACGTCGGTGCGGGTGACCGCGCCGAGCAGTTGGGTGTCGTAGCAGTGCCAGACGTGGCTGAGCAACGCGCTGTCCCGTTCGATGCCGGGATGCAGGCAGCGGAGCCCGCCGATCGGGTCGGCGAGCCGGTGCAGCGCGATCGGTAGGACGGCCACCGGCCGTCCGGCCGGTTCCCGGGCCACCAGGTATCCGAGCCGCTCCAGCGGCGCGAGCGGCGCATCGTGGTACGCCGACAGGTAGCCGTCCTGATAGAAGACCGGTGTGTCACCGCTGCCGGCGACCGCATCCCACCCGGCCCGCGACGCCGCCCGTGGGTCGTCGTAGTGCTCGACGACGATGGAGCGGATCATCATCGCACTGTACCGGACACCGGCGGGCATCTATGGTTGCACAATGGCGTCAGTCTATTACCACACGAAGGTCGGCACGACCGAGGAATTGGCTGCGGCGGCGGGGCAGCCTCTGGTCGACGTGTTACGCCGCAACGGCATCCCGGTCAACTCCGTGTTGAGCTGGCGCGATGGGCAGGTGGTGTCGGAGGACACCACGGTTGTCGGCGCCGACGACATCATCGAAGTCCGGCAGGTCCGGCATTACGATCTGAATGTGATGCGCCGCCCGAAACGGCAGGTCTACGGGGTACCCAACCCGGTTTACACCAAGAGCATCGTTTTCGACGACAAGGGCGCCATCGAGGTCCGGGGCGAGCAGTTCGACGCTCCCGCCTTCATCCAGTATGTCGAGGAGGCGTTCGTCGACAGTGTCCTGTCCCGGGAGGTGATGCGCGACGGCGACCACGTGATCGTCGGGCTGTCCGGCGGGCGGGACAGCGTCGCCTATCTGACCCTGCTGGAGCGGACCAGGGACCGGCTGCCCCCACTGAACATGACGGCCGTGACCATCACCGGCCTGCCCGACTGGGAGGAGCCGGCGACGTTCGCCGCCGCCCGAGCCTCCGGCGAACGGCTGGGGATCGAGCAGGTCATCGTGACCGCGGCGGACGTCGAGCGGGTGTTCCGGCTACGCGGCACGTTCGTCGACTCGATGAACGAGATCGTCAGCGACGAGGGCAGCCACCTGACGATGGTCATCGGCCACCAGGTGCTGCGGCGGATGCTGGAGGAGGAGGCACACGCGCGCGGCGCCGGGGTGGTGGCGTTCGGCTTCAACGCCGACGACCTGCTGGCCAGCATGGTGACCTGGATGACCAGCGGATTCCGGATGGGTGGCATCCCGACCCGGCAGATCGGCGGCCTGCGGTACATCTTCCCGCTGTACCGGATCACCAAGAAGGAACTGACGCTGTACCTGGAGCTGGTCGCGCCGGAACTGAACCGACAGGGCACCCCGGGGCGGTTCACCACCGGGCCCGACGAGCGGTCCCTGGCGTACGGAATGACCGACCATCTGCTCGACCTGTGGCCGGGCATCGACTACTACATGTTCTCCGCGTTCGAGAACATGCAGCGCTACATGTTCCCCTTCATGGAGGCGGCCTGCCGCGTCTGCGGCGGGGTCTACCTGCAGCAGGAAGGTGTCGCCAACGCACCGGACCTCTGCGACGTCTGCGACTTCTTCGCCCGTCGCGAACTCACCACCGTGTCCTGACCGGCATGCCGCCGACCCCGTGGTACGAGCGCTACTTCACGGCCGACTACTGGACGTTCGCCGACGACGAGTACACGGCCGAACGCACCGCCGCCGAGGTCGCCTACCTTGCGGATGTCCTGACCACCCACGCCCCCGGCCGGCGGGTGGTCGACCTGGGCTGCGGGGTCGGCCGGCACGCCATCGGTCTGGCCCGGCAAGGCTTCGACGTGATCGGGGTGGACGTGTCCGGGTACGCGCTGCGGCGGGCCGCGAGCGCCGCCGAAGCCGCCGGTGTCACCCTCGACCTGCGTCGGGTGGACCTGCTCGGCGCGCAGCCACCCGGGTGGGGGCTGCCCGACGTCGACGCGGCTATCTGCGTACAGGCATTCGGCTGGGGAACCGACGCCGATCAGCTCCGCCTGCTGCGCGCGGTACGCCGCCTGCTACCCGCCGACGGTCTGCTGATCCTCGATCATTCCAATGTGCTCGCCATCGCCCGGCACTACCGCGACGAGGCACACGCGGACATCGGCGGCACCGCGTTCCACTTCCAACGCCGCTACGACCCGGCCACCGGACGCAGCAGCGGCCGGGTCGACGTCCGCCGGCCGGACGGCACCACCGCCGTCCTCCCCGACGACGTGCGCCTCTACCACCCGACCGAGGTGGCCACCCTGCTGACCCGTGCCGGGTTCGCCGTGGCCCGGACCGACGCGGACTTCACCGCAGGTGCCACCCTGACCATGGACACCCGCTACGTCCAGTACGTCGCCCGACCGGCACCGGTGGTGGCCTCGGCACTCGACGGTCACCGTCCGCCAACGCCACCAGACCCGTCACCGGGCTCGCCACCGGACCCGTCACCTGCCGGTGACCACGTCCCGGAGCCCCTGGACCTGCGCGCCGCCCCCGACGAGGCCGGGCCGGTCGAACCCGCGCTGGCCGCCGCGTGGGCGTCGCTGCACACCGGGCCGGCCGCTATCCAGCGGGCACGCCGCTACGACCTCGCCGACCCGTACGCGGCGCAGCGGCTCGCACCCATCGTCGCCGCGTACCTGCGCTGGCCGCCGGGTCGGCACCTGCCGCCCGAACGGGTCACCGCCGGTGCCGGTGCCACCGGCCTGCTGCACGCGCTGGCCCGGCTGGGCGACGGCGGCACCGTCCTGGTCGACCTGGCCGGCCATCCGGAGCTGCCCGGCGCCACCGGCGGCCAGGTCCGGGCCACGTCGCTGCGCGACCCGGCGGACGCGGTGGCCGCCGTGACCCACCACCGGCCGGTGCTGACCGTCGTCGACCGGCCCGGCCTGCTCGGCCCGATCTGGACCGGGGACCAGCTGCGCCGGGTCGCGCAGGCCTGCGCCACGGTCGGCAGCGTGCTGGTCGTCGACGAGACGCTCGGTGCCTACCTGCCGCCCGACCAGAGCGCCGCCCCGCTCACCGAGGAGCTGCCCGGCACCGTCGTCATCCGCAGCATGTCCAAGGGGTTCTGCGCCGGCGGGCTGCGGGTCGGATACGCCGTCGCCGCCCCGGACCTGGCCGACGTCGTCCGGCAGGTGGCGCCACCGCTGGCGGTCAGCGCACTCGCTCTGGACCTGGCGGCCGCGCTGCTCACCCAGCAAGATCCGCTGGCCGCACTGCGGGACCGGATCGCACAGGTGAAGCCGTACGTCGAGGAGCAGCTGATCGCCGCCGGTCTCACCCCACTGCCGACCGACCCCCGGCTGCCGTGGCTAGCCCTGCCAGGTGAGGACGGGGTACGCCGGATCCTGGCCGCCCGAGGAGTGCTCGCCAAGGAGGTGCCGTCGCTGGAGCCGGGCGGCCCACCGGGCGCGCTGCTGCGGCTGTCGGTCCCGCTGTCCGAGGCCCGCCTGGCAGCCTTCACCGCCGCGATGACGGCCGCCGCTGCCAGGGCCGCCGGCGGTCGACCCGCCCCGGCGGACCGCCGATGAGACTGTCCCAGCTGGTCGCGGCGGTGCACGACGGCATCGAGGTCGACGCTGCCATGGTCGACGTCGCCGAGGTCGCCCGGCACGACCGCTACCAGGCCTCGGCCGGGATCCACGCAGCGGCCGGCTACGTCGCACAGCGGGCGGCGGACGCCGGCCTGCGCGACGTCACCGTGCACACCTTCCCGGCAGACGGGGCCCGGCGGTGGTGGACCTACCAGGCCCCTATGTCGTGGACCCCGGTGCGGGCCAGCCTCCGGCACGGCGGCGAGACGCTGATCGACTATCCGGCACAGCCGTACACCCTCGCGGCGTACTCGGCACCGACCCGCGCCGGCGGCGTCGCCGCACCACTGCTGCGCTGGTCGGCGATGTGCGCCGGCACCGACCCGACCGGCGCGCTCGTGCTGCTGGACGACGTCCGCGTACCGTTTCCGGAATGCGCCCGGCGGGCGGCGGCCGGCGGCGCCGTCGCGGTCGCCGCAGACCCGCTCAGCACCCGGACCGACCGGTTCGCCGACCAGGTCGGCCGGCTGGAACTGCTGCCCGGTGCGGCGTTGGCCGGCTTCAGCCTCACCGCCGCGCAGCTCGCCAGGCTCAGCGCGGCCGCCGACCGGGGCGAGGCGGTCACCGTCGAGGTGGCGGTGGCCGGTTCGACGGCCACCATGCCGGTGGTGACCGGCGTGCTGCCGGGCGACGGCAGCGGCGACGAGTTCCTGCTCTCGGCGCACCTGTGCCACCCCCGGCCCAGCGCCAACGACAACGCCTCCGGCGTCGCCGCGCTGCTCGCGACCGCCCGGCTGCTCGGTGCCCGGCCAGTCGGCGGACCGGATCTGCGTTTCCTGTGGGCGCCCGAGTTCGTCGGTGTCGCCGCGTACCTGCACGATCTCGTGGGCGGCGGTGCCGTGGCGCGGCCCAGCCTGGCGGTCAACGTGGACATGGCCGGGCAGGACCCGTACCGCTGCCGCAGCTCGCTGGTGATCGAGCGGGGGCCGGACGACGTACCGTCGTTTCTGCCGGCCCTGGCCGGACGCTGCGCCGAACTGGTGCCGGCACGGGCCCGGTCCTACAGCGGCGCGGTGCCGTGCGATCCGGGGCAGGCGGTCACCGCGCCGTTCTCCGGAGGTTCCGACCACGCGCTCGTCTCGGACGCGCCGACCCGGTGCCCGACGGTGTCCTTCGGGCACTGGCCGGACCGGGCCAACCACACCTCGGCCGACACGCTCGACATGGTCGACCCGGCCGAGCTGCGTCGCACCGTCACGGTGGCGGCGTCGACCGTGGCGGCGGCACGCGGACGCGCGGACCCGGCGTTGGCCGCCGACGTCGCCGACGCATGTGCCGGCTGGGCCGCCGGGCACATCCTGGCGGCGCTGCCCGGCCGGCAGCGTCCGCCGGCACCGTACCCGTACCGTGACGACGGCAGCCCGGTGCTGGACCCGGCCGGCGACGCCGCGTCGGTCCGGCGGGTGGCCCACCGCAGCGAGATCGTCGGCAAATGCGTCGGCACACTCACCCACGCCGGTGTGCCGGCCGGGGAGATCGTCCGTACGGCGCGCTGGCTGGCCGACGTGTCCGCCACCGCTGCCGACCGCGCGCTGTGCGCCGAGCCGTCGGCCGACGACGAGGCAGCGGGTACGGTGCTGGCCCGCGCCGCGCTCGGCCCGGTCAATCCCCGGACGCTGGCCGCCACCGACGCTGACCGCGCCTGGCTCGCCGAACGCCTGGCTGAGGATCGGGGCGGCAGCCACGCCCGCGTACTCACGCTGTTGCGAGCCGTCGACGGTCGGCGTGGCCGCCGCAGCGCGGCCTGGTGGGCGGCGCTGGCCGGCGAACTCCCCATCTCGGTGGCGTTCGCCGACCGGGTCTTCGACATGCTGCACCGGGCCGGCTGGGTCGTCCCGGTGCCCGATCCTGAGGATCTCGACGCGGCTGAGGAGATCGATGCGACCCGTCATCCTGCGTGACCGCAACATGCGGCTGCTCCTTGCCGGTCAGGCGTTCAACATGTTCGGCAGCACGATGATGGTCATCGTGTTGGCGATCTGGATGAAGGACCTCACCGGATCCACCAGCGCCGCCGGCCTGGTCTTCCTGCTCATGGCGATCGCCGTACTGCTGTCGCCGTTGACCGGTCTGCTGGTGGACCGGCTGCCGCGCCGGTGGCTGATGACGGTCAACGACGGGACGATGGCGGTCCTGATCCTGGCACTGCTGACAGTGGACGGCACGGCCGACCTGTGGCTGGTGTACGTCGTCACCTTCCTGTACGGCTGCTCCGGGCAGATTTACCGGGCCTCCCGTGGCGGACTGCTGCACTCGATGCTGCCCGACGACAGCCTCGGCAACGCCAACGGCGTACTCAGCAGCCTCAGTCAGGGGATGCGGGTGATCGGGCCGGTCGTCGGCGCCGCGCTCTACACCGCCAGCGGTATAGAGGCGGTCATCCTGGTGGACGCCGCGACGTTCGCCCTGTCCGTCGCGTCGCTGGTGCTGCTGCGCCGGCCCCGGGATCTGGTCCGGTCGGCCGACGCCACGCAGCGGGGCTCGCTGGCGACCGAGGTCGTCGCCGGGGCCCGGCACGTGGCCCGCCATCCGGTCATCCGGCGGATCGTCGTCGCCAGCGCGGTCGCGTTCGGCGGTGCCGGCATGATCAACGTGGCTCTGTTCTCGCTCGTCAGCGACGGGCTGCAGCGTCCGACCGCCATCATCGGGATCCTCGGGGGCGTCCAGGGCGCCGGCAGCGTCGTCGCCGGTCTCCTGGTCGGTCCCGCGATGCGCCGCTACGGCGAGTACACCGTGGCCTGCGCCGGCTTCCTGCTCAACGGGGTCGGCCTGGCGGCGGCCAGCACCGCCACCCTGACCGGAGTCGCAGCCGGGGCGGTCCTGGTCGGGTTGGGGTTGCCGCTGATTCTCGTCGCCGAGGTGACCCTGGTGCAGCGGCGCACCTCCGCCGAGCTGCAGGGCCGCGCGATCGTCGCGTCTGAGGCGATCATCAATACGCCGTACGCCGTATGCATCGGCGTCGGCACCCTGGTCGTCGGCACAGTCGGCTACCGGCCGATCTACTTCGCGGTCGCCGCAGTCTTCATCCTGGTGGGGGCCGCGCTGCTGCCGTTCCGGGCCCAGACACGGCCGGAGCGGCCGGCTGACGTCTCGCCCGTCGGCACCGCCTCCTAGCGGTCCCGTGTCCTGGCGGCCCGGCAGTCTTAGCGGCACGGCAGTCTCAGCGGTCCCGCCAGATTGCCAGCGGTACCACCGTCTCGTCGGCTGAGTCGGTGCCGTGTTCCCAGCTCAGGCTGGTGTCCGGCACGGGGAAGCGTTCGTCTGCGGCGATCGCGATCACCGGGCCTACCCGGTCCCGCCAGGCTTCGTCGGTGGCCACGATCCGGGCCGAGGAGCCGAGCGCCGCAGCGAGTCGGCCGCCGACCTCTTCGTCTTCGTCGCCGGGGGCCGGGTACAGCCACCGGACCCGGCCCGCCCCGCCGGCCGGGAGCAGCCGCCGTGCCGGGTCATCCAGAGCAGACCATGCCCGCACCAGGTCCTCGTCCGGGGTGCACCGGACCTGGCCGTGGTCCGAGTGGACGATGACTGTCCAGCCGGCCTGCGCCCACCGGGCGGCCCGGCTGCCCAGCTCGGCCATCGCCGTCACGGCTCGTTCGTCGTAGCCGTGGCGGTGCAGGTAGTCGTCGAGGTTGACGTAGGTCCACAGGAGCATCGGTTGCCGCCGCCGCACGTCACCGGCCTGCCCGCCGATCTGCTCGTCGACTTCTTTCATTGCGGCGTCGACCAGCAACGCAGGGTCGCGGGCATGCCGGGCGAGCGTCTCCGACGGTGCAGCCGGGACGACGGTCGCGCCCCGGAGCAGCGCCTGCGCCCATGGGCCGGGTAGGTGGGCGATCTCCCGGGCCACCGCGCGGCACTGCACGCCGTCGCCTGCAGCCCGGTCGAAGATGGTCGGGTGCTCGATCACGAGTCTGGGGTCGCCGCCCGGGTCGGCCGGCCCCTGCGCCAACACCTGGCCGGTGACGGCGTACACCAGAGTGCCACGGCCGGGGACGCGGTAGACCATCCCGGGTACGCCGTGCTGAGCCGGCCCGACTCCGGTCATGGCGGTCAGCCAAGCGGTTGTCGACGTGCTCGGAAACGTGCTGGCCAACTGGGTCAGCTCGGCGGTCCGCCAGCCTGCCGCCAGCGCTGCGTCGTATGACAACCCGTCAACGGCAAGCATGATCACCCCACGGCGTGCCCGGGACAGTTCGTCGCAGACGACATCGGGCATGTCCGCCAAGGAGGTGTACGGAGCCGACTTCACAAATCTTCTCCTCCTCGGCTTGTGAATCACCGGCGCCACCGCCGCCGCCGGGCTGGCCGGAACCGCCGCCACCATGTGAGGCTGAGATACCTTATCCGCCGGTCGAAAGGTATCTCAGCCTCACATGATCTTGGTGATCCCGGCTTGGTGGGTGTCGGCGGCGGGGGTCGGTCAGGGTGAGCCGTGCAGGACGACCCGGTAGCCGAGTTGCTGGCCGTATGTCATCAACGGGCGCAGGGTCGGGACCAGTTCGGTCGCCTGTGTGGTCCAGTGGTGTCCCCGGTTGCCGTCGAGTCGGCGGTGGCGGGCCGGTGTCGTGTGCCGTTGTTGGTGCAGCTCGCGTCGCAGGTGGTGCAGCCGCTTTGAGGCGGTGGACCGGCCGGAGTGCCAGTCGAGCCAGCGTAGCCACCAGTCACGTAGCATTTCGGTGATCATTTCTCTCCTTCTTGATCATTTGGTCGATGGTCGGGTTTCTATGCGCCGGGGTAGTCGGTAGAGTCCGTGGCGCTGGACGAAGATCTCGCGTCGTTCGGCGGCGTTGCCGTGGCGGTCGATGACGTATCCGGTGAGCCAGATCCACCCGTCGTAGGTCCATTTGCGGTCGACGGCGATGACCCGGAGTCGGATGGCGCGGTCGGCGGCGAACTGGACGCTGGCTTGCCGGCCGATGATCAGCACGTCGCCGGGTTTCGGCTCCGGCGTGGCGAGTAGCCGGCTACCCGTCACGCCGTTCCGCCATCGGGTACGTGGTACGCCCGCAGTCCGGGCACCACCTGGACTTGACCTTGAATGACCACAGCCCGGCGCAGAAGCCGAGCAGCGCCGCGCCGACGACTGCCCCGATTCCTAGCATGGTCGCATCCTCCTGTCGCAGGTGTCGATGGCTTCGAAATCGAAGATGAGCACGTCTGCTGCGTGAAGTTCCTCGATCAGGTCGTCGAAGAGGTGGCTGTGGTGTGCGGAGAGGGCTTCGTGGGCGGGGACGATGATGTGGTGGACGTCCTCGACGAGGAGGCCATGCATCAGGTGGTCGAACGCGGCTCGGCTGGTCGAGCGTTCGATGAAGACGGCGATCAGCTCGTAGCCGTGGCTGTCGGCGAACTGCTGCATGCGTCGCTCGGCTTGGTCCACGATGGCGTTGCTGGTGTTGGCGTGCGGCGGCAGTAGGCGGATGTAGCCGTACAGCGGCGGTTTCATGGGTCTAGTTCCTCCTTGCAGGGTGTGGACCTGGACGCCGGTGTCTTCCAGCACGTCGAGAAGGTGGTGCTGGACGACCGGGTGCGTGGAGAGGTGCGCGAGGCTGGGCGTGATCACGCGCCGGGCGTTGGAGCGGCAGGTCTCTTCGATCAGTGCGGTGAGGGCCGGGCGGTTCAGCGCGGTGTCGTACTCATGGAAGAGCCCCGCTAAGCAGTAGCCCTCCTGCTCGGCCCAGAACTTGAGGGCGAGTTCCATCTGCCGGATGTCGCCGTCGAGGGCGTCGAGGTCCACCCGCAGGTAGCCGTACATCAGCGGCTTCACCATGGGTTGCCCCCTTCGAGTCGAGCGGGACCGACGACATGTGCCTGCTCGGGCGACCCCTCGCCGGCTGCTGGGCGGTGCGGCACGCCCAGGTACTGAAGACGAGTAGAGCATTGCGTGTATCGATCTACAAGACTTCATTTACGGAACCCAGAAGTACGTCATCGAGAGCGAAGCATGCATTGCAAAACAGGCGTACGGGTGCTTTCATCTTGAGTGACAGGGTCGCCTCACCGTGAGGCGAGGAGCGGAGGATGAGACGTGGCGGAAGGAGCGACAGGGTCAACGGTGCCGAGACGGCAACTGGGTCGCTGCCTGCGTGATCTCCGGATGCAGGCCCGGTTCACGGTCAGAGCCGCCGCCTCCGCTCTGGAGTGGAGCGAAGCGAAGATCTGGCGGATCGAGACCGGGCATACGTCCATGCGGTCACTCGACGTCGAGCAGATGTGCCGCGTCTACGGCGCGTTGGCCGAGACGACGACATCGCTCATGGCTCTCGCCAAGGAGACCAAGAGCAAGGGCTGGTGGCTGTCTTACGCAGACATAATCAACGAGGGCTTCGACGTTTACATCGGCCTGGAGGAGTCCTGCAGTCAGTTGCGGTGGTACGAAGCCGAGCTCGTGCCAGGACTACTGCAAACCGCGGACTACGCCCGCACGCTGATCGAGGCCGACAACCCCGGCACGGAGCCGCGCGAGATCGCCCGACGGGTTCAACTCCGAATCGCTCGGCAAACGCTGCTCACCAGACCGGTCGCGGCACCGGAGCTGAGGGTGGTGCTCAACGAGTCGATCCTCCGGCGGCCGGTGGGCGGGCGGGAGGTCATGAGCGCCCAGCTGGAACGGCTGATCGCCGTGAGCGAGATGCCGAACGTGGCACTCAGGGTGCTGCCGTTCGCGGTCGGGATGCACGCCGGCATCATGTCGGGTCCGTTTGTCGTGTTGGAGTTTCCCACCAACGGCAACGGCCAGGCGACGGAGCCGCCCACGGTCTACGTCGACGGGTTCACCGGTGCTCTGTTCCTGGACAAGCCGCATGAGATCGACCGGTACGAGGGAGCATTCAGCAACATCTGGGACGCCTCGCTGGATGAGCGGGCGTCGAGGCAGGCAATCAGGGACGCGATGAAGGAGATGGGCAAGTGATCACTGGCGACGTTTCAGCGGCTCGTTGGTTCACGTCGAGCCGGAGCAACGGACAGAACAACTGCGTCGAAGTGGCCGACAACCTTCCGGGACGGGTCCTGGTCCGGGACACCAAGAACCGCGACGGCGGCACCCTGGCCTTCGGCCCGTCCGCGTGGCGCTCGTTCATCGAGGTGGCGAAGCGCCACCACTGACGGCCTGACGGCTATCTCGGCGAGACAGCCGGAGAGCGCCGACCCTGCCTCGGTAGGGTCGGCGCTCCTGCATCGCGCGCCGGACGCGGTGAGTCAGGGCCGCCTGATCGCCGGCCGGGTTGGTCGGTTCGCTCTGCGCTGCGAAGGCTCCGTCATGACGTCCGTGAGCGCGGACCCTTCGCGGACCGCTCGCTCCGCCGCAGGTCAGGAGGGGTAAAATCGGTACCCTGTCACAGCTCTTTCGGGAGCTGCCCTTCATTGAGGCGGTGTGCATCGAGACTCGGTCTCTCTGGCACCTCACTGCCCAGGAGTGGACGTCGATCGGTGGAGATGATCCAGTGAGCAGCGCACCCACTTGGCGTACCAGCACCTACTCCGAAGCCGGCTCGTGCGTCGAGGTGGCCGACAACCTGCCCGGTCGGGTCCTGGTTCGGGACACCAAGGACCGTAGCGGCCCGATGCTGATCTTCGGCCCGTCCGCCTGGCGCTCCTTCGTCGAGCTCGCCAAGCAGCACCACTGATCCAACATCCCAGCAGCGGGCCGAGCTCCAGAGGCTCGGCTCCCCAAGTTGGCCGGTGCCTCCGCTGGTGTCAGTCCAGTTGGGTCACGACGTGGCCGTCGGCGTCGCGGCCGACGACGGCGGTGATGTCGGAGAGGTTCATCCCGTCGCGCTCACCCCCGTCGCGAGGAAGCCAGACCGCGTAAGCGCCGATCTGGCGATTTCGGGTGGCGGGGAGTTGGTGTACGGCGGCCGTGGCGGTCCGGCCGAACATGGTCACGGACACGCTGGTCACGGCACCGCGTACGGGCCCGACCAGGATGATCTCCCGCTGCTGCGGGTCAAGCGGTGCGGCGTATGGCATCGGCTTGGTGGGCAGCAGTGGCGGACCGAGTGTGTCCAACGCCTCCGGTGCCGGATCGCAGAAGACGAACTCGTTCTCCTTGCCCTCCATGCGCTTACCGTCGACGCGGGCGACGCGCACGCAGAACGCGTCTTCGGCGAGCCAGGCGGCGGTCTCCCAACCCGGTACGCGGGCATCCAACACCACGGGCTGTCCGACGGTCGGGGTAGGCGGGGGCGCCTCAGGTGCGGGAGCAGCGGCAGTGCAGCCCTGCGTGGCAAGTAGCCCGGCTACGACGGCCATGGTGATGGAGGGACGCATGCCGACAGTATCGCCCTGCATGCCACGGCGATGGGCGTCGCCGGGGTGGGTTCCCGGCCAGACTGTTGTAGCCGGAAGCCGTCGAGGTGAGGCTTACGCACGTCAAAAGGCGAAGTTAAGGTATCTCAGCCTCACCTCGGCGCGGTTTTGAGTTGCCGGCGGCCCCGTCCGAGCCGTGGCCAGGGTCAATCAGGTCGTGAATCTCCCCGCCACCGTCGCGTAGCTCTTCGACCGCTTCGGCCAACCGCTGAGCATTGGCGAGGCTGGCCATCAGATATACCGTCTCTTCCAGCGATCCGTGCCCATGGCCCGAGCCGGTCACAGCGGCCTCGTGGCCAGGCAGTTCCTGCTTACCGGACTCGACGGCCTGCTCGCCACCGGATCGTTCGATGTGGGCCGCGCGAATGTCATGCCAGCGTCCGAAAATAGTCATTGCTGCCCTTGATTGGCTTCAGATCTTCGCCGCCTCCTTGGCGGCCATCCTTACTATGTTTCGATAGTCCTCTTCGGTCCAGCCCACGTTATCGAACTCGATCCAGATCAGCTTGTTCTCCGTGACCACAAGGAAGGCGGTCACCATCCCATCTATTTCTTGCCCCGGTGCCTTCGACTGGAATACCAAATCGTCATCATCCTGGATGAGTGGCGCGCACATCTTTGCGGCTCTCACGATCTCATTCGCATTGGTATCGATCACCCGCCCGGTTGCTACCATTTGCCGGATCTCCTGGATTACCGCCTCCTCTCCTGCTGGTACCGGCTGATGTCCTCTAATGGTGCCAAAATACAGTATGTCGGCGCCGTTTTCGGCAAGGATTGCGTTTGTGTGATTTGGATTCTTTGCTACCCAGGGAAATGGCCTGTCGCACTCTGGTTCATTCGCTGGACCTAGGCGGGAACATGCTTCTTGGTCAAGCGAGATCGAGTGATATCCGTGGCTTGCGCTCGTAGATTCTGGCCACACTTCTTCGACCTTCAAGAGGCCTTCCCTGGTTTCTGGTAGCTCTGATTCGCAAACTGTGGTTTCATTTGCAAATGAGGATTCCGAAGATCGTGGAGAAGCGTGTGACTCAGCTTCTGATGGCCGCCTTACTGCGCCGACATCGCAGGCCATCAGAAAGGCAATCGCGATGGCCGCCAGCGCTGCAACGTGAGGTTGTTTACGCACTGATTTCCTTTGTTCTTGCGGAAGGAGCTGAGGAGCGGTGTCGTCGACGCCGCTCCTCAGCTCCTGCTGATAGTGCCGGGACGTAAAGCTCAACAAGCTATCGCTTTAGCCTTGTATTCGAAGGAGCTGGAAGAGTATGAGGCTGAGCAGCTGGCGGCACCTTCCGCCGGGACTGCGAACGATACTGCACTTCCTGAAACCGTGCTGGCCGCAGTTCCGGTACTGTTGCATTTCCAGCCGGAGTAGTTGCCATTGAATTTTTTCTCGCCATGAAAGAACGCGTAGGCACCAGGTCCGACGGTGATTGTTACCGACTCACTCGTCTGCCTTGTCACAGACCCAGAAGCCGCCAATGTGACACCAACCGTTCCGCTAAATTCGGCCATCACAGTGAGGTCTATTCACAGGCGATCCTGTAGAAGTGCAGCCCGATGACACAGGAGATCGTTTCCG